>JBMYQW010000140.1:0-11514 GCA_049601735.1 Spirulinaceae cyanobacterium
CTGGGCACGTTGGTGACGGGTCAAATCCGGGATCTCTTCGGAACCTATACCTATGTGTTTTACCCCATGGCCGGGTTGGCGATCGTGGGCATTATAATTGCTAGTTTGCTACTCAAACGGGAAAAGTCGCTAATCGTTCCAGAAATACGTTCAAAAGATTGATGCATTGATTGGCAAAACCGAAGCATGGGATGACCAACCCCACTTCGTTTACCCTAAACTTTCCGGATCAACCCCCAACTCACGCAATTTTGCCGCAAGCTGCTCGTTCTTTCGACGCTCCCGCTCCGCGTTCTGGCGCTCCCGCTCCGCGTTTTCTCGCTCCCGCTGCGCATTCTCTTGTGCCAACGCCGCCTGTTCTGGGCCACTGGGCAGCACATTCCCTTCCGTATCCCACCAGCGCAACCAAGGCAGCTCTAAATTCTGATATCGCCCCTGCCAAATGCCCAGCTCTACGCCCAGCTCTTTGATAGGGAAACGTCCCTGTGCATTAGGTTGCATCAGTTGATAGCGGGTTGAAACTAACTGGTATATCTCCACCTGCGCCTTCTTGACTTCATAAATGGCATAGTAGGCGGGTCGAATTGCCGTTTCATACACCCAAAACTTCCCTGTCCAGGGTGTTTGATCTCGCTCCTCTGCGCCCGTCCCCGAGACAAACTCAATCACAATGCGCGGCGGAATAATTTCTTGCCAAAGCACATAGGAGCGACGGGCTTCACCCTCTAAAGTTGGCGGCACATTTGCCACATAAAACCAGTCGGGTGCTTCTGCGCCGCGCTGGGGTGGTTCCGGTGGCTGCACCATGCGCCAATAGATGCCGCTATCTTGACCGATGCAATATTGCCCATCGGGATGGAGTTGATCCAACACAGGAATAATTGATTCCGTCAATAGAATGCTCTGGGGATGTTCCTGAAAGTTTTGGCATCCTGCCCGCTCCGCGAACACAAACGTACCATCCTCACAGGGGAGTTGGGTGTGATCGGGAAGGGGCGTGAACGTTTCAACCGTCGTCATGGTTCGACCGTAAGCGTGTTGTTTTTATCGTAACGCGGCCGATCGCTCCAGACGGGTCTGGATGGCTTGATGAATGATCGATGCGCGTCCTGAATCCTTCACCTCAACCTGGAACGGGCTGTGATACGGTCGGTGTAGCCTGAATTCCTCACCACCGCTATGTTTAATTGCTGCGATGGTGTTGGGTCATTCAGATGAGCCCCTTTAGCCACATCACTTTAACCATGACCAATGTTGCCATCATCGGCTGTGGCTATGTCGGTCTGCGGGTCGCCGCCCAATGGCAAGCCGCAGACTTGACCGTCACTGGCACAACCACCCGCGCCGATCGCATCCCCGAACTTGAACCCGTTTGCGATCGCGCCATCATTCTCAACAGTCAAGATCAGGCCACACTCAAGCGGGTGCTGCATGAACAAGACACCCTGCTGGTTGCCGTTGCACCTTCCGGGGGACGCAGCTACGGCGAAACCTATTTACCCACGGCTGAGGCGATCGCCGCCCTCGCCCCCCAACTGCCCCAACTCCAGCAAATTATCTACACCAGCACCTACTCGGTCTACGGTGATCACCAAGGGAGTTGGGTTACGGAAGAGACGCCCCCTAACCCGGTCAGCGCCAACGGCGAGATCATGGTTGCTACGGAGCAGACCTATTTACAGATTCCGAATGTCAAGGTCTGTATCCTGCGCTTGGGGGGCATTTATGGCCCCGGACGCACCCTAGAGCGGATCTTTAACCGTTGGGCCGGTCAAACTCGACCGGGAACCGGAGCACGGTGGAGCAACTGGGTTCATCTGGATGACATTGTGGGGGCGATCGCCTTTGCTCAAGCTCAACAGCTAGAAGGCATCTATAACCTGGTACAAGATGAAATTCTCACCACGCGGGCATTAATTGAGCAAGTCTGCGATCGCCACCAGCTTGCGCCCGTCACCTGGGATGCCAGCCAACCGGATACCCGCACCTACAGTGTGCGCTGCTCCAACCAAAAGCTCAAAGCGGCGGGCTACCCATTCAAACATCCCCAGTTTTGGCAAGAGTGAATTGCGGCGATCGGGCCAGGGTATTTCGTGCCTTGAGGGCAACTTCCAAGATCTCGACAACCTTGTTAGGGTGGGCATTTGCTTTCGTTAATACGAAGAGATTACAAATTCTGCCTTCTGCCTTCATCCTTCTGCCTTATCGCTCTCCCTGCTAACGGGAATAACTCCGATGGAGATCTAAGATCTCCGGGCGCACCCGATACAGAAAATCCACTGCCATCATGGTGAGCCCCCCTTCAATCAGGGCTTGCACGCCGTAGCCAAGAAAGGCGACTGCGATCGCTCGCTGCTCTAGGGCCAGATCGAGATCCGGGGTGAGCGTACTCAAGGCCAGCCCCACAAACAACACCGCCGAACTCAGGAGCGCACTGCTCCCCGCGACAAAGGTTAAACCCCGACGCAACCAGCTCGTCGATTGCCAGCGCGGGCTCAATTGCACAATCCCGTAAGCCAGTAGAGCCGGCAGCGCCATCATCAAGGCATTGACGCCTAAACTGGTCAGGCCGCCATGGCCAAACATGACCGCCTGGAAAAACAACCCCACCACGATCGCAGGCACGGCATAGTAGCCCAGAATCACCCCCATCAAGCCATTGAGCACCAGATGAATACTCAAGGGCGGTAGGGGAATATGGATCAGCGAGACGACAAAGAAGGCGGCAGTCAGCAGGGCGGCCTTGGGCAACTGGGCTGCTGAGGTGGGGCTGCGGCGAATTTGGCGGAGGCAAAACCAGAGCAGCCCACCCGTGCCCGCATAGCCCCCGAGGGCGATCGCTGGCGGGAGAAAACCATCAGGAATATGCATTAAACCTCTTCAGAACGGGCTGGGGTGAATGGGCTTGGCTGAACTGAGGCCGGGTGAATCGGGGCCGGAGTCTGAGCGTGTTGAACCTTGCGACTAAAGAAAAATGCCGTCCCGACACAGCCCCAAAGGACGGATAACGCCATCAGCCCCTGGCGCAAGGGACTCTCATGGGGCCCATCCGTGGGGGTCTGCACAGTATTCGGAAGGGTGGTCACGTCTTGGGTTACGGGCACTTGCATCACCACACCATGGCCCGCCTGTCGCACCTTGACTTCCCAATCACCATCCTGATCGGGAATGAACCGATATTGACCCTGGGCATTGGTCTGGCCCGTTTGCCAAGGGGTTTGCAGGTCGGCGGGACTGTATACCGAAACCTGAGCCTGGCGCATGGGTTGGTCGCTACCATAGGTGGCGGTGATTTCCACCGCTGCCAACCGCTCAACGGAAACCTGGCTCTGGTGGGCCAAACTCTCGGGGCTCAAGGCCAACCAACAGAGGCCAATGCTGGTTAAGGGGAGGAGGATTTTCATAGGTCGGGCGGCATTAAAGGCCTCTATTGTTCGGCTCAAACCGTGGATAAACAATCCCCCCAGAGGGTATTCCGACCGACGGGAGCCCAGAAAATAGCCCCATTCTGAGTCCTGGGGGAACGTAGTCACGACCGTTCAGCCCTCAAGCTGCTTAAAAATGGCAATTCATTGCAGCTTTCCGAAGAATTGTTGCAGTCATTGAACTTTTTCCAAACGCGTACTGACCCGACCCCCAGGCTGAATATGGAGATGAATTTCCGCTTGGCGATGGCCCACCAACGGGGACACAAAGGGGACGCCCAGGCGAGGCATAGTCAGGCTGTCTAGGGCTTCCCGAGCCGCCGCATCCAGCGGACGCAGACGCATCAATGACCCATCTGCGCCCAGGAACAAGCGATAGCGAACGCCCGCCTCGGGTAAGGGGCCAAGGGGCGCTCGCTGGGCAAAATATTGCTGCACTTCGCGCACCTGGGGCAGTGAAGTAGGGGGAGCGGCCTGATTTGCGCCCCGGGCGGCCGCGTCCGCTTGCTCGGGTGCAAAGGCGATCGGCGCGTCTGCTGAGTTTGGCTCCATCGTAGCGATCGCACTTTCTGCGACCGCATCGGGCAGGAGGTCAGGGTCGGCATTAGCCTGCAAGGGTGGCAAGGGGGGAACTTGGGGTGCTGGCACGGTGGTAGCGGTAGGGTCGGCAGGTGCTGCCGATTCGGTCGTGGCGGTTGAGGTGGATGCCTGTTCCCCATTGCTACGGCCCCCAGCGGCGGGAGGACGCAGGGTGGCGTTGCTTTGGCCAGGTAACGGCCGATTGGGAATATTGACCCCGCTCGGAGGCTTGAGTTCGCCCAGTTGGGCCAGATCGCCCGGCAGCGTGGGAGTTTCCAGCGGGGTGGGGGCGGGCAAGGGCGGCGGCGGCACCACCTCCGGGTTATTGGCAATCATTGTGTCTTCCGTTGCGGGGGCAGAGGAGAACACCGGCGCACGGCTGCGCTGCCAATACAGACTCCCCAAAACAGCCAGGATAGCCAGCGCCATGCTGCCAAGGGCGATCGGTTGCCAAGGGCGTTGGCGCGACGGCTGTGCCCAGAGGGTCTGGCTCGCTTGAGCCTGGGCGTAGGTATCGAGGGCCAGGGCAAGATCCGCCAGTTGGGTTGCACCAAGGAGCAGTTGCGGTTGGTTGCTGGCGAGGGGGCCACAGACGAGTTCATGGGACAGTAAGCCCCGCAGCAACAGGGTCGGAGCCATCTGCTGAGGCTTGAATACCTTCGCCACGGGTGCGAACAGGGGGACATTGGAACTAGGCTGGGCGAGGAAGGTCGTAGTGAGATAATGGTTGACCACCTGATGGAGTTGTTGCAGTTGGGACGCATTGCCCTTGAGCACGATCGCCTGCGCCTCGGCCGTCAGGGGTGAGAAGCGGAGTTCCCAGCGCAGCGATCGCCGCCCGGCCGCAGGTTGCCAGAGGGAGAGCAGCGATCGCCGCGCCCGCACAATCAGTGAACAGGAAGCAAAGTGAAAACGGCGTTCTAGGGTGAGCATCAGCAAAACAAAAGGGGGATAACCCAACACAACAATAAAGGGTAATGATTTCTTAAGAGCTCGTCGCTAGGTCAAACAGCGCCAGCCAGAGTCGCCGGGTTCCTTGGGGTGAACTGTAAAAGAGCAAATCAATCAAGAGCTTCAGCGCCAACTGATCCAACTGCGGATGGACGACGGTTCCCTCCGGCGTCTTCATCCGCTCGCTATAGGTATTGCTAAAGCGATCAAGATAGTCCCCCAGCACGGCTGCGCGATGGGGATCTTTCGCCTGTCGCGTCATCTGCTCCAGCAAGCCCACCGCCTGACGAATCACGCCCTGGTGCGCCTGGGCCAGATGGCCAATAATCAGCACCAGCGCCCGCGCCTCCGCCACATCCAAGGTTTTGCGCCCACTAGCACTCTGGCGTTGGGGGTTAGCTTGGCGTAGCCGCCATAGACTGACGCGATCGCTAATGACATGGTGCAATTCCATGGCATGGGCCGCCGCTAGAATATCCTCAGAGCCCAGATTCGCCAAAGACTCAAGAGCCAGCAACACCACATCAAGATGCGTCTTGATATTGGCGAGGGCCTCACGACCCGGCTCTTGGGCAGGAGGCAGCTCTAGCTCCCCAGAAAATCCCCTCTGCAGATCCGTGGATGAATTCATGTGCGCTGTCTGTTGACCCCTTATTGACCTTATCTCCGGCCGCCCTTGGGCTCTCGCTTGCCCCCTCTGAAATACTAGAGGAGCATTGATGAAAGTGGTATAGTTTCTTTAAAGTTCATCCTGAGTGCCCCTCCAGTCATCAGTAAGTTTCAGTAGATTCAAGCCCCCCTCTAGCTTCAATCCAAATTAATTTCTGCGACTGAGCGTCTCGTAAAACTAATTCTCGTGGAGAGCTAATGAACCAGGCCCGCGCCAAAAAGTTGAAGTTGATGGTTGTGGATGATGAGCCAGACAATCTGGACTTGCTCTATCGCACCTTCCGCCGTGACTTCAAGGTTTTTAAGGCCGATGGTGCGCTGAGTGCTCTTGATATTCTCGAAAAAGAAGGAGAAATGTCGGTGATCATCTCTGATCAGCGGATGCCGGTCATGAACGGGACAGAGTTTCTGAGTAAAACCGTCGATCGCTTCCCCGATACCATTCGAATTCTCCTGACGGGCTATACCGATGTTGAGGATCTTGTCGATGCCATCAACTCCGGCAAGGTGTTTAAATACATCACCAAGCCCTGGAACCCCGAGAACCTCAAGATTCTGGTGCAGCAGGCTTCGGAGACCTATCTTGTCCTCAAGAAACGCACCAACGAACTGCGCCGTGCGCTCCAGCGGGAAGAAATTCTCAATGCGGTCACCAGCACGATCCGCGAATCGCTGGACTACAAAAATGTTTTACGCGCCGTTGTTACCACATTGAGCAACACCTTTGAAGCCAACAGCAGTCGCCTGCGCCTGGTGGAAGGACAAAAACTGCTCGATACCGATGAATCCATCGTCCCCGAGACCGCCGCAGCGACGCCCGAGATGCTGGAGATGATGGCTCAAGCTGCCCAAACCACTCAAACACAGCACAAGATCACCGAAGACTGCATTGAGGTTGCGGTGCCCCTGACCGTACAGCAGACCGTGATTGGTGTCCTCTATATGCAGCAAGATGATGCCCAACAAACTCTGCAAACCGAAGCGGACATTCAGCTCCTGGAATCGGTGGCAGATCAAGCGGCATTAGCCCTCTCCCAAGCTCGCCTCTACCAACAAACCCAGCAACAGGCCGAGAAAATGCGGGCCGAACTCGAAGTAGCCCGGCAAATCCAACGGAACCTCCTGCGCCAGGGTTGGGGCGATACGGAAGCAGTCAATGTGCAAGCCCGCTGCGATCCGGCACGGGAAGTGGGGGGCGACTTCTTCGAGGTCTACGTCCATCCCCAGGGGGATGTGTGGTTGGCGGTGGGGGATGTGTCTGGCAAGGGCGTTCCCGCAGCCTTGTTTATGGCCAGTGCCATCTCCATTCTGCGGCGAGAACTTTCCCAAGAGGTTTCGCCAGAACCCGAGACGGTACTGCGCAACCTGAATATCACTATGAATGAAGATCTCTTCAGTACCAACTGCTTCATTACAATGGTGATTGCCCGCTATCGTCCGAGTGAACACCATATGGTCTATGCTAATGCGGGACATCTCTACCCGATGGTTTGGTCCCATGCCCAAGTTGTGCAGCAAGAGACGCCGCACCCCCCGGACTACCTCAAAGATCGCGGCATTCCGGTGGGCATCTTGCCGGAATGGCGTGGAACGATTGGTTCCAGAACACTCAATCGTGGCGATGTGTTTTTGCTCACCAGTGACGGTATTACTGAGGCTACGGTGCTCACGTCTCCTCCTCAGGAGCTCTCCCCTGCTTTACCGCTAGGTCAAATGCTCAATCAGGAGGGGTTATGGCAGCTCATCCTTCAGAGTCCAGACGCGTTCAATATTGAGGAACTCTTGCAACGGTTCCGCGCTTGCACCAATCAAGAACAAGAAGATGATCAAACTCTCTTATCCCTGGAGGTTCTGTAACCCATGAAAACAGAGCTGAACATTCCCAGCGATCTTAAATTCTTAACCGTGGTTGAACGATGGCTCCTGGATTGCTTGCAGGCTGAACTCGGTGATTCTGTCGATTGGCCACGCCAGTCGAATCGTCTGCGCCTGGCGTTGGTCGAGGCCTATTCCAATGTGGTGCGCCACGCCCACCGTGAGCAATCGCAGATTCCGGTCTTGCTCAAACTGGAGCTTCAGGAGCGAGACATTGCCTTAGAGATTTGGGATCACGGTGAAGGGTATGATCTCGATACCTATCTGCCGCCGAATCCGGAACAGCGCCAAGAAGGGGGCTATGGTTGGTTGATTATGAATCGCCTCATGGACAAGGTGGAATATCAACTTCAGGTGAATGGCCGCAATTGCTTAAAACTAGAGACGCGCTTGCCGACGGTCGTCGACAGTACAACCTGAGTACAGTCGAAAACTGAGGGGGTGACGGATTTTGGTGCTGATGCGGCGTGACTCCGTGCAGGATCAATTCGGAAATCATCAATCGGCTGGGATTCTCACCAGAACCCTTATGTCCCTATGGGGCCAGGGTTTGGCTGTCAGGGGGCAACGCAGCAGACGATGCTCGCTAACGCGACAGAATGGTGATTGCATCGACCGAAACAAAAAAAGCGTTAGCAAATTGACGCCTAGACGTTAACATTTAGCAAAGACTGTTAACAAATAGTCATATATCAAGATGGATTCGTGAACATTGCGTGCGTCTCGGCGGTTGCACGAGTGGATGTTGGGCAGAGCTGTAATGTCCTCGGCAGAATGATAACCTGGACTGATTCGCAGACTCGGCATTGATTTACATTGTGTTCACCCCTGAGACGCGCCTGCTTTGAGGTATTTATATGAAAATTTTGTTTGTTGCTGCTGAGGTTGCTCCCCTGGCCAAGGTGGGTGGCATGGGCGATGTGGTTGGAACCCTGCCGAAGCTCCTGCGCAAGTTTGGCCATGATGTACGCATCTTCATGCCCTATTACGGTTTCTTGAACCAAATGCTGGAAATTCCCGAGGAGCCGGAATGGTGGGGCACGGCGATGTTCCAGGACTTTGCCGTCTATCAGACGACGCTCCCCAAGTCCGATGTCCCCCTGTATCTCTTTGGTCATCCTGCCTTTGACCCCCATCGCATCTATTACGGCGAAGACGAAGACTGGCGGTTCACCTTCTTTGCCAATGGAGCTTCTGAGTTTGCCTGGAACCATTGGAAACCGGATATTGTCCATTGCAACGACTGGCATACGGGCATGATCCCGGTCTGGATGCGCGATACGCCCGATATCCAAACCGTCTTTACGATTCACAACATTGCTTACCAGGGGCCCTGGCGCTGGCGACTGGACCAGATGACCTGGTGTCCCTGGTTCATGCAGGGTCACAACACGATGGCCGCAGCGGTGCAGTTTGCCGATCGCGTCACCACTGTTTCCCCCACCTATGCCCAACAGATCCAAACCCCCACCTACGGGGAGCAGATCGATGGTCTGATGTCTTTTGTCAGCAGCAAGCTGCGGGGCATTCTCAACGGCATCGATCTGGAGAGCTATGATCCCCAGACCGATCGCTACATTGTCGAGAACTTTACCGCCGAGACCCTGGATCAACGGGTCGAGAATAAACTTGCGCTTCAGGAAGAACTCGGACTGCACGTCAATCCGGACACCTTCTTGATCGGTATGGTGACGCGCCTGGTGGAGCAAAAGGGCATTGACCTACTCTTGCAGGTGATGGATCGCTTCTTGGCCTATTCCGATGCCCAGTTTGTGTTGCTCGGCACGGGCGATCGCTATTACGAAACCCAAATGTGGCATATTGCTGCTCGCTATCCCGGTCGGGCTTCGGCACAAATTCTCTACAACGATGGTTTAGCGCGCCGGATCTATGCCGGGAGTGACGTGTTCTTGATGCCTTCCCGCTTTGAACCCTGTGGCATTGCGCAGATGCTGGCGATGCGCTACGGTGCTCTGCCGATCGTACGCCGCACGGGAGGCTTGGTGGATACCGTCTCGCACCATGACCCCATGGGTGAAGCGGGAACGGGCTTCTGCTTCGATCGCTACGAGCCGCTAGATTTCTTCACCTGCATTGCGCGGGCTTGGGAGAGCTATCGCTACAAAGGCCATTGGCAACGACTCCAGCAGCGGGCCATGTCCCAGAACTTTAGCTGGGACAACTCGGCTTGGGAATATATCCGGATGTACAAAGAAATGCTGGGGCTTGACCCAGCGGCAATGCTACCGGAAGAAAAGGCGGCCACGGGGCAATCCAACGTGTCCGCAGCGCCACCAGCTTTGACCGCGTTGTCGATGTAGTTAACGTGAGTTTCGGTTAAGCGAAATTATCGTATTGGGCCGATTGAGCGGATCTTAGGGGCTGTCATTATTTAGACTTCAAACTCTGACTGGGACTAGCTTACAGCCCCTTTCCCTGTTTTTTGGGTCGGGCGTTTAATCCCTTGTCCCACAAGGCTTCTGAGTTTAGTTGATGACACGCCCTAAATTATTTTACATTTCTTTACAAATTTCGCCCCAATCCTCTCCTCCTTAGGGAAGGATGCGCTTTATAGCTATTTTCGTTTTCATGAGGTACTGCCCTCACCCTAAATCCCCCTCCCAGGAAGGGAGAGGGACTTTGAAATGTACTTCACTCTTTCGCAATCTGCTATAGACCTTCAGAAGACCGTCAAGTTTTGCAGAATAAGATTCACACCACTGCCAAAACGGACAGCGGTAGTTTTATAGCGGCGTTCGGGTGGGTGGCGATCGTCGCAGAACTCCCGCTCAAAGCCCAGACCGGTTTCAAATAGCTCGATCACAGCCTGTACAAGGTCAGCGTTGCACTGCCCAAGCAATGCTTTGAGTCCAGAACGACCCACTAGGGTTCTAGACGGCTCACCCAAAAACTGGGCGATCGCTGGGTTGGCGACCACACAACGAAACTCTTCAATTGTGCTGGTTTCAGGGCTGTAGATGGCCTCTAGGGAGAGAATCCCCACCGTTGCTGTGTTAATCACATTGGCCAGCAATGCCCGCGACTGATAGAGCACTTCTGCGGTTTGCTGGTGCTCCAGAATCTCTTCCGTCAGTTGGCGACGCTGCTGCATCAACAGCAGTTGTGTCTTGATCCGAGCCAATACTTCTGCTTCTTGAAAAGGCTTGGTAATATAGTCCACTCCACCCACCTCAAACGCCTGCACTTTATCTTCAACATCTTCGAGCGCACTCAAAAAAATAACAGGAATGGCTTGGGTTCGTGGGTTATTTTTTAAGGCATTGCACACCCTGTAACCATCCATGTCTGGCATTTTGATATCGAGCAAAATAAGGTCAGGAAGCTGTTTCTCCATCGCGTTAAGCGCCATCTTGCCATTCGTTGCGGCTCGAACCCGATGACCAGCTTCCCGGAGCATTTTGACCAAGAGGGTAAGGTTATCGGGGAGATCATCCACCACCAAAATAGAGCCCGTGAGCGGTTTGAGATCCTGGGGCAGGGTGAGGGCATAGTCACAGAATTCCCGAAAATTGGCTTTATTGACCTTGTAGTTAAACGCTTGGGACAACCGCCGCCAGAGCCGTGAAGCGACGTCCCGCAGATAGCCCTCACTCAGGAATAACTCTTCGGCGATCGCACCATAAGCCTTGTTCGTCCAAGCCGCAGCTAAGACCTCCCGTTCTGGCCCCGTCAGTATTTTTCCCGTTTGGAGTTCTAGTGTCTGATCGATGACCAATAGGGCGTCATCAATTTGCATGGCATTTCAAAAATTCCCTGCTTCTCATGTACGATACAGTCTTTTAGACGTTATCCCACTATATTGAAGTCTGGAATTTTGGTTTGAGGTTACGCTAACTGAGTCTGGAGGCAGATTGATTGCCCCTATGCCGCCAGTGACACCATTCCAGCGGGGTAAAACTTCCGACGCCCCAATCGGCTGCATGCCGTCCCCAAGAGTAGTCCAAGGAAAAAAACGTTCCAGAAATGAGCTTTTTGGGTGGCGGGCAAGATGCCC
>JBMYQW010000141.1:0-11474 GCA_049601735.1 Spirulinaceae cyanobacterium
AACTGCCTCCAGATTTCCACGCTACAATCTGTGTAGTGCAAAACAACTGTAGTGAGGTCTATGACTCCCCCAACCCCATCAACCACTACACCCTATGAAGCCGATGCCTGGGTTCCCTCACTCCCCCCCACTGATCTCGTCTTTGATGATGGAGTTCCCTTGGAAAGTAATCGTCACCGTCTGGCAATGAATTTACTCATTGAATCGGTTTATGCTGCCCTTAAACCTCGTGAAGATTTTTATGCCAGCGGCAATATGTTTGTGTATTACAGCTTGGCCCAAATCAAAAACCGCGATTTCCGTGGCCCGGATTTTTTCGTGGCGTTGAATGTAGACGGCAAAAAAGAACGGCAAGGTTGGGTGATTTGGGAAGAAGGCGGCAAATATCCCGATGTGATTGTGGAACTCATGTCTGAGTCCACGGCTGAAGTTGACCTGACTACGAAGAAGCAAATTTACGAGCAGCGGTTTAGCACAAGCCATTATTTTGTGTTTGACCCGTTTGCAGCTAATTCGTTAATCGGTTGGGAACGACGGGGTAATGTGTTTGTGCCGTTGCAACCTAACAAAAAAGGCTGGCTTTGGTGTGAAGCGTTGGGTTTGTGGCTCGGCACATGGAACGGTTCTGTGTTGCAGGAGCGGACGGATTGGTTACGATTCTATTTCCCCAATGAGCAGTTGGTGTTGCTGCCACGGGAACAGGAGTTTGAACGGGCGGAACAGGCTGAAATTCAGGCTGAACAGGAACGACTTCGGGCAGAGCAGGCGGAAGCACAGGCAGAGCAGGAACGGCAACGGGCGGAACAGGAGCGGCAGCAGAAGGAGGCTTTAAGGGCGAAGTTGCGGGAGTTGGGGGTTGATCCGGATGCGGTGTGAGTTTGATCACATCGTCTTGACGTGGCTCAACGAATTGACGGGTTAACAACCTTCTCTCACAGAATGTGTCCAGGCAAATCACAAGCAACCTTTCGTGATATGGTGAATTTTGTACTACTCTACATTCGGCACAGTTGTCAATGGAGACTTATCAAGCCTGGAATCGTGCCCTGGCAACCTATTTTTTGAAAGGTGCCCCGCGTGGGAGTCGCATCTATCTGAGTGTGAATGATGTGGCGTTGGAAACCGTTGGGCAGCAGCATTTTGAGACGGAGTTGCTTAATGGGTCGTGGCGGAAAGATTTGATCACGGCGGTACGGCGGCAGATGTTGAGGGGCGATCGTGTTGCTGACTGGAAAGTCTCCTTTGAGAAGTGGGTAGAATCTGTCCTCAGCATCCAAAAACTTTTTCGACAGCTTAGTTCATTTAAGAGAGGTTGGTCTTTAGTGCAATTAAAGCAAATCAAGAAATCAGGCCGTTATTATGTTGGCAAGAGTGAAGAAATGCTGCGCTATCGTCCTCTTCGCAATTTACGTGGAAAAATTCAGCTAATTCTTACTTCACCTCCTTTCCCACTTAATGAGAAAAAAAGTTATGGGAACATGAAAGGTGATGATTATCTTGAGTGGTTTGCTGATTTTGCTCCGAAGTTTTCTGAGATGCTGACTGAAGATGGTTCTATTGTGATTGAGATAGGGAACGGGTGGGAACCCAAACGGCCTATTCAGTCGTTACTGCCTCTTAAATCACTAATGAGTTTTGTGGAAAATTCAAAAGCTGATCTACGTCTTATTCAACAGTTTGTCTGCTACAACCCTTCCCGTTTACCCTCACCTGCTCAGTGGGTAACAGTTAACCGAATTAGGACAGTAGATAGTTTCACAAATGTTTGGTGGATTGCAAAATCAGATTTCCCAAAAGCTGATAACTCGAAGGTTTTGCGTCCCTATAGTGACTCAATGCTCAATCTAATCAAAAGAGGTGACTTTAATGCCGGGAAGCGTCCTTCTGGCCATAATATTAGTGAATCAGCTTTTCTAAAAGATTGTGGTGGTTCAATTGCTCATAACTTTATTGAGTTAGAGAGTATGGATACTAAACGGAAGGTGCGCTTGCCAGATCCATTTAATGCATTCTCCTTATCCAACAGTGCTTCTACAGATTTTTTTACCCGAACCTGTAGAGCAAGAGGTATCAAAAAAGTTCATCCAGCACGGATGCAGATGGGATTAGCTGCATTTTTCATTCAGTACTTAACAGATCAAGGTGATTGGGTCTTAGATCCTTTCGCAGGTAGTAATACTACTGGCTACGCTGCTGCTCGACTCGGCCGAAAGTGGATAGCGATTGATGCTAAAGAGGAATATGTAGAACAGTCCAAGATTCGATTTGAAGATCCTGAATTAAAAGTCTAGAGGAATAACAAATGCCAAGTATAAGTAGACAACTCACACAAACTGACCTTTTCAAGCGAAAGCAGGAAGGTGAAGATACAAAATGGGACACAGGACTTTTTGTTGGTCGTCCATTTCGCCTAACGTACAGTCGAGCTGAAATCTTAGTTTCTGATTCTTGGAAAAAGAGGGCGAAAGGCTTGCCTCAAGGATGTTTCTTGCTTGCTTACTATGACAATAAGTTTGATGGCTCTGAGGAAGTTGAAGCTATCCTTTTACGTGTGCTTGGGCCTACTAAGCTCCCAACCGATCAGGAAGTTATTAGTAGTATGGTGGAGTACTACAAAGATAATATCCGTACTGGAGAGAATGAGCGTTCTCAGTTGGACACATATACTCGCTACGAATTTTCATTCAGTGGGTTAGAATGTTCAGTCTTAGGCTCTTTTTATCTTGATGCACAAGAAAACACTCGTTTTGGTGCAGATTTAGAGAATTTTTATAGCGCACACAACTATTCAGTCATCAAGCCATCATCTGATATTTTGACAGCGATTGTCAATTATCGAGAAAATGGGTCTCCTGGCGGTGTAGGAGATAAACCAATTGGAAAGGTTCGTTATAGTTCTAGTCGTCGGTTCCAACAAACTGAAGAAGATGTTCCTGTATATGTTCAAGCTCCAGACTTCGCAGGTAAGCGAACAGCTTTGTTTGGTATGACAAGAACAGGTAAATCTAACACAGTCAAAAAAATCATTCAATCCTGTGTAGAAATGAGCGATAACGCTCCACTTCAACTAGGTCACGACACTGAAAGCCTGGAAGAAGTTCTTAAACCTCTTACGGAAGACAATAACCCCAAATACCCAATCGGACAAATTATCTTTGATATCAATGGTGAATATGCCAACCCAAACTTGCAAGACCAAGGAACAGCAATATTTGACTTATACCAGAAGAAAACAATTCGGTACTCTACCGTTCCGAAAGAAAATTTTCGTGAGATGAAGGTCAATTTCTATGAGGATGTTCAGACGGGCTTTGAGCTGATTCGCGCTTATCCAGCAATTGTAGCTGATAACACGAGATTTGCTAATAACTTCAAAAGCGTCCAACTAGAAGCTCCAGAGAATTATGATTCAGGTAAATTCGGTTCTGAAGCTCAACGCTATGAACGGCGAGTCGCAGTATACCGTTGCTGTCTTTATCGAGCTGGCTTTCCAGCTCCCAGTAATTTACGAATTCGATTCAGTACTAATAAAGATGTTCGTAATGCCGTTAATGAAATTTCAGGTGTCATCGTAGAACCCAAAGAAGTAGATAAAAGCAAAGGGATTCTAGATCTTTCATTAGAACAGGCATCTAATTGGTGGGATAACTTATGGAAAGTGTATACTCCCACATTAGGAAAAAAGCAGAAGAAATCATCAAACTCTGGTGCTAATGATGAGCAAGTAGAACAGAAAGAGTGGGCGGATGATGACCTTAAAGCACTCTTAGTAATGTTGACTCGACGTAGAGAGCCGGGTCAATCATCTTTGCTCTGTAACGGCTATAGGATTTTATCTGGAATAAAAGAGCAACATACGAGTACAGTTCAAGCTCCATTTGAACAAGATATTTTGAATAACTTGAGAGAGGGAAAGATTGTTATTGTTGATCTTTCTCTAGGTGATCCGAATATCCAATCTCTGTTTAGCGAAAGAATATGTCGAACTGTTTTTGGTGATGCTATTTTTCGCTTTACAAATACAAAGCCAAATAATTTCATCCAGTTTTATTTTGAAGAAGCTCACAATCTTTTTCCCAAAAAAGATGACAAAGACTTATCTCAAATTTATAACCGATTAGCAAAAGAAGGGGCCAAATTAAATCTCGGTTTGATTTATGCAACTCAGGAAGTCAGTTCAATCAGTAGTAATATTCTCAAAGCCACTCAAAACTGGTTCATATCTCATCTCAATAATGAGGATGAAATCAGAGAACTTCGTAAATACTACGATTTTAGCGATTTCACTGAAAGTCTGATTCGCTTTAGCCAAGATACGGATAAAGGATTTGTCCGAATGAAGACCTATAGTAATCCATTCGTAATTCCAGTTCAGATCGATCGCTTCCCCCCTGAAAACCTAACCAATACTTAGTTTTAAAAAACAATGGGCTATTCAAGTAAGAATAATCGTCGTCCTTTTGAGGCTGCAAGCAAGTCATCTCATCATTACATTATCAATGATCCTGAAGTTCAACAATTAATGGCTCGGATCTACACTCCCCCCAGATTAGAGGAGATTCCTTTAGAGGATGTAACAATTGATTTTGAGCCGCATGAACAAAACCAAATTGAAGCCATTATTGCTGTAGATGGTGGTTACACTGAAGCCATTTTAGAAAAGAATTTTCCTTCAAGAACGATTCACTTTTTACAGTTTGGAGCTCTATTATTCAAGCAAGAAGATTTGGTGGAGCTTGACGCTTCTGCATTTATTGCTCCAGAGGATATGGCAAAGCTAAAAAATATCAATCGGCTTAAACTAGCTCTACCCACCAAAAATATACGGTTTCAGGATGAAAGTACTTTAACAAGAAGTGTCCTAAAGGGGATTTTTGAGTTCTTCTCGAAAAGTACTTTGAGCGAAGACCAGAGCTTGATTGATACTCTTGCATGGTTTGTCTTTCGTCGATACAAAAAAAATCAAAGGGGTGAGGAGGACAAAAAGTGGAATTTAGCTACTAATCCTTTAAGTCCAGATGGCAACTCAATTCTTCTTAGCGAATCTAGCATGGATAGGGATTATAATTTTCCCTGTCCCGAAACAGGAGAAAAAATTCATTTAACAGATATATTTCGATTGCACGAAGCTATTGATGAAGATTTAGGAGCTGCCGGAGTCCTTGGTTATTTGGTAAACGTGATTGAACATTTGATTATTATTCATATAATTCGTCAGTTGCTTCGCTATCAACCAGATATGTTAAACAAAGTGTTTTTTATCAAAGATGGGCCAACAGGCTTTTTTGGGCAGACTGCTAGACTACATGAGCCAATGCGTGACTTGGTTAACTGGCTTCTCGATAAACACAATATTGTCTTAACAGGTTTAGAGAAAAGTGGAGCATTTGTAGATCATGCTCAATCAATTCAGCAAAATTTAAAGCCGGGGAAGGTTCTCGTATTAACTGATGATTATATTTATCGCTATATTCTTCCTGGTTTAGGTGATCCACAGCGTCCCTATGCTTCGACCAGTAACTATGGTCATAAAGTTATCTTCAAAGCACGCAACGGACAAATGTATGTTATTTCAATTCCAGTTCGAGAACTCAAGAAAAACCCTACCGTAGATGATTTACCTAACTTACAAGTGATCTTGTCCAATGTTGAGGCTTTACATTGTGATATGTATGATTCTGCACTATTTCCTGTAGCTCTCATCAATAAGTTAGTGAGCTTATCTGCCCATCCGAGCCAACGCATTCTACAAAAATTTGCTAGTCAATCTATTGGCGGAAACAGCACAATGTGATCTTAATTTCGTCATCTGTTTTGGACAGATGAGAATTCTGAATGGGTGGCAGCACGGGAGCAGTTGAGTCAGACGGAAGGCGATCGCTATCCCATTGATAAAATTTGCCCCCTCAACCCCTTTGGCTTACTTCGTCGCCCTGGTGAATATGCCTGATTTTTAGGGTAGGCAATGCCTGGGTTGTTTATTCCGAATGTATAGCACGTCGTCAATCTTGTCGCATATATCAAGCAGCAGCAACTTCAACATAAGCTGAAGATGTTGTCGGCTGAGGAATTTCCAAGCCTTCCGACTTTAATCCATCCAGATGGAACAATATTGCCTCCCGCATATTTTGCTCAACATCTTCACGTGTTGTCCCCGTTGAGATACATCCTGGTACATCAGGAGAATAGGCAGAATAGCCCGTCTCTGTTTGTTCAATTACGATTAGATACTGCATCACTTCAGGCCTGCTTGTTTCAAAACACTATCCAATGTTCCGGGGGCGAGATCGGCGCTAAATTTTCCGGGCACAGTAACTAAACCACGCTTGCTGGGATGCTTATACTGACGATGACTCCCTCGGGTTCGAGCCAAATACCAACCATCCTGCTCGATTCGTTTAATCACTTCTTTAACCTTCATTCCCTGATACTAAAGTTGTAGGGTGGGCAATGCCCACCACAATAGATTCATCAGCCTGCGAGTTGACGCACAAACTGACTCAGACGATCGAGCCCCAGCTTGATCTGATCAAGGCTCGTGGCATAGGACATCCGGACGCGACCCTCCTGGCCGAAAGCAATACCGGGAATCGTCGCCACATGGTGCTCGGTGAGGAGGCGATCGCAAAACTCCAAAGACCCGATCTCCAATGGACGGATATCGATGAAGATATAGAACGCTCCCATCGGGGTGTTGCATTCAATCTGGGGGATCGCCGCGATCGCCTCCAGCACATAGCGCCGCCGCTCACTAAAGGCCTGCCGCATGATCGCCAAAGGCTCCTGAGTTCCCTCTAGGGCCGCGATCGCCCCGTATTGGGCAAAAGTGCAAATGTTAGAGGTGGAATGGCTCTGGAGCTTGATCATCGCGTTGGTCAGCTCCAGATTCGCAGCGGCATAGCCAATCCGCCAGCCCGTCATCGCGTAGCCCTTGGCAAAGCCACCGCTGATGATCACGCGATCGCCGAGTTCCTTGACCGTGCCAATGCTCAGATGGGTTGCGCCCTCGTAAAGGATCTTCTCGTAAATCTCATCGGAGACGACATAGACCTGGGGATGTTGCACCAATACGGCGGCGATCGCTTGCACTTCTTCGGGAGTATAGACTGTCCCGGTGGGGTTGGCGGGCGAATTAAACACCAGCAGCTTGGTCTGGGGCGTGATCGCCGCTGCCAGTTGTGCGGCAGTGATCTTATAGTCCGTTTCTGCTGTGGTGTCTAAAAGAATCGGCGTCCCCCCCGCCAGCTTCACCATCTCTGGATAGCTGACCCAATAGGGCGCAGGAATGATCACCTCATCCCCCGGCTCAATCAGCACCATCATCAAGTTGTAGAGGGACTGCTTGCCGCCGTTGGTGACAATGATGTTTTCGGGCTGGTAGTCCAGTTGATTGTCGGTGGTGAGTTTGTGGGCGATCGCAGCCCTTAGTCCCGGTTCCCCGGCCGCTGGACCGTAGCGGGTTTTGCCCTCTGCCAGCGCCTGGGCCGCCGCTGCCTTAATATGCTCCGGTGTGCCAAAATCCGGCTCCCCGGCACTAAAACTGCATACATCAATTCCCTCGGCTTGCATGGCTTTCCCTTTTGCAGAGATAGTCAAGGTCATGGAGGGAGGCACTTGGGTAATGCGGGTGGCGAGTTGCACAGGAATTATAGGAAAGATGAATGGGGGCAACAGGTGAATGACTAACCCATCAGTTTAGTGGATGGAGGGCAGTTTAGTAGAATGGGTCACAGGAATTTAATTTCAGCCTCTATCCCCATCGTGCAACTCCAGGAACTCCGTGGTCACTCTCAGGCGATTCTCCATTTAGGGTGTGTCACCAATTAAACTCAGAAGCCTCTTTAGATAAGGGATAGAGCGCCCGACCCAAAAAACAGGAAAAGGGGCTGTCAGCCAGTCACTCTTAGAGTTCGCAGTCTAAATGATGGCAGCCCCTAGCGGCCCAGCATGGCGCATTCAATATTCGCGTTTTTGGTTCAGTTGCTCGTAACGAAGCGAGAGCCGAGAGTGACCTCGATCTGTTGGTTGAGTTTGAGCCAGAGCGAACCTTGCTCGATCAGATTGCCCTAATGCAGCAGTTGGAGGATTATTTGGGCTGTTCTGTGGATTTAGCAGAACCCGCATCTTTGCATGAGCTGATGCGCGATCGCATCCTGCAAGAAGCGATTCCGTTGGAGAGCGACCAGGCAAGATGATCGGCTGTATCTGAGCAATATTCTCGAATGCATTGAGCGGATTGAGCGGTATACCCAGGCGGGGAAAGCCGAATTTTTGGGAGATTCAATGATCCAGGATGCTGTGATCCGTAACTTTGAAGTTATCGGTGAAGCCACAAAGCAGCTCTCTTCTGAGCTTCGTAAGACTCATTCTGATATTCCCTAGCAGATGGCAGGTCTAAGAGATGTACTGATTCATGGCTATTTACGGGTGAATATAGAACGAGTCTGGGGGATTGTTGAGCAGAATTTGCCGACCTTGAAGATGAAAGTCATGGATATTGCTGGGCAGTTAACGCCCAGTAATGAGGTTGACCAGGTTTAGCGGGCTGTCTCGTAAGACTTTCGAGATTCTTTGCTATCGTTAGGGATCAAAATATCAACTCCCCTACCCTCTCGTTGCTCAAGCCATGTCCCTCATTGTCCAAAAATACGGTGGTACTTCCGTTGGCTCGGTCGATCGCATCAAAGCCGTGGCCGAGCGGGTTCACCAGACCGTCAACCAAGGTCATCAGGTGGTGGTGGTGGTTTCAGCGATGGGTAAAACCACGGATACGCTTGTTGGTTTGGCTCAAGAAATTACCGCTACGCCCTGCGGCCGCGAGTTGGATATGCTGCTCTCGACGGGGGAGCAGGTCTCGATCGCCCTCTTGAGTTTGGCGCTGCAAGAGCGCGGCCAGCCCGCGATTTCCCTCACCGGGGCCCAAGTGGGCATCGTCACCGAGCAGTCCCATAGCCGCGCCCGCATTTTAGAGATCAAGCCCTCTCGCCTAGAGCGCCACCTGAAAGAAAACAAGGTCGTGGTGGTGGCGGGGTTTCAGGGCATCAGCAGCACGGCAGAGCTGGAAATTACCACCTTAGGGCGAGGCGGCTCCGACACCTCAGCAGTCGCCCTAGCAGTGGCCCTGGGCGCGAGTCAATGCGAAATCTATACCGATGTACCGGGGATTCTCACCACCGACCCCCGGATTGTGCCCGAGGCCCAACTAATGCGGGAAATTACGGCGGGAGAGATGCTGGAGTTGGCTAGCCTGGGGGCGAAGGTGTTGCATCCCCGCGCCGTGGAGTTAGCCCGCAATTATGGGATGCCCCTAGTCGTGCGCTCTAGTTGGACGGATGACCCAGGTACGCGGGTGGTGTCGGGGCAAATGGCAGGGGGACGATCGCTCCAGAATCTAGAAATTAATGAAGGGGTTGAGGCGATCGAATTTGACCTTGATCAGGCCCGCGTGGCGCTGCTGCGCGTTCCCGATCGCCCCGGTATTGCCGCCAAGCTCTTTGGCGAAATTGCCCGGCAGCAGGTGGATGTGGATTTGATTATTCAATCGATCCATGAGGGCAACACCAACGATATTGCCTTTACGGTGGGGCGGGCGATGCTCCCCGGCGCTGAGGCGGTGGCGGAAGCGATCGCCCCCCTCCTGCGCTCGACCGTGAATCCCCAGCGGGATGAAGCCGAGGTGACGACCGAGCAAGCGATCGCCAAGATTTCTATTGTTGGGGCGGGCATGATCGGCCGACCCGGCATTGCGGCCCAGATGTTCCAGACTCTGGCGGATGCGGGGGTGAATATTGAGATGATCTCCACCTCGGAGGTGAACGTGAGTTGCCTGATCGCTTCCGAAGACTGCGATCGCGCCATTGAACTACTCTGTCAAGCCTTCCGGGTGAATTCCTCGCGGCTTGCCCCCCAACAAGCCATGGCCCCCCAGCCCGTGCGGGGAGTCGCCCTCGATCGCTCCCAGGCGCAACTGGCGATTCGCCATATCCCCGATCGCCCTGGCATGGCCGCCCAGGTCTTTAGCTTGCTGGCCCAAGCCCAGGTCAGCGTGGACATGATCATCCAATCCCAACGCTGCCACGTGCTCCAGAACGAAACCACCCGAGACCTAGCCTGCACGATCGCCGCCGCCGATGGTGCGATCGCCGCGCAGGTGCTGACGCCGTTGGTGCAGTCTTGGCCAGCGGGGGAGCTGGCCCTCAATGACGAGATTGCCAAGGTCAGCGTCGTCGGGGCAGGCATGATTGGTCAGCCCGGCATTGCCGCCCGAATGTTTGCGGCCTTGGCGGCAGCAGAAATCAACATCCAAATGATCACCACCTCAGAAATCAAGATTAGCTGTGTGGTGGCGAAAACGGATGGGGAACGGGCCTTAAAAGCAATTCACCAGGCGTTTGCGCTGGGGGGCGATGGGGCGGTCGAGGTTCCGGCTTGACCCAGAGATGGTGGAGCTGGTTCTACGACATTGTTAGCGAATTTCATATTTCATAGTACTGATGGCAGGCGGGACGCCTGCGCTACGGTTTTCTTTATGAAGATCCCGTAGCGCGGGCATCTTGCCCGCCTCGGTCTCCAATGCCAGTCGCGGTAGAATCATTACTCTACGCGTTAAGTTATATTTCGCCAACAGCATCGTCCTGCTGACCCCGAAACTGACCCGATACTGTGCTTTTTTCAAGGCAGAGCAATGAACCTGCCAATCAATAGCCAGGATCATCAAAGACGCAAACGGACGCTGGTTGAACAGGACAAGTGCGATCGCGCAGGGGATTGTTGTACAGCGCCAGCTGCTGCAAGTTGGTGAGCGATCGCAGCGGACTGACATCGGTGATCAAGTTATCCTGTAGACCCAACTGCTGCAAATTCGCGAGGTTCGCGAGGGGACGAATATCCTCAAGCTGATTGCCATTGACGGTCAGGATCTGTAACTCGGTGAGGGATGCCAGCGGACGAATATCGGTAATCTGGTTATCTCTCAACAGCAGGAATGTTAAATTCGTGAGCTTCGCAAGGGGCCGAATATCTGCGATCTGATTGCCGCTCAACCACAGCTCCTGTAAATCCGTGAGGGTGGCGAGGGGCGTAATATCCGTGATCTGGTTGTCGTGCAGCCAAATCTCACGCACGTTGGTGTTCACCAAAGATGCCAGGGGACTCACATCTTCAATTTGTTTGCCCTTGAGCAGGAGTTCGTTTTGACCCGCCAGGCTGGCTTGGGCGCGATCGCAATCCTCGGTATAGGCGGCCGCCAGCATCATCTCAACCGTATGCTGTGCTTCTGGGGTCAACTGCTCTCGGTTTTCACACCAATCGGCAAATTCTGTGAATTCGCGGCTGTCGATCTGGGCGATCGCCGGAGCAATGAGAAAAGAGGCAGGGGCCGTTGCCATCAACAGACCCAAGGCGGTCAGGCAAAGACGGCGTCGCGCCCAACTGAAAGTGCGATTTGTCATTCCAAGTTCTCCAATGTGAAATCC
>JBMYQW010000142.1:0-11422 GCA_049601735.1 Spirulinaceae cyanobacterium
GCTACAGGTTTCTGGGCTCAATATCCCGTAGCGCGGGCATCTTGCCCGCCACCAGGAGCAGCCTGTACTTTCTGTGTTCATACAATCAGGATTTGGTATTAGCTCTCTCAACTTAGGTAATGTACGTTGCGGTTATGAACAGCACCGAGCACAAATTGTTAAGCTATGTAAAGTACTTGCTGAGAATGGGACATGACGCTCAATCCGCCTCAAACCTGGGCATGGCGCGGCCAGGACATTTGCTATCAACAGACGGGGGAGACGGGCCCTGCTGTGGTCTTGATTCATGGTTTTGGCGCAAGCTGGGGCCATTGGCGCAAGAACTTACCCGTGCTGGGGCAGCATACGCGTTGCTATGCCCTGGATTTACTCGGATTCGGTGCTACCTCAAAGCCACGTCCGAGCGAAACGGTGCAATATACCTTTGAGACCTGGGCGGCGCAAGTGGCGGACTTTTGCCGTGAGGTGGTGGGGGAAGCCGCTTTTCTGGTGGGCAACTCGATCGGGGCGATCGTAGCGATGCAGACGGCCGTGAATGAACCGGATCTGGCCTTGGGCGTGGCGGCGTTGAATTTTTCGCTGCGGATGCTCCACGAACGGAAGCGATCGGCCTTGCCCTGGTACGAACAATGGGGCGCGTCGGTGATGCAGCAATGCCTGAAACAACGCTGGTTTAGTCAATTTTTCTTTCGTCAACTGGCCACGCCGCGCACAGTACGCAACGTCTTGGGTCAGGCTTACCAACGCCGGGAGACGATTACCGATGAGCTGGTAGCAATGCTGCTCGAACCAGCTCGCGATCCGGGGGCGGTGGATGTGTTTGCGGCGTTTACGACCTATTCTCAAGGGCCACTGGCGGAAGATCTTTTGCCCCAACTCTCTTGTCCGACGATCGTTCTTTGGGGCGAAGCAGATCCCTGGGAGGCGATCGCTCTCGGGAAGCAAATTGCGGCGGTTCCCACCGTGGATGACTTCATTGTGTTGCCGGGTCTAGGTCATTGTCCCCAAGACGAGGCTCCTGAGGTCGTGAATCCGATTTTGCGAGACTGGGTAGCGCAACATATACGGGTCGAGCAGATCACCAGATGATCGATACAAAATCTAGTCAAGATCCTTATCTAGTCAAAATTCTTCACGCTAGCGGTGATTTACGCCACAGTGGCTGAACCGAAAAAATCCTCATAGCTGAGAACTAAATCGGGAAAAACAAGTGGTGACACCGTTTGACCGGATTGTAATACAACTTTGCTTTGATAACCGTTTGCCTGGGGATCGCGGTAGACCTCCACTCTATTGTTTTCCACATCGATCAACCAATAGTCCTGAATCTGATTTTTGGCATAGAGTGGCGCTTTGATTTCCTGGTCATAACGCAGGCTAGAATCGGCGACTTCAATCAACAGTAAACAGTCCGTCGGTTCTGGCAGTTTGCTGGCGTAAAAATCAGCTCGGGGTTTGAGCAAAGCTAGATCGGGTTGAGGCTCAGAAAAATCGTTGAGGCGAATCGGATTTTGGCTGCTTACGATCGCTCGACCCATCAATTGCAGCGGGAATAAATTTCCTAAACGATTCACCATTGCCAGATGTTTCAAACCAATCGGTGACATCGTAATAATCTCTCCCAGAATCAGTTCAATACGTTCGTCAGGCGCAAAAATACCCATCTGGGCCATTTGGTGATATTGAGTAGTGGTGAATTTTCGGGTGAGCAGTTGCATGGGTAGAAGTCGATCATGATCTATGAATAAACTGCTCGATCGCCGTCCGAACGGATATCGTTTCACCCTGATACTTAACCTCAGCTACATCGAGATAGGCCCGGGTTGCTGAAATCAATTGATTGCAAGCCTGGGGATCATCAATATTTTCGTTGACTTTCTGTTTGCGCCCCGTCTGTCGATAGAGGTACTCATTATGGGGTTGCATCGCCTGGCCCTGCTCAGAGCGAAGATTGAGGTCAAAGTCTAGGCGCAGATACGTCGTATTAATACTTTCGAGGAGCTGCCGACCGATATCTTCAGAGTTTTTCGATGGCGGATCGAGAAATATATTGGGAATATTCGTTGCCCAATTGAGCAGTCCCCAGTCTTGTACCTCCTCATGACGGTAGGCTTTCGTTGTGCGGCCCGTGCCGATGGAGAGGATGGAAATATCGCTCACTTTTAAGTTTTTTGATTGGTTCATCCAGAGGGCGTGGGCGATCGCCGACAACGCCGGATTATTAGCAGAAACCCCGCCATCAATATGGGGTAAGGACCAATGCTTATAGGGTAGATTCAGCGGCGGGAAAAACGTCGGTGCAGCCGCAGAAGCAGCACAAACCTGCCAGAGGTCTAAGTCCTTAAACCAGCGGTTGGGATCATTGACAAACCAGGTGGTATTCCGTGAATAGACATCGTAGGCGAGGATGAGCAGGTCAGCATTCGTGACCTCGCCAATTGTGGGATGTTGCCCCTGGTAGCGTAATTCTTCTTGTAACACACGACGGAGTCCCTGGCGTGGATCATTATTGGGATACAAACCATAACCCTGCTCTGAAACGGAGGGTAGCCATTGTTTGAGAAACGCCAATTCTTCCGGCAGCGGAACTTGAGAAAAATAATACAGCGGGCTCTTGCGCTCCTCCCGCACCGTGTTCAGAAAAATTTCAGCACCCCGACGTTGATAAAGCCGTACAAGCTGGTCTGCGGTCAATTCACAGACAATGCCGGCCGCCAAAATGGAGCCTGTTGAAGTACCGGCGATCAGATCAAAATAGTCGTGCAGACCTTGAGGCGGAGTTTGGGACTTGAGGATGGCTTCGACAGTTTGCAAGAGGGTGGCGGAGACAACACCCCGGATGCCACCCCCATCGAGACTCAAAATTCTGAACGTCATAATCGCCCTATTCTACCGTTGGTAACGCTACCCCATTCATCATCGCACCGTGTTTGGCGATCATCACCAGCAGCAACTCATTCAATCAGCAACAACTCCCTCATCACCTGCGCCCAGCCTTCCGGCGCAGGAGCAGGCGCAACCTGCCAACCCCGCCCTTGCAAACCGGGGTGGGGGCCATCACTACCGGGAAGCACGATCGGCAGATTGACCACTTCCAGCATCGCCAGGTCATTGGGGCTATTGCCGAGGCCCACGGTGAAGATCTCTGCCTCGGGATGGGCTTGTTGATAGGCCGCCACCAGCAGTTGCACCGCTCGCCCCTTGCCCGATCGCGCCCCGATCAGGTGCGAGAAGCGATCGCCCACCACCACCTGATGCCCCAGTTCCGTAACCACTGCACGGATGCGATCGCCCGGAATAGCCCTCGGTGTGACAAAGGGCTCCGAAAAGTCTCGGGTTTGGGCCAGTTTTGCCGCCGCCGCACTCAAGCCCGTATGCTCCTGCACCTGAGCCACCGTCATGTCACCAAAACCCAGGAGTTCTGTCTCTAATCGCTGGGCCAACTGCTGCAACACCTGACGTGCCTGGGCGTAGGTCAGACCCAGTTGAATGACGTGGTAGCCATCTTGAACGTGAGCCGTTTCTGTGACGAGGGGAAAGTTGCGATCGCCCGCTGGAATGAACACCCCGCCACCATTCTCAACAATAAAGGGATCGGTCAGTCCCACGGCTTCGCGCAATCCGGCTACCTCTGCCAGAGTCTTGCTCGTAACCGGAATAACCGGAATTTGTAGCGCCTTTAACTGTGTCAAAACCGGAACTGCCGCATCGTAGGCGTAGTCTTGGTGGCCCAAGAGCGTGCCATCGAGGTCGGTAAACAGCAGCAAGGCCGCCTGAGGAGGAATCATGATCAAAGGCAGAAGGATGAAGGTAGAAAAAACACGCCAGCATTGCGTAGGGTGGGCATTGCCCACTGGTAGAGAGTTCTGGCGACTCAGACGATCGTAATGTTATCAATTTATGGTCTTGAGTTTCCTGACCCTATATGAATGTCCTAACCCTTCTGCACAATGTTATTCGGATTGACTTGACAAATATTTTAAGAAATATTTAATAACTTAGCGGACAATAGAAACACCCTCCCCGGATGTAACGTATGGAATACAAGCAAGAGTTGATCACCACCATCCATGACTATGGTTGCCATCTCGACCATCTGGAAGGCCGTCTGCTAGAACTCAGTCATACTTTTGGCACTGCTGTTGTCATTCCTGCTCTGTACGAGGAGTTGGAGCGCCCCGCCCTGACCAGAATTCGAGAACACCTCAAAACCTGCCACTTTATTCAGACCGTTGTGGTCAGCCTCTACGCCAAGACGGCCGAGCAGTTTGCCCGCGCCGTTGCTTTTTTTGATCCCCTGCCCCAGACTGTTCATATTATTTGGGAAAACGGCATTCGTGTCACCCAACTGATGCAGTCGCTACGCGATCGCGGCCTCGACCTCACCACCTATCGGGGTAAAGGCATTGCCGTCTGGCTGGCCCTGGGGATTGCTACGCTGGGAGCGGAGGCGATCGCCCTCCATGACGCCGATATTGTCACCTACGATCGCTCTTACCCCCTCAAGCTGCTCTATCCCCTCGTCGAACCCGAGTTTGGCATCGCCTTCAACAAGGCCTACTATGCCCGGATTGGCGGTGAACCGCGTCGTTTCCATGGGCGGGTGGTGCGCTTGTTTGTCTTGCCTCTGCTCAGTTCTCTCAACGATATCTTCGGTGAGCGCGACTATCTCCGCTACCTGCGCAGCTATCGTTATCCGCTCTCGGGCGAGTTTGCCATGACCCGCGATCTGGCCCTCAATATCCGCATTCCGGGTAACTGGGGCTTAGAAGTGGGGCTGCTGGCGGAGGTCTATCGCAATGTGGCCCATAAACGCATTGCTCAAACCGACTTGGGCATCTTTGATCATAAGCACCAGACGCTGGGAAATCATGTGGGCGAAGGCCTGCAAAAAATGTGCCGGGATATCTTGCGCTCAATCCTCCGCACCCTGACCGAGACCGAGCAAGTGGTGATCTCGATGGAGCACATCCATGCCCTGCGGGTGAAGTTCCGCCGTGAAGCCCAAAACTATACCCGGCAATATTTCATGGATGCCCGGTTTAATAACCTGGACTACAATCGCCATGAAGAGGAAGTGGCGATCGAACGCTTTGAAGAGGTGATCGCCCATGGCGGCGAACAATATTCTAATGATCCGATTACCGACCAAATCCCTGACTGGGCCCGCGCCCTCGCCGTCATGCCCGACTTCCGTGAGCAGTTACTGGCCGCCTGCGAAGCCGATGCTGCCGAAGTTCGTGCCATAACGGGCCGCTATAGCAGCTATGGCGTAGCGGCCAAGGCGTCATGATTTTTACTTCAATAACGCAACCATGGGCTTCTACTCACGGGTGATCATCCCGACAGTCATGGACTGGACGATGGGCGGTGCGGAAATATCGGCCTATCGCCAAGCCTTGCTGGGCGATCTGGCCGGAACCGTATTGGAAATTGGCGTGGGCACGGGTTTAAACCTGGCCCATTACCCCGAGACGGTGACATCACTCACGACGATCGATGCCAATCCGGGCATGAGCCGCCGCGCTCGGGCTCGCCTCGCTGCCCTGGATTGTCCAACCCAGCATCGGGTGCTCAATGGCGAAACCCTGCCCATGGCGGCGGCGAGTTTTGATCATGTGGTTTCCACCTGGACGCTCTGTAGTATTGCCCAGGTGGAGCAGGCTCTCGCCGAGATCCGGCGGGTGCTCAAACCGGGGGGGCAGTTTCACTTTATGGAGCATGGCTTGAGCGATCGCCCCGCCGTCCAAACTTGGCAGCACCGCCTGACGCCTTTGCAAAAAATCATTGCCGATGGCTGTCACCTCGATCGCGCCATTCCGGAGCTGATTGCGACGCAGTTTAGTAATGCGGCGATCGAGCCCTTTAACATCCCCAGCCTGCCGGAGATTGTGGGCTATACCTACAAAGGCGTGGCGACAAAGTAGGGGAGGGTTTCAAACCACTGGCGTGAACTTAAGGCTGTATTCATTTCCTGGTGGGAGTTCCAGTGGGCCGACCCACCTCCCCCTACGGGTACTCCTCCCAAGAGGAGATTTAAAATCCCCTCTCGGGAGGGGCGGTCAAGCGCAGCGCCGACCGGGGTGGGTCGGGTGTGGGCCGCCATGGAAGCCTTGTGAATAAAGGATTTCACGCTTAAGTTCATACGGAGGGTTTGAAACCCTCCCCTACTACCCAGATAAATGTTAAAAGAGAGAATGCCTAAAGTTAAGCATTCTCTCAATAATCTTGATGAACTGATTGTATTGAGTCCGGGGTGATGATGCTGGGGTGCTAGGATTCGAACCCAGGAATGGCGAGACCAAAACCCGCTGCCTTACCGCTTGGCGACACCCCACCGTTTTTCGGACGTTTACGAGTATAGCAGAATCGCCCTAAGATGGGCCAGTTTTTTGCCAGGATTCACGCAATGAGACAGAGCCCGCAAGGGCTGCCCCAGAACTTCTATGCTAGGAACAGATGCGATCAATGAAGGAGATTGAACCATGACTGCAACCCAAGTTTCCGCCCGCGAACTGTTCCAAGCCGCCTACGAAAACCGTTATACCTGGGATGCCAACTTTCCCGGTTACACCGCCGAGGTCCGCTATACCTCTGGTGATGGGGAATATACGGGCAAGGTTAAAGTCGGCGCAGACCTCAAAGCCGATATCACCGGAGTCGGGGATGAAACGGCCCAAAAAGCCATCCATCAACAGCTCTGGGAAACCGCCATCCACCGCGTGCGGCGGGGTTTTGAGCAAGTGCATGGTGACAATACCTTTCGCTACGGCCAGAAGGACGAAACGGGGGCGATTGAGCTCCTCATGGGTGGCAAGGCCGAGGGCGATCGCTACAAGCTGCGCAACAACGAAGTTTGTCATGTCCATCGCCATATCCATGGGGTGGTGGTGACGATCGACACCTTCAGCAGCCACGCAACAGGCGCAGGCTACCTCTCCCACACCTACGACTCGGTTTACCATGATCCCCAAACAGGTGAGCAAAAGGGCGGCAAGAGCGTTTTTGAAGATGACTACACGAAAGTGGGTGATTATGTGATTCTCAGCCGTCGGCTGATCAAAACCGAAGGTGTCGAGACGCCCAGCGAGTTTGCCTTCTCGAATATTGAGCTGTTGGCTTAATTCCAGTGGCTTAATGGCAAGATCACGGCGATAACCCATACAGCCGGGCTGGGTTCTCCCAGAGAATTTGGGCGATCGCCGCCTCAGGCAACCCGGCCAATTGGGCGATGAACTGCTCAAACAGGTCGGGGTGAAACTCGCCATGGGGATAGTCAGAGCCGAGGATCAGGCGATCTGAACCGACCGCCTCAATGAGCCAGGGCAAATAGGGTTCGGTCGGCTCAACACCAATGAAGCATTGACGCTGAAAATATTCCGAGGGTTTGCGCTTAACCGTCTCGCCCACTTCCCAGGTGGAGCTTTTATATTCCTCATCCAGCCGCCAGAGCCAATAGGGCAGCCAGCCGCCGCCGGATTCCAGAAAGGCAAAGCGGAGGTGGGGGTGACGTTCAAGAACGCCACCTTCAATCAGAGCCAGCAGCGCCATCATCTGCTCCATCGGGTGGGCACAGGCATGGAGCGCAAACCGGGTGCGGAAGCGATCGCCCCCCGCCGTGGGTAAACGACTTGGCGTCCCCTCATGGATGCAGACGGCGATATCTAGTTCCTCACATTTGCACCAAAACGGCTCGTAAGCTGGATCACTCAGCAAACGCCCCTTAACCGGATTGGGACGGACAAAAACCGCTCGCCAGCCAAACTCGGCGATCCGCAGCAGTTCCGGCACCATCTCCTCGGGCGCATGGCAATTAATCGCCCCCACCCCCCGCAAAATGTCAGGGTTAAAGCTACAAAAATCGTGGAGCCAGTTGTTATAGGCCCGGACAAAAGCCCCCACTAGCTCGGGGGCCATGCCATCCACAGCAGTCAGAAACAAGAGCGAAGTGGGATAGATAAAGCAGAGATCCGCCCCCATTGTCAAGATCGCCTGCACCTGGCGCTGGGGTTCGCTACCGGCCAGCGGGTCTTGCTGCAAAATTGGCTGGCTCCAGCGGCGCAGATAGGGCTCGGAGAGTTGGTTAAAGATCGACTCTCCCTGAATCTGGAGATCTGGAGTTGGGGCAAACTGCGCAAATGCCGGGTCAAGATAGTCCGTCCACAAAGACTGGGGTTCATGGACATGGGCATCGGCATCAATAATACGGTAGTTATTTAACATAGTGGTAACGAATGACTGTAATCGTGTAGGGTGGGCATCACCCACCCAATCAGGGTTTCAGCGATTTTCTGGTGTTTGCGAATTTTGATGTTGGTACATTTCAAGGTGTGTACGACACTACTCTGAAGCAGAGGTTTTAGGATTCACAACAAACTCTAGTTGTGAACGATAAAAACAAACATCGAACTCCATAAAGAAATTCACTACCCAAGCAAGAAATGGATATTTCTCGGTATTAGTCATGGTCTTGGGCCTTAGCAGCTTGTAAAACATCTAGCATTGTATGTGCTGCCTGATCCGCACCATAGGGTGACCATACCGGATAAGCCTGCCCTGGTTGAATTAGCTCACGTTCTTGTTGCGCTAATTCAGCAATCAAAAGCTGCATGATGTAGAACTTGTCCGGACGACTCAATTCCTTCAAAGTTGAAATCAATTCTGATGAAACCATCGGCAGCAATCCTGATTAAGCTCGGTTCATAGCCCTCATTTTAGAGTGCTAGATCGGTACTGACCAAAGATTCAGCGCCGCTTCCTCTAGGGCAACATCACGCCAGCCCATGGCCACGGGCACAGTGTAGAGACGACCCGCCCCCAAGCGTCGCCAATGGTGGCGTAGCCCCAGCACGATCACCTTGACCACGTTTAAGCCCACATCGGGTCGGGTCAGGTCGAGCACCAAGAGTTCTAGATTCTGATCCTCCACAATCTGTTGACAGCGACGGATATCCTCAAGTAAGTCCTCACTCCATTGCTGGGGATAATCATCAGAGGTCTTAGGGGGATTCGCTGGGGCGGGGGCGAGGTAAGGTTCACTCTCTAGGGTCGCGGTTTGCCACCAGCGGCGGTTAAGCGCAGTTGCACCCAGGGCATAACGACTGCTGCCATCGGCATGGCTCGGCAGCACGGCGGGCAGGAGTTGGTTGAGTTCGGTGAGGGCGCGGGCGATCGCTAGTCGGGCATCAAAATGTGTCCCAAAGCCGAAAATAATATCTTCGGTGGGGCGATCGCAGCAGCGACTCACGGCCACAAAACTGGGAATGCCCAGATCGCTGGTGATATCGAGCACCCACAGTTCACGATTGAGAGCCGCGTAGCGATCTTGGAGCGCCAAGAAATCCGGCTCATCAAAGCTAGCCAAATCCACCGCAGGCTTAGGCAGACGGTTATACCACCAGAGCGCAATACTATCGCGCTCCACCAGTTCCATAAAGCCCTGCAAAATCGCCTCTTCGAGCGTGCTCCCGGCTGCGCAACCGTTGGTATCCGCCCAGCAGTCCGGCGGCTCGGGGTTGGGATAGCCAAAGTAGCAATATTCCGTGGGCAGATATTTGTACTGAGATTGCGTCAAAGACCAGACGGGCGTCCAGTCCCGCTGCTGTTCTGGGTCGAAGGGTTCAGGAACCTGTTGGGCAGGCTGTTCGCAATTCTGATTCCAGGCGTCCCGCTGGGCGTATTGCTCGGGGCTAAAGTTCATGCAGGCGTTGGGATGGAGCGCCGCATCCCCCAACGCTTGATAGGTCTGGACTATGCGCGGCTCATCCCCCTGGAAGACTGCCGAATAGCGTTCGATCGCCTCCCCCAGGGCACTCATTTTCGCTTGGGCGGCGGTGCGACCTTTGCCGCCGCTGCGTCCGCCGAGGTTGGCCCGCAGCGATCGCCAGTCATCAAACCGCGAGCGAAAATCATGCTTGGCCACATAGGTCTGCTGCCAGGGGTCGAGGCTATGGGGATGCTTCTCGATCGCCCGCACCACGCCCGTAATTGGACTAATTAGGTGTTGATATTTGGCAAAGACCGTCTCCGGCGGCTGGAGGCGATGCCCGCCATCGGCGGTAAACCCTTTGCGGCGATGCCCCAAAATTAAAGGCAGCTTGCGGCTCACATCGGTTGGGGCAGGTCGCCCGCAGCAGGCACATTGAGGACGGCGCATGACACTGTGGTGCTGGAGCGAGAGGGTCAGGCTGTCGTAGGTGAAGAGGCGATCGCCCAGTGCTGGGTTTTTGCGCCCCTGCACAATCCAGTTAAACACCGCTGAGGTAATCATCCCCAGCGCCAGGTGTGCGCTCGCCGGGTTGAGCGTCAGGGGCGGAATCAGGGGCAAAGTCGCCTCAGTTTGCCGCTCCAGGTAAGTTTCCACCGGACGGTTGCCCCGCAGGCGTTGGGCGAGGCAAGCCCAGCAGGCCGTACGCCCAGGGACAAAGAGGGGCCCGAGCCAGAGCCTGCTGCCTGCGGGTTTGGCTAGCAGCCAGGGACGCCCCTGCTCCAGGGCTGCGCGATTGAGTGCCCCGAGTTCCGGTTGCAGGTAGTCATCGCAGAGAACGACTTCCAGATCCGGCGCGGTCGAAGTGGGGACTCCGTCGGCAAAAGGATCTGGGAGTTCATCGGCTTGAATTCCCTGCGCCTGGAGCAAGACCACCAGATCTTTGGCGGCCACGGAGCTGAGGGAACGGACACCTACGCGAGTGGTTTGCAAGTCGGTCGCAGCGGCTTGGGGGTCAACCCGGAGGTGGTGGCAGGCGATCGCCAAATCCGTAGAGAGCGGAGCAGCGGTAGCATCAGACCCGTCATCGCAGAGATAGCCCTGCTGCTGGAGTTGAGTTAACCCATAATGAATATAAGCCGCCGGAATTTCAGCTTGCAATTGCTCAATAATTTCTGTTAGCGTATGGCGGCCATTGAGCCGAGGCAAAAGCTGGGCATAGAGTTCATCTTTGAGCAGGTTGACCTGTTGCTCAGAATGGAGAAAAACTTCCCCCTTCTTGCCGACATCTACGCGCAGATCGCGCCGCAATTGGGGACGGTATGTTTGATTCATGGATTCAACTGACAATTGAAGAATTGGTTTGTAGAGAATAATTAATAACGAAAAAGTAAGAATAGCCCTAGACAAAAAATAGACCTCATTATTGTCTAGGGTGGGCATTGCTCACCCTACGCGAGAGCTTTCTATCACTCCTCCCAAGCGGAGATCCAGAAATCCTCTCTTGGGAGGGGCGGTCTCGCGTAGCGATGACCGGGGTGGGTCAGGTGTAGCCTACACCTGAACCCGCTTTGGGCGACGCGTTTCACACTTAATTTCATCGGGCAGATGCGATCCACCCCGGCCCAATCGGGCATTATGCGGGTTAACGTGAGTTTCGGTTAAGGAACTCCCTCAAACCCTTATCTGCTCTAGCAAGATGTAAATCTTGTCCGG
>JBMYQW010000143.1:0-11418 GCA_049601735.1 Spirulinaceae cyanobacterium
TTGGGATCTGACCGCTCCCAAGGGACATTTGCCCCTCTCGAATCAACTGCGAGGGGTTCGCACCTTTGAGGCGATTTTGAATCATCCCGCCTGGACGGTTTAGGATGAGGTTATTTACGCATTAAGATGATATTGTTTGCGTATTAAGTAATTGCGTAGGGTGGGCATTGCCTAGGCAGTTGATTCTGTCACTTTTTAGCTCGATCAAGCTCATGCAAAAACCATGGCGGGCAAGATGCCCGCGCTACTGGATCTGAATCCAAAATGCCCGTAGCGCAGGCGTCCCGCCTGCCAGCACGGAAACTGCCTAGGCATTGCCCACCACAAGCCAGTTTTGGTGATTGCCTATTACCAATTTATTTTCTTAAGTTCCCTAAAGCTGCCCCTACCGCCGATGATCTGTCGCGAGACTTTTCTGTCTGTGCAAGATCCTCGCGGGGCATTGCTGACCCCAACCTTGCTGATGCTGTCCGCCCTTCTCGCTCCTCAGTCATGTTCTGCCGACTGAATATCTGTACGCCCCGAACCCAGCCACACCAGTGGCAACAAAACCTCCAGCAGTTTGACCTCAACCCCACCACCCCACCACCCCTGTTCCAAGTAGCCCTGGAGCAGGCTTGTGGCCAGCTCTCGGTGGCGATCGCTTGGTGTGGCCTCGTCAGCGGTCAACAGGTTCGGTTGACCCCCAACCTCGGGCTCGATCAGCTCCCCCAGGGTCAACACCTGCGGACCCAGGGGTTGCCCTATACCGACAGCTACGCCCAATACATTATTGATGCCCAACAACCGTTATGCATCAACAGCACCACCAAGCAGGCCGTCTTTGCGACCAGCCCGCTCTGTCAGGTTTATGGTATCCGGGCCTATTGCGGTGTGCCCCTCCTAACGAGCGATCCCGAGGTCTGCTTGGGGGTTCTCGCCGTGGCGGCCTTAGAACCGCGCTCTTGGCAAGCGGCTGACGTGGCTTGGTTGACGCTGCTCGCTCGCTGGGTGGTGGCTGTCCAGGAGCGCGATCGCGCCGTGCGTCAGGCTCACAACACCCCAGCAATTGAGCCTAAGCCTACCCCTACCCAGCCGTCTGCCACCGCCGCCTTGCCCAAAGCGTTGCTGGTGAAACTACTCCAAGAACTGGCCGCCGAACTGCGGACGCCCCTGACCCCGATGATGGGGATGACGCGTATGTTAGAAAAACAGGTCTACGGCATACTGACCGAGAAACAAGCCGAATATGTCGGGATCATTCGGCAGAGCGGGGAACAGCTCTTGGCCCGTACCGAAGAGATGATGGGGTTGGGGGCGTTAATCGAACAAGAGCATGACCGTCTCAACCCCAGTAGCACCGATGTGGAAATGTTGATGCGGCAAGTGCTCCAGCAACTCGCAGGCGTCACTGACGCCCAACAGCATCAGATCCAGCTTTCAGTTGAACCCGGTCATCGCCTCTGGCTCTTGGATAAAGAAAAAATTATCCCAGCGATCTATCATTTGCTCTATAGCTTGCTCAACAATCTCAATCCCGGTAGTCAGGTTCAGCTCCATCTCGCCTGGCCAGGGCGTTTGATCGGAGCAGCCGCGTCTCACCCCGCAGAGCTTCAGCTCGATATCTGGGCCACTCACCCGCAGTTGATGGCCTATCGCGCCAACTTTGAGTTTGATCCCCAGACCCTCCGCGCTCAACTGCCGTCACTGCTGCACCCTTGGCTTGAACAATACCCGATTGTGTTGACGATTCTGGATGTGCTGCAAGCTCAATCTCTCCAAACCGCAAAGGTGATCAGCACGCCAGATGTCTGTCGCCTCTTGCTCTGCTGCGAGTTGCTGCGTTTACATCAAGGCCGCTTAAGTTTGCGAGCCGCGGCCCAGGCGGGGGAAGGGTACCGCTATGGGGTGAAGCTCCCGGCTTGGACGCCAGAGCTCTCTCCCGACAGCTCTTCATCATTGGCGGATCGCTGAACGTAATTGCCCCAGCGGGTTTAGTTGAGGCTATCCTCTCATGATTGTCTTGGACCCGTAGGTTGCGCACTAGGGCCAGGGACGCGGCCAGAGGATGATCCTACGAACCCAATTCGCCGATCGCCCAGCGGCCGTGGTAAATTAAGGCAATTTTGAATGGGCTCTTGATCTGGATTAATGGACGTATCTTTCCCGCAGGAAATCTCGCTGGCAACAGTCTTTCGTCAAGTGGGCAGCGGCACATTCCCCCCAGTTGTTGAAAGTTTTGAACGGGGCAAGACCATCTTCTTCCCAGGTGATCCAGCCGAGCGGGTCTATTTTTTGGTCAAAGGGGCGGTTAAGCTCTCCCGTGTCTACGAAGCGGGCGAAGAAATTACCGTGGCGCTCCTGCGCGAGAATAGTGTTTTTGGTGTCCTGTCCCTGATTACGGGGCAACGCTCCGATCGCTTTTACCATGCGGTGGCCTTTACGCCCGTTGAGCTGATGTCGGCCCCGATTGAGCACGTCCAGAAAGCCCTCAAAGAAAACCCCGAACTCTCTTTACTAATGTTGCAGGGGCTCTCGTCGCGGATTTTGCAAACCGAGATGATGATCGAGACCTTGGCCCACCGGGATATGGGGTCGCGGTTGGTGAGTTTTTTATTGATTCTCTGCCGCGATTTTGGCATCCCCACCAACAGCGGCATTCGCATTGACCTCAAGCTCTCGCACCAAGCCATTGCGGAGGCGATCGGCTCCACCCGTGTGACCGTCACCCGCTTACTCGGCGATCTCCGCCAGGAAGAAATGATTTCGATCCACAAGAAAAAAATTACTGTCCATAATCCGGTCGCCTTGAGCCAGCAGTTTACGTAAGGAATTTCTCGAAAAGGTTATACCGTGTAGGGTGTCGTATAGCCTTTCAGGCATGGCTTCATTAGATGGCTTCATTTAGAGTGATAGCGTAACGCACCATTCCGACCATTGCGTCTGGATATTTATTCCCGGACATCGCCTTAACTCAGCCAGTGGATTTATTTTCCTGTTAGACTGAATTAGTTCAAATATACTTTTGAGTCATTCAGGAGTTAACCATGGCTAAACCCCCAAGCGATCGCCCCAATCGCTGTCAGTTTGAAGGGCTTGTTCCCGTCCTCAATGTCCAGAATTTGACCCGCAGTCTCAACTATTACACCAACGTGCTCGGCTTCCAAAAGGATTGGGACTGGGGGGAGCCGCCGGGGTTTGCCTCGGTGTCACGGGATGGCGTCTGTATTTTTCTCTGTGAGCAGGGTCAGGGTCAAGCAGGAACCTGGATATCGATCTTTGTCGATGATGTGGATGCACTCTACGCGGAGTATCAAGCGACGGGCGCGATGATTCGCCAAGCGCCCACGAATTTTGCCTGGGGCGTACGGGAGATGAATATTGAAGACCCGGATGGACATCGGTTACGCATGGGGTCTGAGGCGACAGAGCCGAGTGATAACGTGGCGATTGGTATTGATGATGTGACCTAGGGGCTGTCATCATGTAGGCTTCAAGCCATCTCTATGTCTAGCTTCTAGCAATTTTTGAGTAGAGTTCACGAGTGATTCAGGCTATGCGACCACAAAAGACGATTCATCGCTTACCCATTCATCCCAGAAATGTTTATGAACCCTATTCTGTGGCAAAACAGGTATCACAGTCTGGCTCGGTGCTCTCGGAGTTGATGCTTGCGCCGCAGACGGGCGTGATCGATGTTCCTGGCTATACGGCTCATGCGCTGATGATTACGTTGAGCGATACGAGCATTCGTCAGGTCAATCATGTGGGAGATCAAGTTTTTGAGGGACCCTATCCTGCGGGAGCGTTTGCCTGTACGCCAACCCAAACACCCCTCTACGCCACTTGGGAATCCGCTGATGATGATCTGCTTTTCATGTTTGAGCCAGAATGGCTGGAAAAACTAGCCCTAGAAACCGGCCAGCTCAACCCCAGTCGAGTGGAATTGCGCCCGGTGGCGATGCAGCAAGACGCTCAGATGACAGCCTTGGGACACCTCTTTAAGCAGGAGCTTTTGCAGGATCTGCCCGGTGGCGCACTCTACTATGAATCATTGGTCAATCTCCTTGGCATTCATCTGCTGCGTCACTATTGTGCCTTTGATGCCCAACCACTTCAGGCGGTTAAGGGGCGCAATAACACCAAGCTCAAAATGGCGATCGCCTACATTCACGATCGCCTTGAGCAAGGTATTGCTCTCGATGAGATCGCCAGTTATTTAAGCATGAGCCAGTATCACTTCTGCCGCTGGTTTAAGCAGTCCACAGGACTGCCCCCCTACAATTATGTAATTCAACAACGGGTTGAGCGAGCCAAGCGATTGCTCAAAAACCCTGAACTAGCCCTGGCCGATATTGCGCTTCGCTGTGGTTTCAATAGCCAAAGTCACCTGATCCGCCACTTTAAAAAGCACACCGGGCTGACGCCGAAGCGATATCGAGATCTCTAGAGCAAGATTGAGCAATTTTTGCCAGGAACTAAGAATACGGCTCTCTATATAGGGCTTATTATCTGCCTGGATACATAAGATAAGGTGGATTGATGAATGACTAAAGCCAAGGAAAATGCTCATGGCATTGCTGGAGGGATCAGCCTGGCATAAGGTTGGGGTGAGAATGGGCGATCGCAGACATCGCCCTCAGCCCAGTCGTTTCGCTAGCTTCATCGGTTAACGGCTAGAGCCCCTCAAAAACGTCAGTGTTAGGGCATTGTAGGCTGCTAATTTTCTCTGCACGATGGATTGCACTGATGCATTACGCAAAAACGCCGATGCAACCCATCGCCTTACTGCTCAATTCATACAATTGCCAACATGAACTTTAAAATCACCAAAACACAGCTCTCCGGTTTCCTAGCTGGACTATTGGGTTCAGGGCTGCTGATGGCCGGAGTTTCCGCCCAGGAGGCAATCAAACAGGCATTAAATCCACCAGAGCTAGCCAACTCCTTGCAATATGGCTATTCCCAAGCCACGATCGCCGCGCCTAATGCGCAACTGGTGCATATTGCTGGACAGGTGGGAATGGCGGAGGATGGCCCCAACGATTTTGAGAGTCAGGTGGATCGTTCCTTTGACGCCTTATTGGCTGCCCTAGAGGTTGCGGACACGAGTGCCGAAAATGTGGTCAAAATCACATTGCTGATTGCGGAGCATGATGCCGAGAAATTGGCGTATTTGGTGGAAAAGCGCAAGGCCGTCTTTGGCGAAAATCCCCCCGCCAGCACCTTGATTCCCGTCCCTGCCCTCTACGCACCTGGGGTTCTGTTTGAAATCGATGCGGTTGCTGTTGCACCCGGTGCAAACTGAGGCAAGCAATATAGATATAACAGCTAGATCAGGTCGGCATTCGCGTAATGAATGCGGAGCAATTGATAATGTTTTATGAAGTGTCAGAATTTCAGCTTTCATGGGAGAATTCCCAGAAACGTTTTTTTGTTTTCAAACATCCTTCGGGTTGGATTGTATTCTTGCAAAAGGGAACGAACTTAATTCGGATATTTCTCTGGCGAAAAAGTTAATTTGAGAATGACCCTTGGTTACTCTTGAATCTTGCCGATACCCCCATAATTAACACATTGTGGAGGCGGCAATCACTCACTAAAAACCAACATGAATGGACGCACAATCTATCTTTTAGCAGCTTTAGCCGGTGGTGCTGTACTACCCGTCCAAGTCGCTTTGAACACGTTTCTAAGACGCTACGTGGGTGAAGCGATGCAAGTCACTTTCATTTCCTACGTCGCGGGTGCTTTAGCCTCACTATTCATCTGCATCCTGGCTCGATATCCTATCCCTGCCACAACTGCCTTATCTCAAACCTCTTGGTGGATGTGGGTGGGGGGATGTCTGGGGACGTTTTATGTCTGGTCAACAATCTTTGCCACGCCCAAAATTGGTGCTGCGCTCGCTCTGGCTCTCACCATTGCGGGCCAGATGATCGCCGCCCTCTTCCTGGATCACTATGGAGCGATTGGATTGACTAAGTATACAGCTAGCCCCACTCGGATTGCCGGGGCAGTATTGGTGGTCTTGGGGGTTTCGCTTGTCGCCTATGGCAAGCAGTGAAATGAGAATCAACTGTGTGTTCCGAGCTCTCAATTCGCGGCTGACTATTCACAATTTCTTGGCCGAACAAATTGGCCAATTACCAACTAACAAATAGGAGACTTTCCATGAGTTACGACATTAACGGTAAAACCATTCTAGTCACAGGTGCTAATCGTGGTATTGGCAAGGTGCTAGTTGAGTCGTTTATTGAGCAGGGGGCAGCTAAAGTCTATGCTGCCGTACGTAAGGTCGAGACAGCAACATTATTAGTCTCGAAGTATGGTACTAAGGTGGTGCCAATTCCGATTGACTTGGGTGATCCGCAATCCATTGCTATGGCAGCGGAAAAAGCACAGGATGTTGAAGTTGTGGTGAATAATGCGGGTGCTTTTCGAGGTGAAACACCCATGAGTGAGGATGCGATCGCCTCCCTAGAATTCCAGATGAAGATCAATGTCAGCGGTCTTATCTATATGGCCCAAGCCTTTGCCCCTGTCCTCAAAGCAAATGGGGGCGGTGTTTTTGCACAGCTCAACTCAGTGGTTTCGATGAAAACATTCTCCAACTTTGGCATCTATTCCGCTTCAAAAGCTGCATCCTATTCCGTGACTCAAGCCTTACGGGAGTTATTGGAAGATCAAGGCACGATCGTCTTGAGTGTCCATCCTGGCCCCATTGCCACAGATATGGGTGATGCCGCCGGACTCACGGAAATTGCGGAGCCGCCGACGCTGGTTGCCGATGGGATTATCGCCGCACTCAAGGCGGGTGATTTTCATGTCTTCCCAGACTCCATGGCCAAGCAAATTGGTGGTGCTTACCAAAGTTTTGCCACCAATGTTGTTGAAGCCAAGATGACCGAGGGGTAAGGCTTCCATGAAAACAATATTACGGATTGACGCAAGCGCCCGATACAAAGGGTCTTACAGTCGCCAATTGGGCGATCGCCTGATTACGAAATTAAAAACTAAATATCCTGAAATAACTGTCATTCAGCGCGATTTAGCCCAGGGTATTCCCTTGATCAATGAAGCAATGGTGGTGGCGTATAACACCCCCGATGAGGAACGAACTCTGGAGCAAACCGAGGTGCTAAAACCATCCCGTGAATTGGTGGATGAACTCTTGTCATCTGATGCACTCATCATCACGACTCCAATTTATAACTTTTCCGTGCCTGCATCGCTCAAGGCTTATATTGACTTGGTGTGCCGAGCACGCTTGACATTTCGATATAGCAGTGGTGGCCCCGTGGGTTTGTTGCGCGATCGCAAAACGTATCTGGTGATGACCTCCGGTGGAACTCCAGTTGGTAGCGATATGGATTTTGCCACGAATTATCTGAAGTATGTGCTGGACTTTATGGGCATTCGTGATGTGGAGGTCATCGCAGGCGATCGCCTCATGTCGGGTGTAGAAGAACGTCTAACCCAGGCTTACCAAGCCATTGAGGAGTCTGTGGTAGCCCTAGTTTAGGGAGTGAATCAAGGAGATGCCAAGATGAACTCGCCGACCTTATCTAGAGGTTCCATGGGCTTGACGGCTATTGCTCCACCTCTCCATCTCACCGGGTTCAGGCGAGCGCAGTCTGGCATAATTTATCAACCCCTTGAAATTTGCAAGATGAGGAACCGATGGGTCTATTAGTCGATGGTGTTTGGCAAGATCAGTGGTACGACACGAGCAGTACTGGCGGCAAATTTGTCCGTAAAGCCTCGCAATTTCGGAACTGGGTCACAGCCGATGGGAGTCCCGGCCCGAGTGGACAAGGCGGGTTTAAAGCAGAGGGCGATCGCTATCACCTGTATGTGTCCTATGCCTGTCCCTGGGCCCACCGCACCTTGATTTTTCGCCAGCTCAAGGGATTAGAGGCTTTGATGCCGATATCGGTTGTGCATTGGTTGATGGGGGAGCAGGGCTGGACGTTTGACAGAGGTAATGGCGTTATTGCCGATCCCCTTTTCCAAGCGCAATATCTCCACCAAATCTATACCCATGCGGACGCTCAATACACCGGCCGAGTGACGGTTCCGGTGCTGTGGGACAAGCAGACCCAGACGATCGTCAATAACGAATCCTCAGAAATTATTCGGATGTTTAACAGCGCCTTTGATGGCATAGGTGCGCAGCCCGGCGACTATTATCCTGAAGATCTGCGGTATGAAATTGATCAGCTCAACGATCGCATCTATGACACGGTCAATAACGGGGTTTACAAAAGTGGTTTTGCCACCACCCAAGCGGCCTATGAAGACGCAGTGAAGCCGCTCTTTGATACCCTTGACGTTCTCGAAGAGCGGCTCTCAGCGTCACGGTATTTAATGGGCGATCGCTTAACCGAAGCCGACTGGCGACTCTTCACCACGCTGGTACGCTTCGACCCCGTCTATGTAGGTCATTTCAAATGTAATATCCGTCGTATTGTCGATTACCCAAACCTCTGGGGCTATGTACGTGAACTCTATCAACTGCCCGGAATTGCCGCAACGGTTAACTTTTTCCATATCAAGCATCATTACTACCAGAGCCACACCACGATTAACCCCACCCGCATTGTTCCCATTGGGCCAGAGATTGATTGGCTAGAACCCCATCAGCGTGATTCATTGTAAGGATTGACCCCTGGTTATCCCCATGCGTAGTCCAGATCAGAGTTTCCAACCGAATGATGGTTTACACGATGCGATCGACCTCTTGCAGCCTGCTGCGCTGGCGTCGCTTGCCAAAAGCGATTTGCCCGATCGCTATCCAGAGCAAGGGCTGGGCGAATCAGCAACCCTACGCTTACTCGCGCCCTATGTGCTGGGCGAGGCGGCCCGACTCGATGAGCCCGTCGCGTTGGCTCACATGGACCCGCCGACGCCGTGGATTACCTGGGCAACGGCCCTTTGGAATGCGCGCTTAAACCAGAACCTACTGCATCAGGAGACCGCACCGTTTGCGATCGCTGCCGAAAAAAAGGTTATCAACTGGCTCATTCCCTACTTTGGCATGGGCGGGGGGCATTTCTGTTCCGGTTCAACGCTCGCTAACCTTACTGCGGTTTGGGCCGCGAGAGATGCCAAAGGCATCAAACGAATTATCACCTCAGAAGTGGCTCATTTGAGCATCCAGAAATCCGCTCAAATTCTGGGCTTACCCTGCACAACGCTGCCAACGAACGATGCGGGGCAGATGGTTGTGAGCCAACCCCTTGATTTATCAGATGCCTGTTTAGTCTTAACCGCAGGTACGACCGCAACCGGAGCAATTGATCCCCTTACCCTGATTGGCCAGGCAGCTTGGACTCATGTGGATGCAGCCTGGGCTGGGGCACTGCGTCTGAGCCCAACCTATACCCATTTATTGGCGGGTATTGAGCGGGCCGACTCCATTGCCGTCTCAGCTCATAAATGGTTTTTCCAACCCAAAGAGTCAGCCTTGGTTTTATTCCGCGATCTCGAACTGGCGCATTCAGCGATTCGTTTTGGCGGTAGTTACCTCACTGAGCCCAATATTGGCGTGCAAGGCTCTCGGGGGGCAGCGGCGGTTTCCTTACTGGCGACATTACTCGCTTGGGGTCAGACTGGGTTCAGGCAGAGGATTGAGCACACGATGGCGATCGCCCATCAACTGAACCATTTTATCCAGGCTGAACCCCGGCTAGAGCAGTTCGCAGAACCCCAAACCGGGATTACTGTCTTTCGCCCCAAAACAGGCCCAACAGATGACCTATTGCAGCATCTGCCACCCAGGATGTTTTCAAGCTGTGTTCTCCAGGATGAACTCTGGTTGCGCTCTGTTGCTGCCAACCCTCTCGCAGACACTGATAAAATCATCGGTGCTCTGCAGCAAGCACTTAACACTTTGTGATGTTCTGTCAGGGAGGACGTTTTGTTCCAGAGCGATCGCCTGTAACACTGGAGTTCAGTCTGGGCTTGAGAACAACATAAACCCCGAACATGATGTTAACGTATCCTTCGTACCGGATGACCAGCAGGACTGTAACGAAAGTTTGGCATGACTAGCGCCTACATCTTGATATTAGCCGTCCTCTTTTTAGGAGGACTCTTGGCGGTGGTGGGCGATCGCATCGGCACAAAAGTCGGCAAGGCCCGGTTACGTCTGTTTAACCTCCGCCCCAAAAAAACAGCCACGTTGGTAGCGGTTCTCACCGGAACGCTGATTTCCGCCTCAACTTTGGGACTCCTCTTTGCCTTGAGTGAAACCCTCCGAGACGGCGTTTTTCGTCTGGATGGCATTCAACAACAACTGCGCCTTGCCAAAGACGAGCTGGGGTCGATCAGCACCGAAAAAGAGCAGGTAGATCAGGAACTCAACCAGGTTGGCCGTGAGAAACTCAACGTTGAGCGTGACTTTAAGCAGGTGCAAAGTCGCTATCGCAGCATGACGCGTCAGGCCGGTCGCCTCCGCCGCGAGGTTGAAGACCTCCGCCAACAGCGAGAGCGCCTTCTGACGCAAATTCCCGAATTACAGGCCCAAGTTCGTCAGCGAGACGAGCGGATTGCCAGCCAAGATAGCCAACTGCGCCAAAGTGCCTTTCAGGTGCGATCGCTCCAGACGCGTGAGCAGCGACTACGGTCTGACGTCAATGAACGCAATCAAAGTCTAAACGAGCAAGAGGCAGAATTGGTTGCCCTAGCCGAGGACTTAATTCTGCTCCAAGACGCAATTGATGACCTCCAAGCGATCCGTGAGCGCCACGAACGGGGCGAGTTTGCGATTATTCAGGGTCAAGTGCTCAGTCGCGGGGCGTTTATTGCTGATAACACCGTAGCAGCCCGCAATGCCATTGATATTCTCCTGCGTACGGCTAATCAGCGGGCGTTGGTTTTAACCCGGCTGACTAGTGACAATTTAGATGAAGAAGTCATCGCAATTAGCCAGGCAGAAGTCCAACGCTTGATCGCCCAAATTCGAGATAATCGAGAATACGTAGTGCGGATTCGCTCGGCGGGCAACTATGTTGAAAATAATGGCGAAGAATTAGTACGGGTGTTTGCAGACTTGACGCTCAATGAGCAAGTTTTTGAACAAGGTGATGTGCTGGCAGAAATCTCCTTTGAGCGCTCTCAAAGCCTTTCGGATACCGAGCTATGGGAGCGGCTACGTAACCTCATCGCCGTGGCTCAATTTCAGGCACGACGAGCGGTTGTTGGAGAGGTATTCATTGGCGATGGTGAGGCTGAGGACTTTGTCACGTTCCTCAAGGCCCTCGGTAGACTTGATGCTCAGTTTGACCAAATTCAGGCGATCGTCCTAGACGATACCAAAACCGCTGGCCCGCTACGGTTGCAGTTTGTAGTGTTCGACCAAGGCGAGGTTGTCTTGCGCTCTTAGAGTACTCCTTGAAAATAATTATCCCAAGGCAGGCGGGACGCCTGCGCTAC
>JBMYQW010000144.1:0-11303 GCA_049601735.1 Spirulinaceae cyanobacterium
AGAGCTGCTCCATTGGGCGGAGCTAGAGCAGGCCGAGCAGATCCTAGATGTGGGCTGTGGCATTGGCGGTAGCACCCTCTATCTAGCCCAAAAGTACAACTGCCAGGCCACCGGAATTACCCTCAGTCCCATTCAGGCAGCGCGGGCCAAAGAGCGGGCCTTTGAAGCCAACTTGACCAATCGCACTCAGTTCCAGGTCGCAGATGCGCTGAAGATGCCCTTCGCAGATGCGTCCTTTGATCTGGTTTGGTCGCTCGAAAGTGGCGAACATATGCCGGACAAGCAGCAATTTTTGGCTGAATGCTACCGGGTACTCAAGCCTGGTGGCACGTTGATCCTGGCAACCTGGTGTCATCGCGCCACGGATTTAGCGCCCCTCACGGACGCAGAAGAAGAACATCTCAAGGCGATTTACCGGGTCTACTGTCTCCCGTTTGTCATCTCGCTCAACTCCTACGTAGACTTGGCTAAAACCCTCGGATTTAAAACGCTCCGCTGTGATGACTGGTCAACGGCCGTCGCGCCCTTTTGGGACACGGTAATTGATTCAGCCTTCAACTTGGATGCGATCGCCGGACTCGTGCAAGCCGGTCAACAAACCCTAGAAGCGGCATTCTCATTGCGCCTCATGTCCGAGGGCTATGCTAAAGGGTTGGTGCGGTTTGGCGTTTTATGTGGACGGCGGTTGGGGGCTGTTGGCGAGGAGCTGTGAGGGATGAGTACGATGAGTACCGCACCGATTTTGTAATGCCCCATGCCAACCGCCGTCACTACATTTCTGGATTCCGCCCAGATTGAATATCAAATTAAGCCCCATCGCCAAGCGGTTTATACTTGCGCGGATGCGGCCCGGGAGCGCAAGGTGCGGCTCTCGCAGATTTTAAAATGTATGCTGGGTCAAGATGAGCAGCAGCAGCTCTATGTCATGCTGATTCCGGGGGATAAAATTTTGAAGATCAAACGGGTTCGTCAGCTCACCCAGGGACGACGGGTCGCCTTGATTCCGCCCGAAGCGATCGCCAGCCAATGGGGATTAACCGTGGGCGCCGTTTCACCGATTCAGCTCTTGGGCAAGGCCCAGCAGTTTTTCATGGATAATACCGTTTTTCGAGAAGACCTCGTTACCATGAGTTCGGGCGAACCGGATGCAGGGATCATGGTGCGATCGCAAACCCTGGCAGAGCTTGTCAATGCGGTTCGCTGCGATATTATTTCCACGCGCTAACATGAATTTTCCATTCTCTTCCTCTCTCACCCTCGGGTTAGCCCTAGGCGGTAGCCTTGTCCTTACGTTGGGCAATGGCGAACACGCTTGGGGCCAATGGCAACCGACTGTAAGAGAATCGGCGATGGGCGGTTGGCAACCAACTGTGATCGTTCCTCAAGACACTGGCACGGTGACAAAAGGCCCGGCTGAGATGGCACCGGAATCGCGCCCGATCGGTGCGGTTGAGGTTCAGTTTATCGGTTTTGCCAAGCAATATTCCGCCGCGCAGATTCGTCAGGTGTTGGCGCTCCAGCCGGGCGATCGCTACGATGCCACGCAAGCCCAAGCCGCCGTAGAACGAGTGGAGGCTCTAGAGGGCATTGCCGCAGCCACCCTTAACTTGGCTATGGTGGACGAACAGGCTCAGATCCTGGTACAGGTGCAAGAAGCAGCGCCAGAAGAACCGGATATTAACTTTGGCCCCAGCCTGCAACTGGTGCCGGGACTCGGTGTTGGCCGTCCCCATGCCCTCCAGGGCACGACCGTGCTACCCGCTGTGAGCCCCGGTGTGCCTAAGCCTGTGGGGGCGCGGTTCCCCTTCCGGCTCGAAGCCCTCAATGTGGGCGGCCCCGGCCAAACCTTGACCTTCCGAGTTGTACCGGGCTCCCAGGTGCTGGGCTTGGATCTCACCTTCCGCGACCCACAACTGGGCGATAACGACACGGGTTTGGGCTATGCCGTCAATCTGTTTGCCCTGAGTCATGAAGCCTCCGCCTTCCAAAACGGCGATCGGGAGATTGCCCTGGCCAATGGCAAGGATGCCAAGGAAATTCGCTACGGCGGCGGGGTGCAGTTTTTCCAGCCCCTGGCCGAGAATACCGAAATCGCTTGGGGTCTGAGCTATCAACAGGTCGCCTTTAGCGACAGCCTGTTTGGTTCCTCGCGGTTTCGTCAGGATGCAGCGGGCAATGCGCTCACCGCTAGTGAGAATAGCCAAGATGACTTGCTCACATTCAACGCCACCCTCGAGATGGACAACCGCAATAGTGCTGTGTTTCCAACCGGGGGCGATCGCCTCCAACTCGGCGCGGATCAAGCCATTCCCATCGGCGCGGCCAATACAGGCTTCACCCGGCTGGGCTTAAATTACAGCCAATTTTTGCCCGTAGATTGGATTCGCGTGCCCGAGCTACCGGGAACTTTAATCTTGAACCTCCAGGCGGGCACGATGCCCTTTGATGAACCGCCAGCTTATGAGGCTTACACCCTGGGCGGGGCCAGCTCCGTACGGGGTTATGGCGTCGGGGCGCTGGGCAATCCCCAGCATTTCGTTCAGGGCACGCTAGAATATCGCTTTCCGGTGGCCAACCTGGAACTCGACAATGATTTTTTGCGGGACCTCTTTGGCGAGAACCTGACCCTAGCGGGCAATCTGTTCATCGATGCGGCAACCGGGTTTAACAGTGACGATCAGGTGCTGGGTCAACCGGGGGCCGTGCGACAAAAACCGGGAGAAGGTCTGGGCTACGGCGCAGGTATTTTGGCAACGTCGGCGATCGGGCTGCTGCGCTTAGAGTTTGGCATTGCTGACACGGGCGAGACATCCGTGATTTTTGTGCTGGGCGATCGCTTCTGAGCCTCTGATAGAAAGCCCTCTCCCGAACTTGGGAGAGGGTTGGGTGAGGGTACAGCCATTACGTAGGGTGGATATTGCCCACCACAAGACTGTTTTGGCGATTTCGGTATCACCAATTTAGTAGGTGCATCCTCCTGAGGCTGCCCATCCTGGCAAACCGCCCCGAGCGGCAGTAGGTTGGGTTAGCGACAGCGTAACCCAACACAACCCTCTCCATTACTGGGTTTTGAGGCTTAAAGTAAATCACATAAACACTCAGAATTTCAACTTGGACGAGGTTGATTAATCGGAATTCACGTCACCGGATCGCTCTGAACAATAAGACCCAGATCTTCCCGTAGAATAGGGAGGCTATAAACACATCACATCAGTTAAAGTCATGTTTTGGGCGGATAAGATTGCCAAAGATGCACAGGGCGACCTCGTGGTTAACGACTCCAAAACCCCTTCCGGGCGGGTTCACGTGGGGTCCTTGCGCGGCGTGGTCATCCACGATGTCATTTATCGTGCCTTGAGATATGCAGGCAAACCTGTCAAATTTCTCTACGGCGTGGATGACTATGATGCCCTTGATACCGTCCCCCATTACCTCGATCAAGCCAAGTTTGCGCCCTATCTTGGCTTTCCCCTCTGTAATGTGCCCTCCCCGGATGAGCAGACGAGTGATTATGCTAAATACTTCATGGGTGAATTCCTTGAAGTATTCGACTATTTGGGTGTAAAACCCGAGATTTATTATTTACGAGATCTATACCGTTCTGGTCAGCTTAATTTCTACATTGACACCTTCTTAAAGAATGCCCACCTAGTCAGGGAAGCCTATCTTGATGTGAGTAAAGCCGAACGGGCCGACGACTGGTATCCCTTCCAAATTCGTTGTGAAAACTGCGGCAAAATTGCCACAACAACCGTATCCGACTACAACGGCTCAGAAGTCTTTTATACCTGCAAGCCGGATGCCACGGATTGGGTGCAAGGTTGCGGTCATTCCGGTTGGGTTTCCCCCTTTGATGGCAATGGTAAACTACCGTGGAAGGTGGAATGGGTGGCGAAGTGGGATATTTTAGGTGTGACCATTGAGCTGGCCGGGAAAGATCATTCCCAAAAAGGTGGCTCTCGGGATGTAGCTAATGCGATTTGTCGCAAAGTCTTGAAAAAACAGCCCCCGTTTCATTCACCCTACGAATTTATTTTGGTCAATGGCACGAAGATGAGTTCGTCCAAAGGCGTGGGGTCGAGTGCCAAAGACATTGCCGCGCTGCTGCCGCCAGAACTCTTGCGGTTTTTGATGCTGCGCACGAAGCCAAAAACGGTAATCAACTTTGCGCCCAACCATGAAACCACCACACGCCTGTTTCGGGACTATGATGCGCTGATGGTTAAATATCAAAATGAGGCGATCGCGTCGCAGCCCGAGGCGGCGCTACCCGAAAACCTCATGCCGTTGGTTTATGCCCAACTCGATGGCAACGTTCAGCCCTATCAGCCGACGGATCTCAGTACGATTATTTCGCTCCTGCAAGTCCCACATCTGAATATGGATGAGGAGATTGCCAAACGCGCTGACCAACCTTTAAGTGACGATGATTGGCAGATCGCCCATCAACGGGTTGAGGTGGCGAAGAAATGGCTGGCGGACTATGCCGATGAAGAGGAAAAACTGGTTCTTTATGTGGATGAGATTCCCGAAATTGTTCGAGATTTAACATCAGAACAATTGGCTTATCTCGGGCAGCTGGCGGGAAATTTAACCCAACTGGAAGCGTGGGAAGCTGAGGCATTACAAACCACCTTGTTCTCAACAGCTAAGGAGCGCGAGATCAAACAGCCGCTGGCGTTTCAAGCGATTTACTCGTCGTTCTTGGGCAAGGAGCGCGGCCCGAAAGCGGGGGCATTACTCTCCTATTTAGACCGTGATTTTGTGATCCAGCGTCTGGAGACGGTCGCTAAAGGACTTTAGTGCAGCGTCAAGTTTAATTTTGGGGTGAAATGGCACACCTTATTGGGTGCAAATCCGTAAGATCCTTGGTTTGGGCATGAGATTGATCGAGCTAAAAAGTGACAGAATGAACGTCCCTAGACAATGCCCATCCTACCCTCAATCCTCAAAGCATTGACGGTGTTGGGTTTCATGCTTCAACCCAACCTACAACTCCCAACTTCGTCGCGCATCAATAACGTGCGATCGCGCCCCTACAACAATTCAATACAACTCGTATTTGAGCAACGTGCAAGCCAAAGCGCCGTTATAAACCGGAATGCGCTGGGTTGCCTGCAAGCCTACACATTTGCTCAACACTTTGGTTGTGAGAATATAGGCCGTCCAGCCCGTAAACCGTTGCTTGAGCACATCCCCGAGCAACTTGTAAAAAGGGCCGAGTTCTTCAGCAATGCCGATACGATGGCCGTAGGGCGGGTTGCACAGCAGAATCCCTGGTTCACTGGGCGCTTCAACGGTGCTCAGTTCGGCTTGGTGCCAACGCACTTGGTTGTCTAGCTCGGCATTCCGGGCATTGGCCCGCGCTTGTTGCAGCATTTCGGGGTCGCGATCGCTCCCCACAATCGGCACGGGTAACGTGGCCAACTCCTGCTCCTGCGCCGCCGCCTGCACCGCCGCCCAGATCTGGGGCTCAAAGTTGCGCCACCGTTCAAACCCAAAGTCCTTACGGAAGCGACCGGGGGCCATTCGCCGGGCAATCAGCGCCGCTTCGAGGGGGAAAGTGCCTGAACCACAGAGGGGGTCATACAGCGGCACATCTCCCTGCCAGCCCGTGAGCTGAATGAGTGCGGCAGCGAGGGTTTCTTTGAGAGGGGCTTGGCCCATGGCCGCGCGGTAGCCCCGGCGGTGGAGGCTGCGCCCTGAACTGTCGAGACTGAGTGTGCCCCGCTGCTTGTAAATATGCAAGTTCAGGCGCAAATCCGGTGACTGGGGGTCAACACTGGAGCGACGCCCCGCCTGTTGACGCTGCTGATCGACGATCGCATTTTTGACCTGGAGCGCCGTGAAATGGGTATGGTTGAGCTGACGATTGCCCCCCGTGCAATCGATCGCCAGCGTCTGATCGGGCAAAAGATGCTCGCGCCAGTCAATGGCCTGGATACTGCGGTAGAGTTCGCGGGCATTGCGACAGCGAAACTCGGCGATCGGCACCAGCACCCGAAAAATGGTGCGCGCACAGAGATTCACGCGGTAGAGCAGGGGGCGATCGCCCGTAAACTGCACCCCCGCAAAATCGGGTTTAACGTGCTGGGCACCCAGGGACGTGAGTTCAGCCGCAGCCACCGATTCGAGGCCCCGGGCAACAGTAGCAAAATAGCGAGACATGGGCAGACCAAAGCTCCCAAACTGGAGAATATAAACAACAAACAGGTGTTGAACAGTCGTTAGAGACAAAACCACCTTCCTCATCATACGTTACGTCTTCTCCCTCACCGCAGAAAAATCAGCGCGGGAACGTTCGGACGGCCTATATCAGGCGGGTCATGTCAAGCAGGTAGCAACGGACGCAAAACGTCAGCGAGTTCCTGCCCGTTGAGTTGGTGCTGGGCCAAGTTAGGGTGGAAGTCTGCGCCGTAGCCGCGCTCGGGGGTTTGGGGGGTGAGTTCCACGATCGTGATCGCCGCCTCTCCAGCCCCGGCCAACCGATGTTGGACTTGTTGCAGGTATTGCCGCGTAAGCGTCAACGTCGGAAAGGGTGCATCGGTTTCAGGGTTGTTGGGCCAGGTATCCGCCAGGATGGGGCCAATTAATGCCACGATCGGGGTTTGGGGATAGTGCGATCGCACCGTCCGAATCAATGCCACGTAAGCAGAAACAAACAGCCCTCGCTCCGGCGGGGCATGGGCAAAGTCATTCGTGCCCAGGTTGATGAGCACCGCATCGGGAATAGGGTCTGGAAAATGCCAAGGACTGGGGTCTTCATAGAGCGTGCGATCGTAGAGATGCAACATCGTCGGCTCGGTCGTGCGATCGTAGTTTTGCACCAGGCCAAACCCCGAGCGGCAGATCGTCACCCCATCGGCATTGAGCAGGCGGGCGGCGATCGCCGCATAGCTCTGGTAGGCGTTCTCGGTGGCATCGCTGAAAGGTTCCTCACCGCTGCGGGCTTCATTGCCATAGCCACAGGTGATCGAGTCGCCGATAAACTCCAGTCGGTAGGGCGGGATCGCCCCCACCAGCAAAAGTTCAGCCCCATCATCGAGTTCCACGCCCCGAAACGTCACCACCGGGAAAAAGGCTTCGGTGCGCTTAACCAGGGTCAGGGTATGCTCACCCGGTTCGAGGTCGGCGGCTAGATCATAACGGGTTTGGTTGGGGTCGAGTTTGAGCGTTGTGGCGCGATGCCCATCGAGGCGCACCTCGAAATAATTACAGAGCCCCTCGGGGTGGGGATCGGCGTGGAGCAATGCCGTGCAGGATTGGCCCGTGAAGCGCCATTGAATCTGGCTGGCGGACCAGACAAACTGCACCGGCGCAAGATTGTGGGGGATAGATTGATCTAAATTCGCAAAGCGCCCCACGTAGCGGAAGGCGGGGTGGTTAGCGGGCCAAATGGTGCTCATGTTGGCTGGGCTGGCAGCAAAGGTTTGTCTTGGCCATTAAAGGCTTGTCTTGACCATTGGAGCATAAAGGAGAGAGCGAAGCCGAGCGAACCGATTGTAAAAGCGCGTCGATGCATAATGGGAAGCATGGTTTTATCCGTTCAAAACAGTTGCCACCTTCACCATGCCCCCTCAACTGCTGTTTCTCATCGAACAGACTGTCCTTCCCCAAGCCCTGACCTTCGCGCTGTTGGTTGGGATTGGGCTGACGATCGCCCAACGCGTCCTCCACAAGATTATCTATGCCTTTGACCCCGAGGCGAAGAAACAACGGTTTGTGCACAAGCCCCGGCCGGTGCGGGTGGCGGTGGCGATTGCTAATTTACTCGCTTGGCTGATAGCGGTTATGTTGGCGGCGTTGATTTATGAGTTGCCGGCAGTTTCGCAATTATTCCTGTCTATTTTGGGCATTTTCTGGAATTTGCTGCCGCTGACGATCATAGTTGTGCTGCTGGCCTATTGCTTTAGCCGCACGGGCAATGAACTGCTACTTTCGGCGCTGGGGTTTTGGTATCTCCAGCATCGCAAGAAGGCGCTAGAACAGCATCGTTATTTTGACCTGGGAGATGGCGAAGAGGCAGAAATTGAGGCGATCCATTTTCTCGACACGACGTTTCGGCTCAAAAAGGGCGGACGCACGGTGATTCGCCCCAATGCCTACCTGATGCATAAAGTCTTTGGCTTCGCGCGGGCGATCGGCCTCGAAGGGCTGCTCGATTGGTTTGAAGTGCGCCAAGCCCGACGGTTGTATTCCCGGCGAGATTCAGGGCCAGAGTTATAGGGCGAAAGTTGTAGGCGATCGCATCCACCCAGTGGGAGGCTGACCGTCTCTATTAATCTCCCAAGAATCGACCCTGTTGTTCAGGGTTTCGTTCATCGGATGATTTGAAATCCGGATAGCCGAGACGCAACAGCAAATAAAAAGCCCTCTCCCAGCGGGAGAGAGCTTTAGATGGTTGCATGAACAATCTTCATCCCGCAGTTATGCAACGCCAGAGTGGAATGCTGATGCTCCCCACACACCCGAATTGCTAAGGACGATCGCGCCGCAGACGGAATGCACCAAGAGCGATCGCGCCTAAGCCTAACAGCAAGCCGGGCTCAGGAACGGCCTCGGGCTGCGGCTTGGGTGTCGGTTCAAGTTGTGGTTCTTCCGTGGGAGGCACCGACTCACCATCGACTTCAATGTCTAAAATTGTCGCATTAGGATTCCGTTCTTTCGTGGGGATCAACATCCGAGCCGCTAAACTCAAAGAATCTAGGTTGTTTGAATTTTGAATGTTGGGAACCCACTCATCAATGAGTAAGCTGTTAAAGTGCTCCTGCTCTCCAGCTTGGAACTGAGTTAGAGCAGTTTCAAGTTGTTGTTGATCGAGAAGCGAAGGCAGAAAACCCACTAGCTCAAACTCGTACCACAAATCATCAATCCCAAATGTGTAACGAGTGTTCTGAATATTGGGCAGAATAAAACGTGGTTGAGAGCCATCCATCGTGACCCCCATGTCCATCCAGGAGCCGAGTAAGTCAATTTTTTCTCCATCCGTCAATAATGTTTGCGAACGATTGGAGAGGTGAACTGGACGAATGCCTGTGGAAAAACGCCATTGAAACGGTGTGAATTGGGCTTCTCCTGTTTGGGGATTACGGCCGAATCCATGATTAGGGAATGATCCATTTCCCGCAGCGTAAGTGAGACCGCCAATATTAAACAAGTCATTGGTTTCAGGAATACTATAGTACTTTGCTATATTTGCACCAGGGGACAAAGAGCCCAAAGAAGGATGAAGGTGAGGCTCAAGCGCCATAAATGCAAAGCCAGGTACAGTGGACAACGTACTATTACCTGCCCAAGACAATGACGTGGGTTGAGGTTGGTTAACGTTAACCAACGGATCGAACAGACGGAAAGTAGAGTACTGATCCTCAATCCCCCCACTTTGAGTAGGGTGACTAAAGTAAATGGAATTGAGCGGTTGTTCTGGGGTAGCGTTGGTTTTGATGGTTTGGGCGTAAAGGGGTGAGGCGATGCTCGTGATGGTGGCGATCGCACCCGCGATCGAAAGTTGGGTCAGACCGAACTTGATAAAAGACATGATTTTAAGGTAGATACTCTACTTTCAAAAATTAAATGCTGACGAGACAAAGATCGTGATCAAGATCACAAAGCATAGGTGATGTCGCACCATAGATGACGAACAAAAAAATTCTGAACATCCCAGGCGGGATTTTATACCAAGTCCATTAGCCTAAATTACTCATCAGGCAGGAGAGACGCCCGGGCTACGGTTTTGCCTAAATTACAGTCCGTAGCGCGGGCATCTTGCCCGCCACTGGTTTAACGTTTCACTTTCAAGGAATCTTGCCTGAAAGTTATGAATAATGCAGGTTAGAACGACTCGGCTCAAGCAGGGCAGGCGCACGGTGATTCGCCCCATACCCGATTGCTAAGGACGATCGCGCCGCAGACGGAATGCACCAAGAGCGATCGCGCCCAAACCCAATAGTAAACCGGGCTCCGGAATTTCCTCAGGTTGCGGATCTTCTGTGGGTGGCAGCAGCTCACCATCAACAGCAATATCTAGAACAATCGCATCGGGGTTCCGTTCTTTCTGGGCGCTCGACATCCGAGCCGTTAGCAGTACACTGCTCCCGGTTCGTTGTTGATTAGGATTATTGATCACCCACTCATCGAGGAGCAGACCGTTCAACTGCTCCTGTTCTGTTGCTTGCAACTGCCCTAGAGTGGTTTGCCCAGGCACAAAGCCCAGTAACTCAAACTCGTACCACCAATCATCAATGCCAAAGGTGTAAATCGTGTTTTGAACGTCCGGCAGGGTAAAGCGTGTTTGGGAGCCGTCTGTCGTTACCCCCATATCCATCCAGGGACCGATTAAGTCAATTTGTGTTGCATCCTGGCGTAAGTCAGTCCAGGCACCATTGGCAAAGTTCTGGGGAATAATGCTTGCGGCATAACGCCATTGAAAGGGTGTAAATTCCGCTGCTTCGGTTTGAGTCTCACGACCGGGATCAGAATATATGAACGTCCCCATTTGGAACAAGCCATTAGTTTCAGATATGTTAGAAAACCCATTCACCGGATTGTCTGGGGAGCTATTGAACGGGTTAAGTCCGGGCTCAAGCGCAATAAACGAATGATTGTAATTGAGTAGTAAAGTCCTCTCTCCCAAGCCCACGGATATGGGAGCGGTGGCAGATTGAGGGCCAACCCATGACTCGGAGAAGTGGAAGGTGTTGAGTAGCACATCCCCGCTATTGGTGCCAAAGTTGGGCTCTAAGGAGAGGAAATTGACTGGCTGTTCTGGGGTAGCCGTTGTGTCGATGGTTTGGGCGTGAAGGGGTGAGGCAGCACTGGCGATGGTGGCGATCGCACCGACAAGGGAGAGTGGGGTTAGTCCTGATTTGATAAAAGACATGGTTTTAAGGGAGATACTCCAGTTTTCAAAAGTTAAACTCTGACGAGAGAAAAATCGTGATCAAGATCACATAGCATAGGTGATGTCGTACCACAGATGACGAACAGAAAAAGTGCTGAACATCCCAGACTCGATTGTAGACCGCCATTGGCTTTGTCGCTAATGATACAAAGTCAATTATGCAAAATCCGGATAGCATAGATGCAAAATTAGCCAGAAAGCCCTATCCCGGCGTTCCCGGAGCGGAGCCCTCCACGAATTGTCCCCAGGGGAGAGAGGGTCTTGGCGTATTCCAAGGAAAAAACGCTCCAGAAATGAGCTGTTTGGGTGGCGGGCAAGATGCCCGCACTACGGGATTTCTAAGGATTAACCGTAGCGCAGGCGTCCCGCCTGCCTTGGGATAATTATTTTCAAGGAGTCCCCT
>JBMYQW010000145.1:0-11287 GCA_049601735.1 Spirulinaceae cyanobacterium
GGGCTGTACGCTAGATATAGCAATGGTTTGAAACCTAAATGATGACAGACCCTAGGCGCGGTCATCATTGAGCGGCCCAACTCTTGCTTTCACGGGCTTACAGCCCCATCACAACAAATGCCGATCGCCCCTCCCCCACCCTTTTTACCTCCCCGCTTTGAGTTTGTTCGCCCCTCGCCCGAGGCCATGGAACGGGAGCCCGAAGCCCTGACCCAGGGTCTGCGCAGCTTGGGCGATCGCCGCCTCCTGACACTCAAAGTCCCCCCGGATTGGGGCGGTCAGGGGCTCGGGCGGCAAGAGTTCTTTGCCTTTCAACAGGCGCTGACCCGTCATAGCGGCACGTTAGCCTTCACCCAAACCCAGCACCAGACGGCCGCGAGCTTGATTGCCCAGGGCGAAAACGCGGCACTCAAAGCTGAATATTTACCCGCGATGGCCGGGGGACAAATCCTGGTCGGGGTGGGTTATTCCCAACTGCGGCGCTCGGGGCCGCCGAGCTTACAAGCCCAGCCGAGCGATCGCGGCTACCGGCTCACCGGGACGATTCCCTGGATCACGGGTTGGGGGATTTTTCAGGCGGCGGTGATCGCAGCAACCCTGCCCGATAGCCGCAGCATCTGGGGGTTGCTGCCCCTGCGGCCGAGTCCCCAGGTTGAGTTTTCGGCCCCCTTGCCTCTGGCGGGAATGCCCGCAACCCAGACGGTCAGCGCAACGCTCAAAGACTATGAATTAAGGGGCGATCGCCTCCTGGGCCAAAAAACAGCCGACTGGATCAGCACCAAAGACGAAACCGGGGTGCTCAATGCCACTGCCTTCAGTTTGGGGTCTGCCCAAGCTGCCCTGGATTGGGTGCAAACGGCCAGTCAGCAGTTCCCCGCCTTGCTGCCGTCGTACCAGCAGCTTGCGCGTCAGCTTAAGCATCGCCAGGCGGCGATCGCGGCGGCGTTGCTTGACCCCGAAACCCCGTTAGCCCGCCAAGTCGAGTTGCGGGGGGCAGCGATCGCCCTAGCCGGACGCTGTGCCCAGGCTGCGGTCACGGTGACGCGGGGCGCGGCGAACCAGTTGAGCCATCCGGCGGGGCGCATCTACCGAGAGATGTTGGTGTTTACGGTCTCGGGTCAAACGCCTGCGGTGTTGGCAGCGACCTTGGCAGAAATTGCCCAAGGGGAAGATCACGCTTAGGATGGGCGCTCACGGTTGCAGATACGCTGCACAGATCGCCCGATCGCCCGCTGTTACACGAGGGTGATATTGCAGATAATCTTCGAGCCAGGTACAGCCCCGCCGTATCAAGGTCTCTAGCTCCAGGTTCCAAATCACCACCGTGCCGTCTTGCCCCCCGGTGGCGATCGCCCCGCCATCCCTGCGCCAAGCCAAGCTGGTCAACTGTGTTTGAGGGCTAACCCATTCCTGAATTAATTCACCTTGCCCATGCCAGAGCTGTAACCGTTCATCCCAGTTTATGGTTGCAACAATCTCCCGATCAGGACTGAAGCTCAGGTCGCTCGGGCTATCCGTCAAGACCAAACTCTTTTGAGCCGCCTCTCCCGTGGTCGTCCAGAACCGGATCGTGTCGTCATAATGGGCTGTTGCCAGGGTAGGATCGCCCAATGAGAGATCACCCAGTAAGGGATTGCCCAATAACCCAGTTGAATCCCTAGCGCCGCCCCCAAATGCCAGCGCCTCCACGATCGCATCACTCGTGGGGAATCGGCGCGGCTTGCCGAGCTGCGCTCCCTGATACGCCCAGAGAAAGAGGTTTTCCTCCCCCGCCGAGGCCAGCCAGTCGCCATCCGGGCTCCAGGCTAAATCATTCAACGGGCCGGTATGCTGCCGCAAAATTTGTTGCGTGGGGCGATCGCCTGATTCGTCAGACAATGGCTCAGTGCGCCAGAGGCGCAGGGTGCGATCGCGCCCGCCACTAGCCAGAACCTGCCCTCCTGGATGCCATTGCACTACCGCCACATCGTCTGTATGACCCGTGAGCCACCGTTGATGCTGGCCATTGCGTCGCCAGAGACCGACCCGACCGTCTGCGCCAGCGGTGGCCAGCCGCTGGCCATCGGGGGCAAAGCGAACCGCATGGATAGAGCCGTCATGCCCGGTAAAGGTGCGACGGCGCTGGCCATCTGTGCGCCAGAGGTGAGCGAGTCCATCGTCACCCCCGGTAACAATCCGCCCGCCCCGAGGATCGAAAGCCACCGACCAAACGGGGCCGTCATGGGCCGACCATTGGGGGCGGGGTTGGCCGCCAAGCTGCCAGAGCTTAAGGGTTTTGTCGGCACTGGTGGAGAGCAACTGTTGACCATCAGCCCGAAAGCGCACTGCGGTAACCGCATCACGATGATGGAGGATTTTTTGTTGCTCCCCTTGCTGGTTCCAGAGCCCAACCGTGTGATCGTCGCTGCCCGTGGCGAGGTGTTGACCATCGGGGCTAAACTGCACCGACCAGATCGGTGCAGAATGGGCGCTCCATGTCTGCAACAGTTGACCCTGGCGGTTCCAGAGCGAGACCTTGCCATCGTCTCCAGCCGTGGCGAGGGTTTGGCCATCGGGATGGAAGGCGATCGCCAGCATTCGGCAGTCGGGGTCATTCGGGGTGGGGCGTAATGTTCGGCGCAAGGCCCCCGTGTTCAGATCCCACAGCCGGATTGTTCCATCGTTCCCTGCCGAAGCCAGGGTTTGACCGTCAGGGCTAAACGTGACCCATTGTACTGCGTCCGTATGGCCTTGCAGGGTTTGTTGTAACCGACGGTCGGTTGTCCAAAGTTTGACCGTGCCATCGTCGCTGGCCGTTGCCAGTTGGGTTTGATCAGGGCTAGCGGCGATCGCGTTGACCGCCACGTCGTGAGCCTGCCATTGTAGAGGGGGTTGCCGCGTTGCCCGCGAATCGGGTTTGGGGATCTGCCATTGATAGATTTGCCCGTCTAAACCGCTGGCGATCGCCCGGTAGCCCTCACCCTCTAAATTCTCCAGCAGCACAACACTTGTCAGACTCTTAGCCGCAGCCTCCAGCGTCGCCAACGCCTCGCCTTGAGCCGACCAAAGCCGCAGGGTGCGATCGTGACCCACCGATGCCATCAGCTTGCCGTCGGCTGCATATCGGGCATCCCAGACCGTTTCTGCATGGCCCACTAATCGCTGCTGCTCCCAGACTTGATGAATGGCTTGCTCCAAGGTGGCCAGCACCTGGAGCTGCACTGGGCTGGCAATGTATGTTTGTAGCGGGAATTGCTGGAGTGTTCCGGTGGCCTGTGTTTTGAGTTGGTGGGTCGTACGCAGGGCTTGCAGGAGGGCTGTAAAGCGATCGCCCCGCACCAATGCCACTTGGGCTGCGGTGCTCTGCGCTTGCAGTTGGGCAGTGAATTGTTGCCGTTGGACTTGGACGGACCAAAACGCCATAGCACCGGTTAGCAAGACCATTGCCGCTCCGAGTCGCCAAGCCCAACGTTGTTGGCGGTGGGCTTGATGCAGGCGCTGTTCGGTCTGGGCAAACTCGGCGACGATCGCTGCCTGAGTGAGCTGCTGATGTTGCCGAATCGTGGGAACTAGGTAGCGATGACTGAGTTGGTAGCGGGGCTCTCCTGCTTCTGAAATCGCCATGACCAACTCTGAGCCGACCAAGACAGTCAAGATTAGATCCAATTGGGCGGCGCGTTGGACGGGGTCGAGGGAGTTCGGGGCGAGGCTCTGCAACAATTCGGCTTGCGTCTTGAGGAGGCGTTGGTTGCGCTCGTGGGTCAGGGCAGCGAGCACCTGCCATGCCGCACCTTGGTTTTCCGGGCCGCAGTCGGCGACGATCGTTTCGAGAGCTTGGGTAATCAGCACCTGCCGGGGATCTGTCCCCAACTGGCGATAGGGGGCGAGGGTGGTGATGCCACTGGTTTGGAGCTGGAGGGCCAGCAGTTGCAGCTCTAGCGGGCGGATGCGGCCCTCCGGGTCGGCCAGATCTTGCACCAGCGCCGTGATCAACTCTGGCTCAAAGGGGGCGGCCAGTTGGGTGCGCCAACCCTGCAAGGCCCGTTGGGCCTCAAGCACACTGAAGTTTTGCAGCGCATAGCGAATCCGGCGATCGAGGAGATTCCCGTCAATAGTCTCCAGATTGACCTGCTGTTCGAGGGTCAGCAAGGTCTGCAAAGACTCATCCCGTACCGCCAAAATGACCTTGACAAAGGGCAAGCGGAGCACCTGCTGGAAAAAACGATAAAACCGCGCCCGCTGCTCCGGTTGGGCGCAAGTGACAAAAAAGTCCTCAAACTGATCCCAAATCAGCACGGTCAACTGCTGGGTTTCACCATTGTGGCGCAGGTGGGCAAGCAAGCTCGCGGCATTGGTGACGGCAAAGGCCAGGGGACGGGGCAGAGCCTGCTGAAACTGCTGACAGAGGTTAGGCTCCCAGTCTCGATAGCGATTTTGGAGGACGGGAACCACCTCCCGCGCCGCTAGAATCCTGTGCTGGAGAGCGGGAATCAAAGACATCTGTAAAAATTGGCTCTTGCCCACGCCGCTACTGCCATGCAGAACGGTTAGCTTGTGGTCATTACGGCTCAGGCGCTCTAGAAAATCCTGCACAGCTTGCGCTCGACCGTCCCCCAGGCTGGCCACGGGCGTCGCCATCGTGTTCGGGGTCGCCATTCTATTCGGGGTTGAATGGGGGGCTGAGTTGGCGGGCGATTGCCCTGGGCAATGCGCAGAGCGCAATCGCAGGATTTGGTAATAGGCTTGCTTGCAGTCAAACGCGGCCCGATAGTTGCGCTGCTGCCGATAGAGCTGACGCAATGCTACCAGGATCTGACCATAGAGCTGAACCTGCGTGATTAAGCGATGGGGCGGGCAATCGTGCCAATATTCCACCAAGACCTGACGAATCTGCTCTAAGGTTCGCACGGCAGCGGCGGTCTGCCCCTGCTGGGCTTGGCAACGCGCCCAGGTGAGCTGAATATCGGCCCAGGGTTGACGCCAGGATTCAGGGAGGGGTTGCAACGGGTTCAGGGCCTGCTGTACTTGGGCTTGGCAATCGGAATAGTCTTGGCGAGCGAGGGCGATCTGAGCCCGCAAGCCGTAGACCTGGGCCAGGGCGGTTGGCTGCTGCTGGATCGGCACCAGGGTGAGGGCGAGGTTACTCAACCGCTGCAAGTCTGCCCAAGCCTGCGCCTGCTGGAGCACTTGGCCCCATTGCAAGAGCACTTGCGCGGCGATCGCCGCTCGCTGCTTGATGGTAAAAATCTCCCAACTGGCCGCCAGATTGTCGGCGGCTCGTTGCCAGTCCTGCCTAGGGTCAGGCCGTCCCGGCTGTTGGGCCAGCCGCGCCCAGCAAAGCCCTAGGTGCAACAACAGGAGGCCCTTATTTTCGACAAACGGATTGGTGATTTCTACATCCTGGGGCAAATCAAAGGTGAGGGGACGGCGCTGCCAATTGTCTTGGCCCGGACTCCAGATCGGTAAGCTGCGCTGAAAATGGGCGATCGCCATCTCGAAATCACCGCTGGCGTGGGCATCGCGTCCGAGGATAAATTGCCAGGTTGCTTGGTTGACCGGGGTCAGTTGCACCTGCTTTTTGAGGGCTGTCAATTCCTGACGACGGCGATTGCCAGGCGCTAAATCCAGAGCATCATTGGTAATAAAGACCTGGGTCTCAACGGTCAAGAGGGATTCAAACAGATATTCCACCGTTTCCCACCAGAGGGTCAAGGCCTCTTGTAGCGGCAGTTCCAGAGCGATCGAGGCTGCTCCCCACGTTTTGAAGTCCAAGGCGCGGCGGGCCAGTTGGGTAAACCCAGCATCCGTGAGCCAGAGCACGACCGGAACGGGCAGTTGCTTGCGAAACTCATCGCGATCGCGGTTTATACCCTCCAGCAAGACGGCCCATTGCTGCGCCTGTTCCAGATTCATCACCATCAAGGGTGTGCCCGGCCGCTGCTGATGATATTGGTGCAGCAGACTCAGTAGGTTGGTCGTGTCCGGCGGAATCTGGAGTTGCTGCCAAGGAAGTGGGGAAGGCAGGCGAGGCGTTTGCGGCTGGGCTAACTCGGTTGCTAAGGCTTGCAGCGTCTGCTTCTCAAGCTGTCGATAGTTGCAACGCACCAGGGTCAGGGAAAACTCATCCGCCGTTAGGGTCAGGGTGCGGCTCAAGAGGGCGATCGCCTGCTGATTGGCAAGATTGAGGGTCGGGCGGCGGGCAGAAACAGTCACAGTAGCGGCGGGGCAAGGTCGTTAGCATCACTGTAGGGAACGTAGGGAAGATGGGTGTGAGGGGGCAATAACCCATAGGGGTCAGGGCCGCTCCATCACAGCCAACAGTTCCTCCACTGCGGCGCGATCGGGCAAGGCCGGTTGGGCTCCCCGTTGGGTGACGGCAAAGGAACCCGCGGCGACGCCCCATTTTACAGCGGTGGGCAGCGACAACCCTGCACAGAGGGCGGCGATCAACGCACCATTGAAGGCATCCCCCGCCGCCACCGTATCTATCACTTCGACCGGCGGGGCCGGTTGCCAGAATTCCCCATCCGGGCTGCTACACCAAGCTCCTTGAGCGCCCAGCGTGACAATAACTGTTTTCACACCCTGCTCCCGGAGTTGCTGGGCAGCTTGTTGAGCGGCTTGGGGACTGTTGACCTCAAAGCCCACCAGTTGGGTCGCTTCAGTTTCATTGGGCGTCAGAATATCAATGCAAGGATACAACTCCGGCGGCATCATCTCGGGCACGGGTGATGGGTCCAGCAAGACGGGCAATTGGGCCGCCCGAGCCGTTTGGGCCGCCTGGAGCACTGCCGCCAGCGGAATTCCCAACTCCAGCAGCAGCCAGGACGCGGAACTCAGATGCTGACGAAGATAGTCCACCTGTGCTTGACCCACCTGACTGTTGGCTCCCGGCGCACAGGCGATCGTGTTTTCTCCCGAATCGGTCACCACAATCGACGCGACGCCAGAATGGGTTGCCGGATTCACCGCAACCCCATCAATATTCACGCCCGCTGCCTGCAACGCCAGCAGCAGCGTCTGACCAAAGTCATCCTCACCCACCTGGCCCACAAACTGCGTCGGTTGACCTAGTTTGGTCAAGGCGACCGCCTGGTTTGCTCCTTTGCCTCCAAAAGCCGAGAAAAATTCATGACCCATGAGGGTCTCTCCCACTGTCGGTAGCCGATTGGCTCTCACCACCAAATCCATGTTGAGACTACCGAGAACAAGTACAGTCATTGCAATCTATGTCAAATTTGAGGATCAACCCGTGCCCATAGCATCTAGGGTACAAGCTGGGGGGTTAAACTTGTCACCGCTTCTTTGCCTGCTATGCCATCTTCTATCGCCGCAGCCTTCAACCAGTTCCTCACATCCATTAATCCCCCGCCCGAAACAATCACTCTGGCACTCGCCACGCGCAAACGCTTGTTTACTTTGCTAGAAAAACAAGCGACCCTAGCGCAGGACTTCCCAGCCCTCGCCCCACAGCATCTCGATATCAGTCCAATCTTTCGTAAGACCCAGACTCGCCCGCTCCAGCAGTTGACACTATTATTGCTGCTCCAAGCGCCGCAGTTGGAGACCTTTCCCTCGCCCATTTTCCCCCAGATCTATTGGCTCAAACTCATCGATATCGAGGGCCCATTCCGTCAGTATCGAGATGAGCATGACTATTTCAGTTCAACGGTGCTGCTCCAGGGATTAGGGCAATATTTTGCCGATCTGCCTCAACTCACCAGTACGGTTACGGCAGAGGCTGTGATGATTCAGTGCGATCGCCGATCTTGTAGGGTGCGTTAGGCGGTTACAATCTCAAAATAACAGAACAGCTTAAAATCCGCCGTAACGCACCACCACCAATGCCAAACTACTGCCGATCGCAAACCTCTGGTGGCACATATTTTATCACGCAAGTCACCTATCAAAGAGATAAATGGCTCTGCGAAGATGTTGGTCGGCAAGCACTTCGGGAAGCCCTCATGAAAGTCAAGGTAAAATATCCCTTTGCGATCAATTCTTTTGTGTTGCTGCCTGAGCATTTCCATTGCTTGTTAACGTCACCTCCCGATGATCATGATTTGTCGGTGCGTCTGAGGCTCATTAAAACTCACGTTACCAAGCACTACAGCAAACGCATTGGCATCAAACGAGATATTTCCCATTCGCGTCGCCAGCGCAAGGAGCAGAATATTTGGGAGCGACGGTTTTGGGAGCATCTGATTCGGGATGAAGCAGATTTTAATCGGCATTGTGATTATATTCATTACAATCCGGTGCATCATGGGTTGTGCGATTCTCCGCAGGATTGGACGTTTTCGACGGTTCATCGATTTGTTCGAGAGGGGGTTTATCCGTCGGGTTGGGGTGGGAATGGTGATATGGTTTTGGAGGGTTTGGAGTGTGATTGATGGGTTTGGTGCGTTACGCAGGAAGTGAGATTGAACCGTTTTGAATTTGCTTTCCTGCCTGCTAACGCACCCTACGAGATCGGCGATCGAGCTGAAAACAATAACCGGCAAGCGGATTACGCAACGAGGCGTGAAGCCAGTGGGCAAGGTGCAATGGCCGTTTGAAGCAACTTATCTGTATGGCATCATTGAACCGGCAACAGGAGAATACTTCTTTTATGAGTTTACGCACTGCGACACTGACTGTTTTCAGATTTTCCTAGAATTGATGAGCAAGGCGTATGAAGACAGTATCCTGATTATTCAGCTTGATAATGCAGGGTGGCACATAGCAAAACGGCTACAAGTGCCAGAGAATATCATCTTGATGTTTCAACCCCCTCATTGTCCTGAACTCAATCCCATTGAGCAAGTCTGGCAGTATCTCAAGAAACGATTACGTTGGTTAAGACCTGCAACCTTGGATGACTTACGTCTACTCATCCGCGAACAATTGCTGAAACTCGAACGAGCGACCATTGCATCTATATGCAGGAAGACAGAGCATCTTGAACGCCTTATCTGTAGCTGGACTTTTGTGGTTTGGTATAAGACGCTGCGATATTAGCACGGAAACTGCTCTTCTCTCGGGGATCTCGGGCGATTGCTTCACAATCTGTCAGCGACATAGCCTGCGTGGGCGCAAGCGTTGCGTCCCTACGGAATTCTGGAAACGCTGAACTGTAGGGACGGAGAGCCTCCGCCCAGATCCACTTGTGAATAATGCAGGTTAGAACTAGATTTCATCTGTAGCCGGACTTCTGTATTCCCCTTGGAGACCCTAGCCCATGCCACCCCTGCCCAACTTTTGGATCGAACCCGAGACCTATGTGGCAACCGAAACCGCAGAGATTGTGATTCTGCCCGTGCCCTACGAGGCCACCACGACCTATCGCAAGGGGTGTTGGCGTGGCCCGGGGGCAATTTTGGCCGCTGCCGAACAACTCGAAATTTATGATGTGGAGCTGGGCCAAGAGGTCTGCTTTCAGGTGGGGGTGGGAGTTTGTGAATCCGTGGCGGATTCGCAAGCCGAGCCGGATCTACCGCCCGAACAAATGGTTGAGGTGGTGGAGCAGCGGGTTTTGGCACTGCTAGAAGCAGGCAAATTTGTGATTACCCTCGGCGGTGAGCATGGCATCACAGCGGGCGTCGTCTCGGCTTACCAGTTGCATCATGCCCAACCCTTTACGGTGGTACAGATTGATGCCCATGGCGATCTGCGCCACAGCTATCAGGGCTCCATCTATAACCATGCTTGCGTAATGCGACGAATTGTCGACTTGGGGATTCCCACGCTGCCCATTGCGATTCGCAGTATTTGCTCCGAAGAAGCGAAACTGATCGCCGCGCAACAGATTCCGGTGATGTGGGATCACGATCGCCTTCAGCAGCCGGATTGGATCGAGCGGGCGCTCGCCCAAATCCCCACCGAACAGATCTTCATCACCATTGATCTCGATGGCTTTGACCCGGCGCTAATTCCGGGGGTGGGCACGCCCCAACCGGGTGGGCTGAGTTGGCCAGAGGGCACGGCGCTGCTGCGGGCGCTCTTTCGCCAAAAAACCGTGATCGGCGCGGATGTGATGGAGCTCGCACCGTTACCGGATTCGGTGGTGTCTGAGTTCACAGCAGCCAAACTGGTCTACAAGTTGATCGGCTACTATGCCCTGTCCCAGGGCAAATTAAACTAAGAACGTATTCTGTATTGGATTAAAACGGAGTGAGTAACAGAGGCTATCTACCTTGGCATTCATTTCTGTACATCCGCATGGTTCGCTAAATGCTTTTCAAAATTAAGTGGCATGGCGACACCATAGCCTTGAGCATAGTCAAAGCCAAGCTGCTGTAGCTTTTCGAGCAAGGAATTACTTTCGACAAATTCAGCCACGGTCTGTACCCCCAAGACCTGGCCAACACGAGTAATGGCTTCAACAATGTTGTAAGTTGTATTGTCTCCTTCTAAGTCCATGATAAAAGAGCCATCAACTTTTAAATAGTCAATGGAAAGATCTCGTAGATATGCGAATGAAGACATTCCACTCCCAAAGTCATCCAATGCAAATGAACACCCCAGTTTTCGCAACTCTTCGATTAGTTTTTTGGCTTTATTGATATTAGCGATCGCCACACTCTCGGTAATCTCAAAACAGATGATATGCGGTGGAATCTGATACTTTTCCAGTTGTGCGGTACAAAACGGTACAAACTGGTCATCACTCAAAGTCGAGCCTGAGAGATTAATCGCGTAAACATTAGTTTCCCAGTTAGTCGCCAAGTTGGTATCTTGAATAAAAAAGGACAAGTAGCGTAGAAAAGTCTGGAAAACCCAGCGATCGATCGTCGGCATTAGCTGATAACGTTCGGCATCTTGAATAAAATCCTGTAAAGAGAGCGAGACTTCGGGACGATCTCGGATTCGTAATAAAATTTCAACATAGTTGCGTGTTAATTCAGACTTTAATGCCAATGTGGGTTGACAGTAAAGTTGTAAGAACTCATCTGCCAACCCCTCATCAAGCCAGGTTAGCCATTCCAAACCATGCGAACTCGAACCAGTCTGTTTCTGTTCTAGATCAAATCTAACGATGCAGTTTCTGCCATTCTGTTTGGCTTGGTAACAAGCCTTGTCAGCTTGGCGAATCAACTCACTTTCGTCGCCAACCTCAGTCGTGATTTCAGTCAAACCAATGCTGATTCCAATTCTGAAGGTTTTTCCTTGCCAATGAAACTGAAAATGAGCGATCGCTGTGAGCAGCTCATTAACAATAGATTGTGCCTCATGTGCTAAACAGTGATAAAGCAGCAGGCAAAATTCATCTCCACCAACCCGTGCCAATAAATCACCTCTACGAATATGCTGTTGAATCAGACGACCC
>JBMYQW010000146.1:0-11280 GCA_049601735.1 Spirulinaceae cyanobacterium
TCTATTTCGACCAATGACATCTGTGGGATTTTTTGAAGTGTCATCATATGATTCAGGACTGATTTTGTGCTGATCACAAATCCTTAGGATTGCATAAACTGCAAACCTTGATTGTGTTATACTCAACCAAAAAAGCTTGGTTTTGACAGGTAAGTCCAATGAGCAAATAAGTTCGATGGTCTTTCGTTGAAAAATGGATTTTGCTTTTCCTGCTAATCGTGCTCCTAAAGCTAGGTCTACATCAAGAGCCAAATGCACTACACGCAATGCCTGATTTTTTTCTTCTACTAGAGAGAGCATTAAATTAATAGGCTCTGTCCACTTCAGATAGTTGAGATAATCCCGCTTCAGTTGCTCATCAGCCAGGTCTGGCAAAACCTTGTAAAGATATTCCGCCGCGTAATAGTCCTGAAGCAGTTGGTGATGAAACTCCAGTTGGTTCTGACCAATCGGCTGAAGCAGATGGTGCTCCAGTAAATCTTCTAGCCATTCTTTGGCCCGCTGGGCAGGATAATCCACTTTGCCCTGGAGAAACGCCGCTAGCACAGCCTCAGCCTCCGATCGCGCGATCGCCACTCGCAACTCCGTCAGCTCCTCTCCCTGCATCATCGTAAACGCCAGATGTTGCAGCAAATCCCCTTGCCAGTGGCGTAAACCCTCCGAAACCGGAACATCCCGCTTCAACTTGTCATACTCCCCCGCAAACCAACGGAACAGCAATCCCAGACTCTCAGGAATCCGTTGCAATCCCTGAAATACCTGACAGAGCATCCACAACAACAGGGGCGTTTGCCCCACCTCCCGCAATCGCCCCTGCAACTGCCGCAACATTGGCTCTCCCTGCTCTGGCAAATATGCCCGCACAAACTGCCGCATCTGCGCTTCACTCAGGGGCTGCATTTCCAGCTTCTTGGCAATGCCCAGATCACCCCCCAAGGCAATATCTCGGGTGGTAAACACCATCGGTGTTTGGGGATAATCTTGTCGAAAGCGAGCGATCGCGCGTCGAGCCGCTTCCGATGGCAACTCATTCACCCCATCCACCAGTAGCAACAACCGTCCCGCTGCTAATGCCGCTTTGCAACGGTCAGCCTCCAAAGCCAGATTATGGCTCAGTAGAAATGCCGCGATCCGCTCCAGCACAGACGGTTGAGCCGCATCCAAATATCTCAATTCCACCAGCACCGGGATTGGGGTAGACGGCTTCTCTAAAGCCTGTCGCGCTTCCTCTACCAACAGTCGCACCAGCGCAGTCGATTTACCCGATCCCGGTCGTCCCATCAGCAGCACGTGCTCTGCCGCATACTTACGAATGCCCTCCAGGACTGGCAACCGTTCGATCTTTTCTTTCTCTTCCTGCTCCGGCTCTTCCTGTGCTGACCCAGGCTCATCCTCTCGCTGCTTCGGCTGCAGCAACTGCACCATCAGCCCAATATCCAGCCCAGGAGACGCTTGCGGTGGCTGAATCTTGCCGATCGCATCTGTCGGTGTGTAGAAGCCCCACCGCTGTTGGTATTTTTCATTGGCGATCAGCGATTGCAGATACGGCTGAAAATCGATCTCAGTCTGCTGCTGACCAGGAACGGTATCACCGTGAGCGTCTGCGAAGCTCATTAACGATGTATCTCCGCGATACTTAAGTTCCTATTCTAAGAGAGGGTTGCCCTAGAACTGCAACCCAAGCAAGTTATAGGGTGGACAATGCCCACCCAGGGTAAGCGCAAGAAAATTGTCCCCAAAATGTGCATTGGCTTTCGGACGATACAAGCATGGCTACAAGCCCTATTCTTCCGTACTCACCATTGTCAATAATTCGATTTTATTGATATGAGCTGGTCTCATTTTCTCAGTAAGATAGGTCTTATTGCTTCTTGCGTTTACCCTGATTGCTCACCACAGCCCAACTGTTCTTACCAAATCCCTCAATAGATAATATCAGAGCTTCAATTTGGCTTTCTTAACATCAGAAAGCTCAAGAATCTGGAAAGAATATCTGAGTGACGTAGGTCGATAAATCAGTGTTAGGGTGGGCAAATATTGATGACTTCTTGTTTCAATTTCAGAACCATCGATTTTGCCCACCTTACGGTTTAATCTCCCCAAACCTTCCAAAAGTATTTCATCATTACCCAAGATGTAGTTCAAGACCCCAGCCATCTAAACTTCATGACTTCTCAGCAACTCAACAACCATCCTCAGAACCTCAAAGCGCGAGTTGCAACCCTAGAAGAGGAACTATCAAAAATGAAACAGCTCCTCCTTGCTAATTTGCTGCAAAGAAAGCAACCCTGGTGGGTTGATATCGTAGGTAGCTTTAAAGATGATCCAACTTTTGAGGAAGCAACTCAACTGGGTCAAGACTGGCGTCAGTCTGCTGACCTTACAATTTCTCTGCACCACTCAGATGGGAGAAATAGCTTTGAAAAATGCCGAGTCCTAGCACATAAATATACCCGGTTACAAAAATAATCAGAAATGGCAGTGAAAGGTAATGGGCATGATCAACAGCGAACCTCACTGTTGTTAGTAGATAAAACAGCATCCAGCCTTCTAAAACGATGATCCAGTTTTTATTGCCACGATATTTCCGGGTAAACCAATGCTCACTTTTATGGATCACACCATGCTTAGGGGTTCGCACAAAGTCGGTATCGACTCTCAACAAGCCATCACAGACTGCCAAAGATTGGCTGAGGCTTAATCCGGTACCAATACTCATCAGCCAAAAGATCCGATAGCCAAACCGCCAAATGGAAGTTGGTCGACCTTGCTCATACTGGGAGACCCAGTAAAAACCACATAAACTCAATGTTGTGCCCAGAAAAATGGGGACATAGATGAGGAGGCTATAGGTCCAGTGATGCAGAGAAATATATTGCTGGTAGGGGAAAGATAATAGCAGCAAGATCAAGAGTAGGCAGTAGTTGAAATTGTTGGTGAGATGGAGAAAGGCTTCAAATTTAATATGCAGCGGCAATTCAGCACCAAAGACATCAAAGAGTAACTTTTTAGCAACTTGACTAGCGCCCTTCGCCCAGCGAAACTGTTGAGATTTAAAGGCATTCATCTCCATCGGCAATTCGGCGGGTACAATGACATCTGGTAAATACAAACAGCGCCAGCCTTGAAGCTGCACTCGATAGGATAAATCCAAGTCTTCAGTCACTGTTGTATGCTGCCACCCGCCAGCATCGTGAATGGTTTGGACTCGCCACATCCCTGCGGTGCCATTGAAGTTGAAAAAACAACCCGCCCGGTTACGAGCCGTTTGTTCAATCATAAAGTGTGCATCTAGCATTAAGGCTTGAATCTCAGTGAGCAGAGAATATTCTCGATTGAGATGAACCCAGCGTGCCTGAACCATACCAATTTTTGGATCAGTAAAGTAATGAACCATTTGGTCGAGCAGATCAGGGGTGGGGATGAAGTCTGCATCAAAAATGAGCACGAACTCACCCATTGCAGACTGTAAACCTGCGGCGAGCGCCCCGGCCTTAAACCCCTGACGCTGGCTGCGGTGAATGTAGCGAATATTAATGCCCTTTGCTTGGAGTTGTGCCACCTTAGCTTGACAGATCTGTTGGGTCTCGTCAGAGGAGTCATCTAGAACCTGTATTTCCAACTTCGCTCGGGGGTACTTTAGCTGTGCGATCGCATCTAACAAGCGTCCCGCCACATACATTTCATTGAAGATAGGGAGCTGAACCGTTACTACAGGGAGGTCTTGGGGCGAATATTTTTGCGTACATTGGGTCAGGAGAGATTTATGGCGATAGAATCGCCAGATCATCCAAACTTTATGAAAGCCATAGAGGGAAATGATGACTAAAACAATCAGATAGAATAGAGGTAGCCAATCTGCCCAAGATATTATTGAGTTCATCAAAAAATCATGAATGAGGCAAATATTTTCGATTGAAAGATGTGCGATCGATGCTCTAAAAAATCAACTAAACACGGTGTGATTAGCGATCGTTATCTTTTGCACAAATATCAACGCCCTCACCCTAGCCCTTTTTGATGAGATAAGCCTTAGAGTGGTGTTCTGGAACTGTTGAACCACCCCTCATGCAAATGAACACCATCATTGACTAACATTTAGAATTCATTATCACGACTTGCTATATCTACATTGGCCGTTTGTCCTGCAACACCCTGAACCGAGGCAGTGAGATTTTTTTGAAGTCAAGGAAATTGATTGGCTGCCAGGAGCTCAATCAATTGGCTTAGGTTGGTGTTCTCGCGTCGATAGTTTGCCAGCTCCCCATCCTTTAGTTCGGCTTGATATTTTTCTGCAATCCGCTTGAGTTCGGAGGCATACTGAGCGTTGAATTCCTGCGCGATCGCAGCCTTATCAACGGCTTGGGGTGCGTAAATACTGATCACGAAAGTACCATCTGGCTTTTGGCTGAGAGTTTGAACCGAGAGTTCGCTCGGCTCCACTGAGGTTTGAAGATTTTGGAAGGTGATGTGGAATGCTTGCCAATCAATCCCCTCCTGAAAAACAAGATCGACGGTCTCCTGAGCTTGTTCAAGTAAACGTACAAAATCACCAGCAGCAAAGATCTGATTGGGTTTTTGCGGACGGCGATGAATGGGATATCGTTCTTTGCCATCCCAGCCTAGATAAATAAAATCACATTGAACATCCGTGAAGTGGGTTTGCTCATTAATACTCCATTGGGCAATACAAACCCCCGTTAAGTTCGTACCCGTAAAATCGGTAAACACCGCTTGAGCTGCCACCAAAATGGCTTTGCAAAGGTCAGCGTCCTGGAGGTTCGCCTCTCGGAGGTTCGCGTTTTGGAAATCCGCTTTCTGGAGGGTGGCTCGCTGGAGAATCACGCTCTGGAGGTTCGCATCCTGGAGGTTCGCGTCCTGGAGATTCGCTTCATAGAGGTTGGCGCTCTGGAGGTTGGCGTCCCGGAGGTTCGCTGCGCGGAGGTCAGCTCCCTGAAGGCTGGCTCTGCGGAGGTCAGCTTGGTGGAGATGGGTGTGCTGGAGGTTGGCGTACTGGAGGTTCGCTTGCTGGAGATGAGCGCCCTGGAGGTTCGCTGCCTGGAGGTTCGCAACCTGGAGATTAGCCTTCTGGAGGTTCGCTAAATCAAGGTCGGCATTCTGGAGGTCAGCCGTCCGCAGGTTGGCATCTTGGAGGTCAGCTTGCCAGAGTTGGGCTGCTGAGAGGTTGGCGCGCTGAAGATCTGCGCATTGGAGCGTGGCTCTCTGGCATTCGGCTTGCTGGAGGTTCGCCTCCCGCAGTTGGGCTCTTGAGAGTTGGGCTTGCTGGAGGTTGGCTTGCTGGAGGTTCGCCCCCCAGAGTTTTGCGCCCTGGAGTTTTGCGCCCTGGAAATTGATTCTCCAGAGGTTCGCCCTCTGGAGGTTGACGCCTTCAAGCTCGGGTCTGATCCCAGGATTCTCTTCCCGCCAAGCATTCCAAGCCTTGACCCCTGCTCTCAACTTTGCCATATGTTCAGGATTCGCCACCGTTCATCCTCCTCACAGCAGAGCGGGTTGTGTTGGGTGTTACGCTGTTGCTAACCCAATCCACTGCCGTGACACAGCTAAAAGAGGGCATTAGAGAGTAGGTTGGGTTGAGGAACGAAACCCAACACAGCCAATATTTTGAAGGATTTAGTCTTTGCTAATCTAATGCGCAAATTAAGATGTGTCACGGCACTACAATATCAATTGGGTCTTAAGTTTAAACCTCGTCTAGTTTGAAACCTAGAGTTTTTGCATCGTTAGGCCCAAACGCGTTCGCGTAGCGTCTCCGAAGGAGATAATCCAGTAACTAGAGGGTTGTGTTGGGTTACGCTTTACGTGCGTTGCACAGGCTTCGCCAACGCTAACCCAACCTACAGTAAGTATCAAGTTGGTCTGGGTTTAATTCAGCTTTTCCGATGCATCCTGACTGGGTGGATCAGGAGCAGGGGAATCTTGAGCCAACCCCTCCATTGAAGCATCAGTTTCAGCTTCGTCTGGAGTTGCTGCTTCTAGATCCGCCGATTCGATGCCTTCTGGTTCAATCTCTGCCGATTTAATGTCCGCTGATTCCATTCCTTCCGGTTCGATATCTTCGGACTCGATATCTCCCGATGTAATCTCCTCTGACTCAGTAGCAACATCTGTTTGTTCCTGATCCATGGCTGGAGAAACGGTTTCAATATCCTGATGATCGGGTTCAACGATTTCGGGTTCAGGACTTATTGGTTCAGGCTCGACTGGGAGCGGGGAGTCGCTGGGCGCGATCGGCGGCAAAATCCGTGGAAGTTGGGGCCCGAAGCGAAAAAAATCACGGCCGATGCGATCGACTGCGTAGGGCTCCGTGGCGGCGAACCGTTGCTCTGAGGTCAGCAGCAGCAAGCCCACCATGCTCAAAGAAACTTGTAAAAACAAATTCGCTCCAGAGAAGGCGATCGCCGCCACCAACAGGCCCAAACCGTGGTTCGGAATCGGGGTGACGGCTGTCGCCAGCGGCGCGAGTTGATAGCATTGCCCCAGCCACCAAACCGCAGGCAAGACCGCGAGAACCGCCACAATCCGAGTACGAGTGCTTTTGAGCAACTGGAGCCATTGGCATTGGGCGGGGGTCAGGCGCTGGGGCGGCAAGGAGACCAGCAGCACACTAAAGGGATTAAACGGACGCTGCCATTGCACCCAGAGCCAGGGGGCAACCCCAAGCACCACCAAGATCGCTTCTTCGACACCGTAGGGGAGCCAGGATTCACCTGCTGCCACGCCTAGCCAGAGGGCCAAACCCCAGAGGGGCAGTACCGCTAACCCAGCAAGGTGTAACCAGAGGTAGGGATCTTGGCGGTAGGTGCGCATGGTTGAGCAGCTCCAGAGGGAGATAGGAAAGGGGCGTTGACGGGTGGATTATTTAGCGGAGAGGGTGCGGCGCTTCATCACCATCTGATAGGCTTCGATGCGATCGCCCTCCTGCCAGTCGTTGAACTTGTCAGAGCCGATGCCGCATTCAAAGCCAGATTTGACTTCGCGGACATCCTCCTTGATCCGCTTGAGGGAATCCACCGGGCCGGTATAGACCACCTGATCGCCGCGATAGACCCGCATCCGGCGGTTGCGTACCACCTTACCCGAGGTGACATAGCAGCCCGCCACCGAGCCGCGCCCCACTGGGAAGACGGCGCGAACTTCCACCGTGCCGAGGGCTTCCTCGACTTCTTCGGGGTCGAGGAGACCCTCCATTGCCCCTTGGATATCATCGAGCAAGTTGTAGATGATGTTGTATTCCTGAATGCTCACCTGCTCCCGATCGGCGGCTTGGGCCGCCCCCGAGGCCAGATCGGTATTGAAGCCGATGATCACCGCGCCACTCGCGGCGGCCAAGTCCACATCGGTTTCCGTGACTTCCCCTGGCGCGGCCATCAGCATCCGCAGTTGGACTTCGTTTTGGGGCAGTTGGTCGAGGGCGGCGGCGATCGCCTCCACTGAACCCTGCACATCCGCCTTGAGGATCAAGTTTAGCTCCTTGAGTTCGCCCTCCTGAGCCTGGGCCGACAGGCTACTGAGCGTAACCCGCCGCGACATCGCCTGTTGCAGGCGATTCTCACGCCGCTCGGCGGCCCGCTTATCAGCGACGGAACGGGCTTCTTTCTCACCCGGATAGACATCAAATTCATCCCCGGCTTCGGGCACATCGTTCAGGCCCAGTACTTCTACGGCAAAGGATGGACTCGCTTGCTCAACCCGATCACCGCGATCGCCGATCATGGCCCGGATCTTACCCATGGAGGAACCCGCAACCAGACTATCGCCGACGCGCAACGTGCCGTTTTGCACCAGCAGCGTCGCCACGGGACCCCGCGCTTTATCCAGATGCGCTTCGATCACCGTGCCCTTAGCTGGACGCTCGGGGTTCGCCGAGAGTTCTTCAAGTTCAGACACCAGCAGAATCATCTCCAGCAGGGTATCCAGGTTGTCACCTTGGATCGCACTGACCGGAACCATGATTGTCTCACCGCCCCAATCTTCCGAGACCAGGCCCTGCTCGGCCAGTTCTTGACGGATGCGATCGGGCTGGGCTTCGGGCTTATCCACTTTGTTGATCGCCACAATCAAGGGCACTTCTGCCGCTCGCGCGTGGCTAATCGCCTCTTTGGTTTGGGGTTGAACGCCGTCGTCCGCCGCCACCACGAGAATAGCGATGTCGGTGACTTTTGTGCCCCGCGCCCGCATCGCGGTAAAGGCTTCGTGACCCGGCGTATCCAAGAAGACCACCTGTTGCATTTTGCCGTTATGTTCCACGTCCACGTGGTACGCGCCAATATGCTGAGTGATGCCCCCCGCTTCACCCTGGGCAACTTTCGTCTCCCGGATTGAATCGAGCAGGGTGGTTTTACCGTGGTCAACGTGGCCCATAATCGTGACGACGGGCGGACGATTTTGCAGCTTCTCGAGATCTGCTACATCCAGCATTTCGGTCTTGGTGGCGGCGGATTCCTGTTCCGGCGTATCGACCATAATGCCCAACTCTTCGATCACCTTAATGCAGGTTTCCAGGTCAAGGGTTTGGGTGATGTTGATGGCAATCCCCTTGGTAAAGAGACGACGAATGATTTCCGTTTCCGGGATTTTTACCAGGTCAGAGAGTTCGCGCATACTGAGGTTGCCCGTCAAGCTGACAATTTCTGGCAGTTGTTCCGGTGTTTTGTCTTGGCGGGTGTTGCGATCGTTCCCCCGTCCCGAACGCTCACGACTTGGACGACTGGTCCGACGGCTTTTGGCTGCCGGCGGAGGTGTAGCCGATTTCGGACTACTCGGTTTGGGGGGACGGGCCATCGACAGGCTCACGGTCACCGCATTGACATTATTCTCATCCGCATCGAGATCAAAATCATCCTCATCTTCTTCAATACGAGGCGACTTGCGTTTTTTGCCACCGGCTTTACCCTTCGCGCCTTTGGCATTTTTATCGCTCTCGTCATCATCAACCCAGCGCCCTGAATCCCCCCGCGCTACAGTGGTGCGCTTGGGTTTAGTGGGGCGGGCCGGTGGCTTGAGCAGTTCCGGTTCGTTGATCGGTGTCTCACTGTCTTCGTCTGACTTATCAGGTTTGACCTCAACCAGTTCCGGCTCTGCCTCAGGTTTGATGCTGGGCTTGGGCAGGAGCTGGCGAACTTCAGGCTTTTTGAGCGTGGGGGCTTGGGCTGGCCGTGTGGCATCCGACCTAACGTCGGTTGTTGGCTTGACTGCTGGGGCGGCAGCCACCGGATTTGCTGCTGCTGGCGTGACCGCCTCTACCGGGCGATTGGGGCCTGCGCCATTGGTAGACCGGGGACGGGGTGGGGGTGAGACTAGCTCCGGGCCGGGGGCAGCTACGTCGGCCGACAGTTGTTGGGACGAAGGCGCGGTGGAAGCAGCCTGGGGAGGAGACTGGCCCGGACGAGCGGGCGGGGCGGCCAACTCAAGATTCTGGCTGTCAACCGAAGTTGCCGTGGCTTGATGGAGCATCTGGGGCGCAACGGCAGCATCGCGCTTGTTGGGGTCATGCTTGACCAGACGCCGAAAAGTCTTCTGGGGCTTCCGGGGGGTGGGGTCATTCTCCGGCGATCGCGCCTTGTTCTTTTTGATGGGCCGACGTCTAGTGGGCTTAGGCGGGGTATAGGTTTTAGCACGATCGCGGATTTGCTGTGCTTCGTCCTTGCTGATCGTGCTACTGTGACTCTTGACTTTAATCTCAAGCAGCTCACAGATGTTAAGGATGTCTCGGTTTTCGAGATCTAATTCTTTGGAGAGGTCGTAAATTCTTATTTTTTCGTTGTTCATCCAATATGCCCCATGTCTTGACTAGCAGAAGTCACCTTGACTAAAGAAAAATTCAGTACTGTCGTTTGTTGAAAACTGAAAGTTGAGGTTGTGGTCAAGGCGAGTGAGAAGCGTTGAGCTTCGTCCAGAGTTGATGATAAATTTCATCCGGTACCTTGGTTTTGAGCGATCGCCCCAAGCGGTCTTTCTTCTGTGCTGTGCGCAGACAACTCACCTGAGGACACAGATAAGCACTGCGTCCCATACCCTGATCTAATTGTACCGTCCGACTGGAATGGAGACGGACAATTCGCCAGAAGTCTGCTTTGGTTGCCACTCTGCGACAGGCAACGCAGCGACGCTCGTTCTTTTTCAAAATAGATAATGTTTATTCCTCCTCATTCGGTGCGGTGATTGTAGGGGGATCAACCGTTGTCGGCTCATCGGACGCTGGTTGAGCAGATAGGGATGCCTCAGCGATTGTTTCATCCCCGACCCCCTCATTTGCTGTGGCCGCGTCCGTTGCTGTATCTATCGGTCTATCTACAGCAGTTGGGTCATCTCCCTCCGAAGACAGGGGCTCCCCCTCCTCCAATGCCGCCGCTGCCTCAAGCGCGGCCGCCGCTTCCGCCTCAGCCGCCGCCGCTTCTGCCTGTTGCCGCTCCAGCTCTGCTTGGGCCAACTCCGCTTGATAGCGGGCAGGATCTTTAATATCGATCTTCCACCCGGTGAGGCGGGCCGCCAGGCGAACATTTTGCCCCTCCTTGCCGATCGCCAAGCTGAGTTGATTTTCCGGCACGAGCACCAGCGACAAGCGTTCTTCCGGGTTCATCAAGAAGACCTGATCAACGGTTGCCGGGCTGAGGGCATTGGCGATGTAGGTGGCCGGGTCAGGCGACCAGCGAATCGCGTCGATCTTTTCACCGCGCAACTCGTTGACCACCGCTTGAATGCGGGAGCCGCGTGCGCCGATGCAAGCGCCCACCGGATCAACATCTCGCTCGACGGTATCGACGGAAATCTTCGTCCGAGGCCCCACATGACGCGAAGGGGGGTTCGCCTCCCGAGCCACCGCCACAATGCGGACAATTTCTTCTTCAATTTCGGGGACTTCGGTAGCGAAGAGATCCACCACCAGCCCCGCCGCTGCCCGCGAGACGATCAGTTGCGGGCCCCGATGTACGCCTTCGCGGACTTTCTTGAGAAAGATCTTGAAGGTGGCATTCACCCGGTAGGTGTCGTTCGAGAGTTGCTCTCGCTTGGGCAGTTCCGCCTCCACGTCCGGTTTACCAAAACCACTACTGACCGCCATGATGATCGACTGACGCTCAAAGCGCAGTACCCGGGCCTGGAGCACCGCGCCTTCGAGGTCTTGGAACTCATCTTGAATCAGTTTCCGTTGCTGGTCGCGCAGCTTTTGCAACAGGACTTGCTTGGTCTGAATCGCGGCCATGCGACCAAAGTCTTTTTGTTGGGGCGTGACATCTTCGATCATCGAGTCACCCAGTTGGG
>JBMYQW010000147.1:0-11278 GCA_049601735.1 Spirulinaceae cyanobacterium
TCAAGTGCGGACGGTTGTGGGTGGCGGTGCAATTAGTGTCTTTTATGAGCAAGTGCAACGACTCTTGCCCAAGGGAACAATTGTCTCGGTGGGTGAAGGGGAAACCTTGCTAGAAAAGTTGCTGCGAGGGGAGGCGATCGCCAGCGAACGCTGCTATATCGTCGGGGAAGACCAGCCCCGTTCCCGTCTCGTCCATGAGGAACCCACGCCGCTGGAGAAAACCGCCTGCAACTACGACTATATCCAGTCCATTTGGCCCGAATTTGACTATTATCTGCAAGCCAACGACTTTTACATTGGCGTCCAGACCAAGCGGGGCTGTCCCCACAACTGTTGCTACTGCGTCTATACCGTGGTGGAAGGTAAGCAGGTGCGCATCAACCCCGCCAGCGAGGTGGTCAGCGAAATGCGCCAACTCTACGATCGCGGCATTCGCAACTTCTGGTTCACCGATGCCCAGTTCATCCCGGCGCGGCGGTTTATGGCGGGGGTGGAAGATCTCTTAGAGCAGATTCTCGCCTCGGGCATGACCGATATCCATTGGGCCTCCTACATTCGCGCCGACAACCTCACGCCCCGGATGTGTGAGCTAATGGTGCAGACGGGGATGAACTATTTTGAAATCGGCATTACCAGCGGCTCCCAGGAACTGGTGCGCAAAATGCGCATGGGCTATAACCTGCGCCTCGTGCTACAAAATTGCCGCGACCTCAAGGCAGCAGGTTTCAAGGATGTGGTGTCAGTGAATTATTCCTTTAATGTCATTGACGAAACCTTCGAGACGATTCGCCAGACGATCGCCTACCATCGCGAACTTGAAGCCATCTTTGGCGCAGACAAAGTAGAACCTGCGATTTTCTTTATTGGCTTGCAACCCCATACCCACCTCGAAGGTTACGCCCTCAAAAACAATGTCCTCAAACCCGGTTATGACCCGATGAGCTTTATGCCCTGGACGGCGCGGAAATTGCTCTGGAATCCGGAACCCCTGGGCTCATTTTTTGGTGAAGTTTGCCTCCAAGCCTGGCAACAAAACCCGGGGGATTTCGGGCGAGAAGTGATGCAGATTCTGGAAGCACGGCTAGGGCGATCGCCCCTTGAAGACGCCTTAAATGCACCGATGAGTGAACAGGCCCAGCAGGTGCGCAAGGATCTGGTGGCGCTGACCTAAGGGAAAAAGGTGGCATAGAAACAAGGTGAGCGCCAATACAGACCATGATTGCAGTTTCAACCATTCCCCGACTCGAAAACGGCGATCGCTTAACTCAAGTTGAGTTTGAGCGACGCTATCACGCCATGCCCCAGCTCAAAAAAGCCGAACTCATCAACGGAATCGTTTACATGGGCTCTCCCCTCCGCATTAATCAACACGGTGAACCCCATGCCTTCATACTCAGTTGGCTGGGTCTTTATCTTGCCAGCCACAATGATTTGCAATTGGGAGACAACTGCATTGTCCGTTTAGACCCGGATAACGAACCCCAGCCCGATGTGCTGCTGCGCAAACGCTCCGGCGGAACCTCGACCATCAGTGCCGATGGTTACGTGGCGGGGCCACCCGAATTGATTGTGGAAATTGCCGCCAGCACCGTTTCCCTCGATATGCATCATAAACGAGAGCTGTATTGCCGGACGGGAGTGCAAGAATATCTCGTCTGGCGGGTTGAAGATGGGGCAATTGATTGGTTTGAGTTAGTGAAAGGCCAGTACCAACGCTTGCAACCGAATTCCGTAGGGCTGTTGTGCTCCAAGGTGTTTCCAGGGCTAAAGCTCGATCGCACTGCGCTTCTCATGGGTAATCTGGCTCAAGTTTTGGCGGTGCTGAAATAGTCATCTTAAACTCTAAGGTGTTGGTGAATTTTGACGATGGAATTTCAAGCGATGAGCAATTTGCGACCCTGCATTCATGCGGTGATTCAGGCGAGTGAGGAAGGTTGGTATGTGGCAGAATGTGACGAAATTGCGGTGGTTACGCAGGGGCGCACTTTAGATGAAGTGGTAGGGTGGGCAATGCCAACCACAACCCTTTAATTACTAAGAGGCGGGCCTTGTTTTTGGGGGGAATTTTAGATGATATCAATAATCAGAATCTCTAAGAACTTGATTCGGTGCGCAGTAGTCCGTCATCACAACGCGCCTGCCGCTGTCTGATCCAAAATCCCGGAGCCCTGAAACGTTGTCAGGTTCATCGCCTGCAACACAGGCTGATCCTCAGCGCCCTGAGGGTAGTCAATCACGCTGACCGCGCCGTTGCCCTGCTTGATGTTCCAAAAATTCTTCGGCTCTAAGCCCAGCAAGGCGCAGAGAATCACCTTATTCACCGCATCATGGGCCGTGACCAGCACAGTCTTCGGTTCGCCCTCGGCCAGCCGTGCCACGATCCGATCCCAAGCGCCCACCGCGCGATCCCAGACATCCTGGAGGTTTTCGCCCTCGGGCATTTGCACCGTCTCTGGCTGGGACTGCCATTGGGCCAAGAGCCCCGGATATTCCGCTTCAATCTCCGTTGAGAGTTTACCTTCCCAGAGCCCGTGGCCAATTTCTTTGAGATCGGGCTCTAGCTCGATGTCGATACCAGGATGCTGCTCTAGAATGATTTCGCCCGTTTCTTTAGAGCGCAGCAGCGGGCTACTCACGGCGGCATTAAAGGGGATCTCAGCTAAATATTCAGCGGCTTTGCGAGCTTGGAAGCGGCCATGGTCATTGAGGGGGATGTCTTTGATGCCCTGGAAGCGCGAGGCCTTGTTCCAGTCCGTTTCGCCATGGCGCACGAGCAGGAGACGCAGTTGGTTATGGGGCGGGCGGGGTTCAGGAACGGCAAAGCCCATGTGAGCCAACTGGTTGAGGGATTCGAGCTGTACCGGATCGCCCCAGTCCCCGGTAAAGTTGAGGATATTAATGCAGCAGTTGGACTGTTGAATGCTTTGGTAGCGAGAGGGGTGAATGCCGATCGCACTCATGAGTAAACAGCGATTAATGCCGTTGTGAGCCACAATCAGGATGGTTTGATCCGCGTGCTTGGGGAGTAAGGTTTGCCAGAAGTCTTGGGCCTGAGCGTAGAGCGATCGCACCGGATAATGGGGCTGGCCATTCACCTCCATACAAAATTCATTGGGCTCGGCTTTCCACTGCCGATAGGCCTCGGGGAACCGCTCGGTGACGTCTTGTTTAGTGAGCTTTTCCCAGAGGGGAAGGTCAATTTCCCGCAGGTTCTCGTCGTGGGCCAGCGTCGGCAAGCCGTCGAGGGTGTTGACAATCACCTGAGCCGTTTGGGTCGCCCGTTGCAGGGGGCTATGGTACACTGCGGCGATCGGCAAACCTTGGAGCGCCGTCGCCACCTTCTGGGCTTGGGCCTGCCCCAATGGCGTCAAAATTGACTCATCACAGCGACCTTGAATCCGTTTTTGGGCGTTATACGTGCTCTGACCATGGCGCACAATAATGACTCGGGTTGCCATCCTATCCCTCCGTTCTGGCGTATCCTCCGCCATTGTAAAGGCTTTATGAAGTCAGCCTGAACTGAATTTTCCCGGAGCCTCGCCCTAGAGGGTAGGATCACCTGTGGAAACCTGGTGATTCGGAGCCCGTCATGACACAACCCCTGATTCCTGTGATTTTGGCTGGCGGCAAGGGCGAACGCTTTTGGCCCCTCAGCCGTCGCCAACGCCCCAAACAGTTTCTAACCCTCGATAGCAGCGGACGTAGCTTGCTCCAGGCCACCGCCGATCGCCTGCTGAATCTGGCAGGAGGTTGGCAAAATCTCTGGGTGATCACCTCCGCTCAGGTGGCAGATGGGGTGCGGGAGCAATTGCCCGAGCTGCCCGAGTCGAATATTTTGGTTGAACCCCAGGGGCGGGATACAGCGCCGGCGGTGGCTTGGGCAACCTTGGAGGTGACAAAGGCCGCCGGTGAGGATGCGGTTTTAGGCTTCTTCCCGGCGGATCATTGGATTGGCGACCAGACGAAATATGAGCAGACGTTGCAGGCGGCGAGTCAGTTAGCCCAAACCGAGGCGGCGATCGTCACGCTGGGCATCCAGCCCAGTAATCCCGCCACAGGCTATGGCTACATTGAGCAGGGGGCGATCGCAGGCACATACGCAGGCGAAACGGTTTATAAAGTGGCGCGATTTACCGAAAAACCCGATCGCGCCACCGCCGAAAAATTCATCAGCACCGGCCAGTTTAGCTGGAACAGCGGGATGTTCATCTTCCGCGCGGGCGTAGTTTTAGCGGAACTGGCACAATATGCGCCGGATCTGCTCAAAGCATTGCAAGCCAACGGCAAAGACGCCTACGCAACGCTCGAAAAGATCAGCATCGACTACGCGCTGATGGAAAAAACCCAGCTCGCCTACGTGCTGCCCGCGAACTTCGGCTGGGATGACCTCGGTGATTGGACGGCTCTGGAGCGGTTACACGCGGCGAAGGACGGGAACGTGGCGATCGCAAACCATGTGGTTACGCAAGATACCCAGGGCGCAATCATCCACAACACCAATGACGCAGAAGTGATCGTCACGATCGGTCTCGAAGATGTGGTGGTGGTGCGCGAGGGCAATGCCACCCTGGTGGTTCCGAAGCACCGCACGCAAGACATCAAAGCCGTGCTCAAGCAGTTGGCGGGCGATCCGGAATTGGCGAAGTTTTTGTAATCTCAATTACTAAACCCCACCCAAGTTGAAAAGTGTAGTTTTCGGATGCTGTAGGGGCAATCCCCCCGTGGTTGCCCCAGACCTCGCCGGGGTAGCCGGGGTAGGCATGGGGGCTCTACCCCTACATGAAAAACTCCGGGTTTCAAACTAGGGGCTGTCATCATTTAGATTTTAAACGCTTGCTATGTCTGGCTTACAGCCCCTTTCCCTGTTTTTGGGGTCGGGTGCTCTATCCCTTGTCCCATAAGGCTTCTGAGTTTAATTAATGACGCACCCTAGACGAGGTTTAAACCCCACCCAACGCACAAGCAAAAAAAACAGCCACCCTGTCGTCGGAGGTGACTGTGGACGTTGAGAGAACCTGAGTCGGCGTAGATGATACTCCACCGACTTTGCCTTCGTCACAAGGCAAAATGACTAATGCTGCTCTGGTCTTATTCAGAATCTTTTGCATTAGCTGATTAGAGCATAGGGGATGTTTTTGCGCCTGTCAATGCAAATCTATCTCAATAAGAGCCAAAAATATTCCCCTTCTGTATGGATTATATGGGTTTAATATCCAACAGGGCTTAGTCTCATTGACAGGAGCTTTAATGAGAATTAATATTAATAAATTGGGATCTACCTTCAGCGTGGATGCCTTGGGGCATCTCCCTTAGCCGCAAAGAGAGGTGGGCAACATTGAGACAGGTATGGCAGCAGACGCATCGGCGGCTGAGAAATTATGGGGGCGTGAGTGCGATCGCCCTCGGTGGCCTATTGCTTTCGGTGGGTTCGGCCGTAATGGTGCAAAGATGGGAAACTGCACAGCAACGGGATCGATTTGAGCGCAAAGCCACGGAGATCGCCGGACGCCTACAAACCCAGGTGGATGACTACGCCCAACTGACGCGAGCCGCCGCCGCACTCTATGAAATTTCGGGGTCGATGGATGACCAGCAATTTCAGGCCTTGAGCCAAACCCTCTTGCCCTATGCGGACGGCTTGAGTGGCTGGGGCTGGGCTGAGGCGATCGCATCGCCACCAGCAACCCACGACGCAGCCGCCTTTGCCACTCGCTACCTGGAACTCAAAGACCCCAATATCACGCCAGATCAGACCGCAACCCATGACCCCGCCCGTCAGGTTGCGTTGGCCAATGTGGTGCAATCCGGTGTGCCGATCACAACCCCCTTGATTCCTCTCGAAGTGGGCGAGCCGGGTTTTGTGCTCTACCAACCCGTGATGCGTCCTGAGCCAGCGACTGAAGCAACGGCAACAGACACTGTTGCAGGGGTGGTGTTTGGTCTCTACACCCTGAAAGACTGGGTTGAAACGGCGATCGCCACCCTCAACTTAGAAAATATCAGCTTTGCCCTCTACCAATTACCCGTCGATCAACTGGAGTCTGCGTTTGAGAAACCCCGCGTCCGGGCCAGCGACAGCTTTGTGATTGCCTACGACAGCGAGCAGCAAGACTTTACCACGGCGGATCACTTTGCCGAGCTTGATGGCCAAAACGCCGTCTCGACCGCCCAGGATGTCTGTCCCTACAGTCATAGCTGGGCCTTTTGTCTGCGCTCCCTCCAGATGGAAGGTCGTGAATTTTCACTCCTACTGTTGCCACCCCGTCTCAACTGGTGGATGTATCGCAGCTCCGTGAGTGTTCTCCTGCTCGGACTTGGGTTGACTCTATCCCTGACGCTCTATCTGGGTTGGTCGGCCAAAGCCGCCTTGCACACCAGCCAAGAAAAACGGCAACTAGAGCAGGTCTTGGCCCAACTCAAGCAAACGCAAACTCAACTGGTACAAACCGAGAAGCTCTCTAGCTTGGGTCAACTGGTGGCAGGTCTTGCCCATGAAATCAATAACCCCATCAATTTCGTTTCCGGTAATATTCAATATCTCCAGCAATATGTGGATGATCTCACGACACTGCTCCAAAAGTACGAAACCACCTATCCAGAACCGACTGCCGAAATTGCTGCCCTGCGCAAAGACCTAGAGTTGGATTTTTTGCTATCAGACCTTACCCAACTCACCCAGTCCATTGCGGTGGGAGCTGAACGGGTGACAGACATTGTGAAATCAATGCGGAACTTTTCGCGGCTTGATGAGGCCGCGATGAAAGCTGTAGATGTGCAGACTGGCATCGAGAGCACCTTACTGATCTTGAACAGTCGGCTCAAGGCTAAGGGGCTGCGCCCCGAAATCATTGTCCATCGGCAATATGGCGACTTACCCTTGATTGAATGCTATGCGGGTCAGCTCAATCAGGTCTTTATGAATATTTTGGCGAATGCGATCGATGCGATCGCTGACCACCCCGAGCCGCAAATTACGATCACCACTTGCTGCCAGGGAACAGAGCAGATCGAGATCGCGATCGCCGACAATGGCCCTGGCATCCCCCCCGAAGTCCAACCGCACTTGTTTGAACCCTTTTTCACCACCAAACCCGTCGGAAAAGGCACAGGGCTGGGGCTCTCGATTAGCTATCAAGTGGTAACCGAGCACCATAGGGGTCAGCTCCTCTGTGAATCTTCTCCCGAATCAGGCACACGCTTTCGCATCATTTTGCCTGTGCGTTGCCCATCCCCAAGAGACAGCCTGTCCCTGGCGGCTTGAGCTATTTCGGGCGGGGAAACTGGGTACTGGGCGAAGGCTCCGTTTCCGCCAGCTCCCGAGGGAGTTTAAAGCCGCGAATCCCCACCTGAATGGCATCGGTGAGGTCAACTTCCACCGCCGTAGCATTGGTGAAATCGGCATGGGTCAGGTTCGCCGCCGTGAAGTTAGTGCGCTCAATCTCGCTGCCCGCCACATCCGCCTCGCTAAGGTTGCAATAGGTGCAGTCCGTATCCTGCCAGCGGGTCACTTGCAGATCGCTGTATTGCAGATTGGCCCCCACCAACGTGGCATCAGATAAATCCGACTGGCGCAGTACCACATCCGAGAGGTCTGCCCCTTGCAGATCTGCGCCCGTGAGATCGACGCCGAAGAGATACGCGCCCTTGAGGTTTGCGCCAGCCAATACGGCTTCATTTAAGTCCGCCAAGGCCAGCTTGGTGGCTTGGAGATTCCCGTTCACCAACGTCGCAGCGGTGAGGTCGGCCGAGTCGAGATGAGCCCGGCGCAGATCCGCCTCATTCAAGTTCGCGGCCATGAATTTTGTTTGCCCCAAGCTGGCACTGCGCAGGTCAGCGAATTCCAGGTTAGCGTGGGGGGCGATCGCCCCGGTCAAGATCGCCTCTCGCGCCGTGACCCGTACTAGAGTCGCATCGCTAAAGTTGGCCCCATCGCCATCGGCCAGGGTGAGAATCGCCAGGGAAAGATCGGCGTAGCGAAAGTCACTGGCAGTCAACTGGGCACGGGTCAGGGTACTTTCCGAGACATCGGCAAACCAGAAACGCCCTTGGCTAAAGTTGCCCCGACTCAGCTGGGATTGACTCAAGTTCGACCCGTGAAATTCAGCGCGGGGGGCGATCGCCCCCGTCAGGTTCACCTGGTTCATCTGGGCATAGTGGAACCGGGCCAGTGTCAAGTCGGCTCCGCTCAGGTTCGCGCCTGCAAGCTGACTGGGGATACCGTCAATTCCCGGACGCCAAGGCTTAGGCAACAGGCGATCGGCATAGCGTTGGCGTTGGTTGGGGATGCGCCCTGCGATGGGTGCATTGGGGCGATCGGGGCCGATAATGATCTCGGCGCTGGGGTCGGGCAGTGTGGGGAAGGGGTCTAACGCGGGGTTGATGTCGAGGCGATCGGGTAAGGTTTCCGGCTGTTGCGTTTCAGGGATGGCGATCGTTGCCTCAGGGTTGGGGCTGTCGCGATCGATCGCCCACCCCAATGCTTCAGCAAAATCAATCAGCAGATCGTCATCCGTAATAACCCGTCGAGCCCGCAGTTTGCGGAGTTCATCAAACAAAATATCCAGCGGAATCGGGCTGGCTTCCGGCGCAATCTCGCCCTTAATGATGTCCTCCGCCAATTCTTTCAGCTCGCCCGGCGTCCAAAGCTCATAGCTACCATCCCGGTCATTGAGCGCAAAGGCATTGAAGTTGGCGTAGCGCAGGTTCGCCCCGCTGAGGTTCGCCCCCGTGAGATCCGCCCCGCGTAGGTCGGCTGCTTCTAAATTGGCGCTGGCGAGATCGAGCCCCGCCAAATCTGCTTGTCGCAGGTCACAGCGGTAGCATTGGCCCGTTTCCAGGAGCTGGGCCAGGTCTTTTTCGCTGTAGGCGGCGGCGGGTAGGACAGCGAGGTGGAGTAGGGTGGCGGCAATTACCCCGCCTAACATCAACAATCCCCGCCTGGAAAGGGCGGTCAAGCGCAGCGTAGACCGGGGTGGGTCGGGTTTTGGTCGCCCTTGCACTGCTGAAAGGGTGGAGTGCGTTAGCAGGGCGTTGAGTTTATGGGTCATCACGTTGGTTTATGGGTCATCACGTTGGTCTATGCCCTTCTTTTATGCCTTCTTGACGCCCTTCCTGACGTCCTATCTGCAAAATATCTTGGTAAATGACGGACTCTTTCATCACATCGCTCCTGAGAATTTGGTAAATCAATTCCTTGCCTAATTTTAACCCTGCTAGGGCGGCGGCGGCGGTATCCCGTCGCGAAGATGCAGGAATATATGGACAATGGCGCACAACTCGGTTGGTTGATTGACCCCAAAAACAAGCGAGTGGAAATTTATCGCCTGGCGCAAGCGGCTGAGGTGCTAGAGAATCCCAGCACGGTATCGGGTGAAGGCGTGTTACCCGGATTCACCTTGAAATTGAACCGGATTTGGTCTTGAGCCAGACCCGGATAACGGGTGTTCAGCAGCATGATGGTGTGAGCCGCATCTACCAATCTCCCTGAAGCGTAAAGGCGGCCCAATAGTAGGGTGCGGCCCATTGGGGTTGGGCGGCGATCGCCTGTTGTGCAGCCCGTAACGCCTCGGCTGGTGTTGCATCCTCTTCAAGCAGTTGCCGATAAAACTCGCTCATCAATGCTGCCGTCGCCGCATCATCCACCTGCCAGAGGCTGGCCACCACGCGTTCCGCCCCGGCATACATAAAGCCCCGCGTTAGGCCAATCAATCCTTCCCCACGCACTAGGGTTCCCGTTCCCGTTTCGCAGGCGCTCAAGACCACCAACTCGGCCGCCAAGTCGAGGTTATAAACATCATTGAGCCGGAGAAAACCATTCTGGGGCTGGCCTTGGTCATCAAGGAGCGACATCACAATGCCCGAGAGTTCTGGCTTTTGGGTATTGACAAAGCCATGGGTGGCAAAATGCACATATTGCGCCTCGGCTAAGTCGGGGGTAAACGCGATCGCTTTGGTGGCGTCGAAGCCAAAATGGGCAGTGGCCTGCTGCTCAGGAATCAGTTCGAGAATCGCTTGGGCTTCCCGGCGGGTTCCGGGCAGGCGCGACCAGGCAATGCCCACATCTGTGGCCGCGCGGCTGACCTGGAGGTTGGCTAGAACTTTTTCCTGTAAGCCCCCGGACTGCGCCACGCGTTCATCCTGGGGCGTAAAGACCGGATCGGCCAGGATCGCCAGTTTTTGGCTGGGTTGGCGGCGATCGCCCGCTGTTTGGCGCAGGGTGGCCAGGGTGGAAATGGAGGGCAGCGTGACGATCTCGTGATGGTGGATCAGGGGGTCGTAGCGATCGCTCCCCGGTTGGGTCAGGGCGGCGAAGGGGATATACTGCAGGGCGCCATCACTGACGATCAGCAGCCGTTTCCCCTGGAGCGATTCTCCGAGGGGAGCCAGCAGGGGCTGGCTCAGTTCGAGCGCCGTGGATTGGAGCCGTTCGGGGCTAGAGCCAGATTGCAGGCGGCGATTAAAGGTGCGCGCCAGCTTTTCGAGTTCAGCGCGGGGGGGCAGGGTGTAGCTCTGGAGATCCTGCTGGCTGACCACCCAGAGGTGGCTCTGCTGCTCCCCGAGGGCATATTGCAGCAGCACTGTATCTGTATCTAACAGTTGCTGAATTTCCCCTAGATTTAAAGGCTGGGGATATTGGACTTGAGCGTATTGGGGATTCGCGGCCCGGATTTGATCCTTGAGGGTTTCGTATTGCTCCAGGAGGCGATCGCGCTCGGTTTCCAGGTTAGCGGCATCGGCAGCTTGGGCCAGCGCCGCAATCCGCTCGGTTTCCAGGGCTTCGATCTTTTCGAGCAGTTGAGTTTCGCGGGCCAGGAGCGCCGGGTCAACGCCCTGACGCAAATCCACATTGGCTTCTGTGAGCATCCCGAGTAGCCCCTGGGTACGGCGATTTTCATCGGCTTGCAGCGCCTGCACATCGTAACCGGCCTCCGGCTCCTGCTGATGTAGGCGCATCAGCAGGTCGATGTAGGTGTCGTAATAATCTTGCACCGAAGTAAAGAAGCCCTGCCGCGCTTGGGGGTCTTTGAGCTGGCGGCTGTAGGTTTCTACCTCGCGGATCACTTTGCGAATTTGCGCTAGGGCCTCAGGGTATGCACCGCGATCGCGCTGCACTTGAGCGATCGCGGTCCAGGTGTCGAGATATCGATACCAAATCAGGTTCCCCGAGGCGGTGATCAGCGAGCGGGTATTGCTCACCAAGAGCGATCGCTCATACAAGTCTAGGGCGCGATCGAGCTGGCCCAATTGACGGTAGGCATCCCCCTGGTATTTCAGCACC
>JBMYQW010000148.1:0-5924 GCA_049601735.1 Spirulinaceae cyanobacterium
AATCCCGTAGCGCGGGCATCTTGCCCGCCACCCAAAAAGCTCATTTCTGGAGCGTTTTTTTCCTTGGAATACTCTTTGAGAAATCTCCTTAGTCTTCCTTGTATCCTGGCTCTGTAGCCGGACTTTCATAATTTGATATCAACAGGAAAGTACAATGGTGGCAAGATTAAAATTTCAGCCAGAACTTTCGCACTTGTTTTTGGCATGACTCCGATGAACCGCTAGGGATTTTGCAGGAGGTGTTTCCGGAGCGGGAGGTCGTGGGTGTGCCGGGGGTGACGCTGGCGGAAGGGGGCGGCTCGGTGCATTGCATTACGCAGCAAGTGCCGCAGGTTTGAAGTAAAAGGTTAAGAGCGGAAAGCATGAACAAGATGCAATGGCAGCAAGTAGCAACAACGCTATTAATGGTAGCGATAATAGTAGTGTCGTCCTCATTCCTTGTCATCCGGTCTCAATTCAACGCGAGGTGGCGGCTGCTTGGAGAAGCACTTGAAAATCATGAATTCGCCTGTGTTCGCTTTGATACCGATGGATATAAGCGTGTATTTGTGGATGATGATTGTTGCAAAATATCCAGGTATAGAAACCATGAAACAGTTTTAAATTCACCTTATTCCATTGGGAAACAATGAGCAAGACACGATGGAAGAAAGTACTGAAATCACTACCAACAGTACTGTATCTAGGGTTTTTAGGGATTTATCTTTGTGCCTCCTTAATTGGAATAGCTCAGTTCTTATCAATTGATGGGCAACTCAAAAAAGAACTCGAAAATCATAAAATTGCCTGTGTTTATCTTGATGCTGATGGGAATATGCAGATATTTTCAGATTGTAATTTTTGTGAGAGACCCAGTAAGATAAATCCCAATCAAGCTACGCAGATAAAAAGAGAGTCATAATTCAATTGGTCACCAGCCGACACCTTTACAAGTAGGCTTTTCTAACTCGATCTACTTACCAATAGTCCGGAAACTTTTCCGAGCAAACGCTGAAACCCTTGATTTCTCGTTAGCTCAACCATCCTGAAATCAGGTTAAAACCCTCATTCTCTCGTTGATGATCAAAAACTGTCCGGAGTGTTGACTTACTCAATCAACGTTCCCCGCTCCATATCCAAACCCCGTCGATATTTGAAATTTGGAGTTTATTTCTGGGCACAACTCAATCTTTATTCTAATTCTAGAAGTATTAAATTTACACACCTTACGATTATTCGCTATCAGGAATCGGATCACCGATCGCATTCATCGGAATTGCCAAACATATCTTAGGTGAAGAAGAAGACAGTTCTAAAATAAAATCCCGCATTGCTTCCTTCGTGCCCGATACGATCGTTGGCGGGAAGAGATCCGTTGAATCGAGTTCTTCGGGCTCGATCGCATCAACACCTTCCTTGGCAAGTTGTTTCAAAATTCCTTCTGTCGAATCAGGAATCTCCTCCTCAGCCGGTTGGGTTAAGGTGATGCCTTCCGGTGCTTCTAGCTCATCACCGACCATGAGTTCACAAGCCATGAAATGACTATCATTTTTCATGAAAACTTGAGAAGTCCAGCCCAGCTCGTGCTGTACAAACGAGAGAACGAGATTCTCTGAAACTGTATAGATTAGCGGATCAGGCTCATCCTGGAAGTCATCTTCTAAGATCTGGCGAGCTTCCTCGGGGAGGTCTTGTTGGGCAATTGCGAGCAGCTCATCGGCCAATACTGTTTCAGAGAAATTTTTCAGTTCAGAGTCTGGGAAGGGGAGTTGCTCAAAAACGAGGCAGCCTGATAATCCTAAGGTGCAGAGGGCGATCACCGCGAGAGAGCCGATTTTAATATTTATTCTAAAATTCACGACTTATCTTGAGGTGTAGAACTGTAAGTGCAGGGTGGGCACATATTGATGAGCCTTAATCATGGCTTTGAGACGTTAATTTCCCCACCTGACTATTACTCTCAAAAAGCATTTTAGTCCTCGACTTCCTCCGGCAGACGAATAATATCTTCATCGCCCAAATATTGCCCATTCTGAATCTCGATCATCACCAACGGAATCACCCCCGGATTCTCCACCCGATGGGTCGTGTTCATTGGCACATAGGTCGATTGCTTCTGCATCAGCAATTGCTCCTCGCCGTTGAAGATCACTTTCGCTGTCCCCGCCACCACGATCCAATGCTCACTGCGGTGGTAATGGAGTTGGGTGCTGATATGCGCCCCCGGATTAATGGCAATGCGGTTGATCCGGTAGTTCGCGCCCTCTTCTAGGACAGCAACCGTTCCCCAATGGCGCTCTTCAACCCGAATCGGTTGGTTTGGTTCAGGGCTCGGCGCAGGTGCAGCAGCGGATTGACTCATGGTGGTTATGGAAATACTTCGCTCTTTCGTTCTCTATTATGGCGACGTTTTCGGGAAAAATATTGCTGATGTTCGTCGGACGCCAGGTAATAAGCTGTGGCGGGTTTGATTTCCGTCACGATCGCCCGCTCATATTGTCCTGACTGATCCAACCGCTGCCTGGCCTGACGCGCAAGCTGCTCCTGCTCCGGACTGTGATAGAAAATCACCGAGCGGTATTGTTCGCCGCGATCGGCCCCCTGACGGTTGAGGCTGGTGGGGTCGTGAATTTCCCAAAAGCGATCGAGTAATTGCGCGTAGCTGATGCCCTGGGGATCATATTCAACCTGAGCCACCTCGGCATGGCCCGTAATCCGGGAGAGCACATCTAGATAGCAGGGGTTGGGAAAATGCCCGCCCATGTAGCCCACCGAGGTCTTGATCACCCCTGGCAGGTCTTGAAAGGCGGCTTCGGTCTGCCAAAAGCAACCGGCCCCAAAGGTAGCGATCGTCCGAGTGTCAGTCATGTTTAACGCTTGAATAACGGTAGTCCCAGGAAACCTCTCCCCACTGCTGATGCTCACACCATAATTCAGCAACAAGTCTTTCTCTATCAGGTGGACTGGTTATCATAATTGATAGCTTCATACGGCACGACTGCCCCGCTCGGAATGAGTGAACGTGCTGATGGGGTAAGCAGCACATCCTAGCAGAATGACTCTATGCTCTGCCTTGCCTCGCCATGAGCACGACACCCCGTCCCCTGACGATTACCTGGGACAAGCTCCCGCTCGACTACGTCCTGCCCGATGACCCTGTGGATAATCGCACACAACCTTTGCTGGCCCAAGCCCTAACGGATGCACTGCGGAGTAATCAGCGTCTTGGCGATCGCAGCATCATAGCGACAAATTATGCCATCTGCGCCACGGTCAACGGCAAGACAGTGGTTAAAGCACCCGATTGGGTCTATGTGCCCCAGTTAACTGCACCTGCTGAAGCGGTTGAGCGCAGCTACACGCCCCAGCTCCAGGGAGACTTCCCGGCGATCGTCATGGAGTTTCTCGCCGAGACGGAAGGGGGTGAATATTCCACCAAGCCCACCTATCCCCCGGGCAAATGTTTTTTTTATGAGCAAGTCTTGCAGGTTCCCAGCTATGTCATCTTTGACCCCCAAACGAGTCAGCTTGAACTCTATCAGCGCGATCGCTCAGGACATTATCAAATTTCCCTGCCGCACCACCAGGAACGCTATTGGCTCCCCGAACTCAACCTGTTCTTAGGTGTTTGGTCGGGTGAAGCATTTGGACGCAAGGGATCGTGGTTGCGCTGGTGGGATGCAGAGGGGACTCTCCTGTTATGGGAGCAGGAACAACTGGCCCAAGAACGCCAGCGATCGGCACAGCTGCTGGCCCAATTGCGAGCGGCGGGAATCGAGCCGGATGGGCAGTAGACGCAGTGTAAATAAGCTCAACAGACAAGATGCCACCGACCGAAAACTTGTTACGTTTGATCTGTTCTTCGTTAAGTGCGCAACACCCCGCTAATCCATGCCTTTCAAATTTAGTTTGCTGGCTGCTTTACTGGCTGCGCTCCCGCTCGCTGCCCCACCCGTCCTGGCCCAAGCATTTGACCCCCCAGCGAGCCTCCCAGCCAGTCAATTCCGAGATGTTTCGCCCCAAGACTGGGCCGCCGAAGCGGTGACTCAGCTTGCCTATCGCTACGGCTGTCTGCGGGGGTATCCGAATGGTTTGTTTCGGGGCGATCGCGCCCTCTCCCGCTACGAATTTGCCGCTGGTTTAAATGCCTGCCTCACCGAGCTAGAGCGCCTGATTGCCCAAGCCTCGGGGGATCTGGTGACGACTGAAGATTTACAAACCATAGAACAGCTCACCCGCGAGTTCCAGGTCGAACTCGCCATTCTGCGCGGTCGCACCGATGCGGTGACAGCCAGACTCCAGGAACTCGAAGCTAGCCAGTTCTCCACCACGACGCAACTGCGGGGCCAGGTGGTGTTTGCGGTCAGCGATGAACTCGGCGGTAAAGCAATTAAGAATATCACCCGCGCTAATTCAACGATTGGCAATGAACCCGTGGTGCAGCACCGTACCTGGATTGAACTGACGACGAGCTTCACCGGGCGCGATCGCCTCCGCACCCGTCTGGCTGGGGGCAACCCTGTGCCGCTCTTGGTTTCGGGCGGCGACACCGGCGGCAGTGACCCCGCCAACCTGCTCCACAGCAACGATGGTCGTCTGGCGATCGACAGCTCCCGCGTGAGTGAAAACACGAACGGCGTCTATCTCGACCTACTCTCCTACGACTTTCCGTTGGGCGATCGCACCCATCTCAACATCTATGCCAGTGGCGGGGCTCATTTCAACTATGCCAACACGCTCAACCCCTTCTTGGACGATCAAGACGGGGGCAAAGGCGCACTCTCCCGCTTTGGCCAGCGCAACCCCATCTTCGGCATCGGCGGCGATGGCTCTGGTGCAGGGCTCAACCATCAGTTCAATGATGTCATTGGTCTGGATTTCGGCTACCTTGCCAACGAGGCTGGCGAAGCGGGCAGCGGTATTTTTAATGGCAATTATTCCCTGTTGGGGCAGCTCACCTTTGCGCCCACCGAAACCGTGCAACTGGGCTTGACTTATGTTCATGCCTACAGCGGTGCGAACGAATTTCGCTTTGGCGGCAGCGGTACGGCGACGGGCTCTTTTACGGCAAATTTGATTCCGATTGCTCTCAATGCCCAACTGGGTCAGAGCCTGGGTGCAACCAACACCTCAACCCCTGTGGTCAGCAATTCCTACGGTGTGCAAGCGATTGTGCAACCGAGTGATGGTCTTGCCCTCTCCGGCTGGGCAGGCCTGACCCAAGGGCGGCTGCTGGGCTTTGGCGATGCCACGATCTGGAACTGGGCCGTGGCCCTCAACTTTCCCGACCTGGGGCAACCGGGCAATCTGGGGATGCTCTTGGTGGGCACGGAACCCAGTCTAAAATCTTTGGAAACGGGAGGTTCGCGGGCCGCTCTGGCCGACACCGATCCGGTCTGGCATATTGAAGCGGCCTATCGCTACCAGGTGAGCGATCGCATTGCCATCACCCCGGGCGTGATCTGGTTGCCCGCGCTGAATCAGAGCAGCGCCAATGATGATGTTTGGATTATGACCATCCAGAGCCTGTTTGAGTTTTAGAACTAGACCCTATGTTTGCATTTGAAGCCGACTTTGTCGCATCCCTCCGCTGCATTCCCATGGGCGTGCGCCTTAAGCTCGATACCTGCGGCGTGAAGCTCAAGCTCAACCATTGGCACTGTTTCACAATGGATGAGCGGCAGCGCCTGGTTGAGCAGTCCTGTGATACGACGGCGGCGATCGCCGCCTACCGCGATGGGCTCCAAGCTCTGGTGGTTGCCCATACGGGGGAACCCGCCAAAACCTTGCCCACCGAGGCCGCGCCTGCCTGGTTGAACGCCACCGAGATTCCCGCCCAAGTGCAAGACCAAGAAGCTCTGCACCAAGAAGAACGCGGACGGCATTCCCTGCGTCCACCACCACGCCAACATTTTGCACGAAGGGAAGTACAACACCGTGCAGAA
>JBMYQW010000148.1:5934-11174 GCA_049601735.1 Spirulinaceae cyanobacterium
CTGCTCAATTTCTCTGACCCAATGGCAGGCACTGCGACCTGATCAGCGTTTTGCCCTAATCAAACTCAGTCGTCCGGGCCACGAGAATCGCAATTTTTTACCCGCGATGCAGGAGTTTGGGTTGGCTGATTAGTTGCTTGGAACCAGAAGTCGTAGGGTGCGTTAGGCGGTAACTATTGACAACAATGAAGCGTTTAAGATATCGCCGTAACGCACCGATCGAGATTCACAAATATTGCGTTGGTGCGTTACGCAGAAAATCAAAGATATTGCCTAAAAACAGAGCCAACTCCCCTGCTAACGCACCCTACTTCTTCGTCGGGGGTGGAGTCGTGGTTATAATGGGGAAAACAATCTGTATAAAATGCTGATCAAGAGGATTATCCGGAAAATTTCCGCATAACATCCCTATAGAGAGTGTTATGCGGATAAAACCTTGATAAAACCCGTATAGGGGTGATTAGATGGAAAAAAATCCGTATAATTCATAGTTAGGCTTCCCGACTTGTGAAATGTATGTGCGAACAGAAATCTCTATTCAAAAAAAAATTGCCCACAAACTTTACTTGACCAAGTATCCTCTAGTAAAACAAAGCCTAGCTTGCTTTACTAAGATTTATTGTAAATATGTCATCCTTTACTAAGAGGTCAGAAAGAGCTGGGCAGTGGGTGCGTCAGGGTGTTGGGGAAACTTCCTATGAAGCCTTTATTCCTATGCCCTTGCCTCCGGTTCCACCAATCACGGTAGATTCAGCTCTTCAGCGACAACTCGAAGCTGCGGGATTGGCATTAGGGCGACTTGATGGGATTGGGCGACTACTGCCAGGTCCAGAAGAACTTTTATATAGTTACATCCGAAAGGAAGCCGTGTTGTCGAGCCAAATCGAGGGAACTCAGTCATCCATTGCTGATTTGCTTCTTCATGAGAATCAGGCATCGCCGGGAGTTGTGTTGGAAGATGTTCAAGAGGTTTCTAACTACATTGGGGCATTAAGCTATGGTATTGATCGGCTTTCAACGCTGCCACTCAGCTTGCGTCTAATTCGTGAGTCGCATGAGCGACTTGTCTATGGCACTCGTGGTAATGAAAAAGCACCTGGAGAGTTCAGGCGTTCCCAGAACTGGATTGGAGGCAGTAAACCAAGTGATGCAATGTTTGTACCACCGCCACCCCATGAGCTACAAGACATACTCAGTGCGTTCGAGAAATTCCTCCATTCCACGGAATATCCTATCTTGCTCAAGGTTGGACTCGCACACGCACAATTTGAGACAATTCACCCGTTTCTTGATGGTAACGGTCGAGTAGGTCGTATGCTCATAGCACTTATGCTTGTTGCTGAAGGAGTTCTGGAACGACCATGGCTCTATGTGAGTCTTTATTTTAAGAAGCACCGTGACAAGTACTACCATCTTCTCCAAGAAGTAAGAACCCAAGGAAATTGGGAGGAGTGGCTTGTATTTTTTCTTGAGGGTGTTACGACTATTGCCGATCAGGCTACGGAGAAAATTCGTGCTCTAATGGTTCTCTTTGAGCGAGATCGCAAAATAGTAGAGCAATCGCGGAAAGGCTCAATTTACCAGTCGGTCGCAGTACAATCAAATTTAACGGTCTATGATTACCTGAAGAAAAGGATCGCAATCCGAATTCCTGAAACCGCAGAGGCTTGTGGGACAACCAAGCCAACTGTTAAACGTGCAGTTGAAGATCTTCAACAACTTGGAATAGTGGCTGAGGTAACGGGCAAGCCTAGAAATAAGGTATACGTTTATAGTGAGTATCTTGATATCCTGAATCAGGATGATGGATTATAAAAACTATTTTGAGAGTGAAATCGATGCTTGGCTGCTCTATTGACCAGATGCCTAACCAGGGCTTGCAGCGGATGGCCTCAGCACTCTAGTTATACTCGAAGACCCTCGCCACCGCTGAAGCCCAAGCCGTTAGACCGCTGAGTTATCGGTCGGGGTGTGCTGCTAAGTTATCTGTTTGTATTCAGGGTCTAGTCACCTCTACATCCATTCTACATCCATGTCTGGGCACGAGTACATTCATGTTACTGTGATAGAGTAAAATTTCTCAGTCGTAGAGTGCGTTAGGCGGCAACCATTGACAACAACAATGAAGCGTTTAAAACTTCGCCGTAACGCACCGATCGAGATTCACAAATATTGCGTTGGTGCGTTACGCAGCAAATAAAGAGATTGTCTAAAAACAGAGCCAACTTCCCTGCTAACGCACCCTACTTCATCCTTTATCAAACCCAAACCGATCGCGCCCTAACGAACGCAACATCTCCGTGTCCGTGAGGTTATATTGCAGCGGCGTGATCGTGATGTAATTTTCCTTAATGGCCTGCACATCCACCGGAATCTCCGGCGGCAGGTGGGCATGATCCGGCTGCTCAATATCTTCGATCGCCTCCCCCGCTAGCCAATAATAATGCTTGCCTCGGGGATCTTGGCGCTGGGCAAACTGCTCAATATAGCGTCGCAGCCCCTGCCGGGCCAGCTTCACGCCCGCAATTTGGTCGGCCGGAACCGCTGGGATATTCACATTGAGCAAACTTGAACCGGGCAAGGGAGCCTGGGCTAACTGGGCCACCAACTGCACTGCAAACGCTGCCGCCACATCAAACTCCCGCACCGCAAAGCTCGCCAAACTCAACGCCACGCTGGGGATCGCCTCGATCGTCCCCTCCATCGCCGCCGAAACCGTTCCTGAGTAGAGCACATCTGTGCCTAGGTTCGAGCCTTGGTTAATGCCCGAGAGCACGAAGTCCGGGCGTCCCAGCAGGAGCGCACTCAGGGCTAGCTTCACGCAGTCTGAAGGCGTCCCGGAGCAAGACCAGGCCGCCACAGCAGGGGCGTAGATATCAAACACCTGTTCGGCGCGGATCGGCTGGTGAATCGTCAAGCCATGGCCGGTGGCCGATCGCTCGCGATCGGGGCAAACCACCGTTACTTGATGTCCGGCGCGCGCGAGGGCATTGGCTAAAGTCCGTACGCCGAGGGCCAGAATGCCATCGTCATTGCTAACCAGAATCTGCTGTGGTGTTGTCATGGTTGGTGTTGCGGGCAAATCCGCCCCCTGTTCGTTTTCTGACCCCATTGCTCGTTAAACTAAACGATTAAGACCCCGCCCAACGCAACGGCCCTACCTAAGAATTTATAGTGGAATGTCTGATCTCGAAAGCCAACTCCAAGAACTCCAAGTTGAAGTAACGGCAGCGATCGCCGCTGTTGCCGACCTCGACGCCCTTGAGCAGCAGCGCATCGCTGTCTTAGGCAAGAAAGGTAAACTCTCGCAAATTCTCCGGGGCATGGGCAAGCTCTCGGCCGAGGAGCGCCCTCGCATTGGGGCCGTGGCCAACGAGATTAAAGAAGGAATTCAACGGCAACTGGAGCAGACGAAAACCAAGCTAGAGGGAGCGGCGATCGCCGCCCAACTAGCCAGCGAAACTCTCGATGTCACCATGCCGGGTGTGAGTCGCCCCCTCGGTCGAGTGCATCCGCTCAACCACATCATCGATCGGGTGATTGAGATCTTCATGGGGCTTGGCTACACCGTGGCTGAAGGCTACGAAATGGAGACCGACTATTACAACTTCGAGGCCCTCAACACTCCGTCCGACCACCCGGCGCGGGATATGCAAGACACCTTCTACCTGCCCAATGGCAACTTGCTGCGCACCCACACTTCTTCAGTGCAGATCCGCTACATGGAAGAGCATGAGCCACCCCTGCGGATCATCGCGCCCGGTCGGGTCTATCGCCGCGACACGGTGGATGCCACCCATTCCGCTGTCTTCCACCAGATCGAGATCCTGGCGATCGACAAGCACCTCACCTTCACCGACCTCAAAGGCACGCTCAAAGAATTCGTCCGCCAGATGTTCGGCGAAGAACTGCCCATGCTCTTCCGGGCCAGCTATTTCCCCTTCACCGAGCCCTCAGCAGAGGTGGATGTGCAATGGGAGGGTCGCTGGCTGGAGGTCTTGGGCTGTGGCATGGTTGACCCCAATGTGCTCAAGGCGGTGGGGTATGACCCAGAGGTTTACACGGGCTTTGCGGCGGGCTTAGGTGTGGAACGCTTTGCCATGGTGCTGCACCACATCGATGATATCCGTCGCCTCTACGCCAGCGATCTGCGCTTCCTCTCGCAGTTCTAGCTCTCACAATGCCCCATACCCCTGAGCCTAACGCCACCGAGCAGTTTTATGCCCTCCAGGGACAACTCCGGGACTACGCCCAGACGATTGACCTCTTTGACCAAGATGACTTTGATGTCTTGGTCATTCCGTCATTGAGCCTCGACCAAGACCAACTCAGCAAGATTCCTGGCTTTTGCCATTACGAGGAGCGGCTGCTGTTTTCGTTGATCCGCTTGCGGAACCCCCTCACGCGCCTGATTTACGTGACTGCCCAGCCGATCGCCCCCCTGATTGTGGACTATTATCTCCAGTTCCTCGCCGGGATTCCCTTCTCCCACGCCCGCGATCGCCTCCTGCTCTTCTCGGTGCAAGACACCTCCCTTAAGTCCCTCTCCCAAAAGCTACTGGAGCGCCCCCGCCTGCTCGAACGGATTCGCCAAGCCCTGCGACCCAACCGTTCTTATATGGTGTGCTACAACTCCACGCCTCTCGAACAGGCGTTATCTCTGCGTTTGGGCATTCCGCTCCTGGCTTGCCCACCGGATTTGCTTCATTGGGGCTCCAAGAGCGGCAGCCGCGAGATCTTTGCCCAGACCCAGATCCAGCATCCGGATGGCAGCAAACGGGTCTGGAACGAGGCTGACCTCTGCGCTGCGATCGCCCAGCTCTGGCAGCGTAACCCTGACCTGAAACAGGTGGTGATTAAGCTCAACGACGGCTTTTCGGGGGAAGGCAATGCGCTCTTGGATCTGCGATCGCTCGGGCAACTGGCACCGGACGCCCGTCATGCAGCTCTCCCCAAGGCCCTAAAAACCCTGCGACCCCAGGGAGAAGGCATGAGTGCAGACGCCTTTTTGCAACGCATTCCTGATCTGGGGGTGCTGGCGGAGGTTTTTGTGGAAGGTGAGGAGAAGCGATCGCCGAGCTTCCAGGGCTACATCATGCCCAATGGCGAGGTGAAGATTCTCTCAACCCATGATCAAATTCTGGGCGGCCCCGATGGTCAAATTTATCTGGGTTGTCGTTTCCCCGCCGATGCCGCCTATCGGCTGGCGATTCAGGCGGCAGGAGTAAAAGTCGGTCAGG
>JBMYQW010000149.1:0-11120 GCA_049601735.1 Spirulinaceae cyanobacterium
GACAGCGTAACGCACCATTTTCGAGCTCTTGTTGGTACATTCATTACCAGAAATCCCCTCAAAACAACCGCAGTTGCTCTGAGGCTGGACGCTCTGGTGCAAAGAGCAGAGGAAGTCCTGAAACGGTTTCTTGAAGACGTTGATAGACCACACGGGCGGTTTGGGGCGAATAGCTCTCGGCGGGGCAATGAACAAAGAAGTAGACCGTCCTCGCCGCCTGTAGCCAGATCGCCATTTGCGTCACCCATTCACTCAAAAACGGTTCATGGTACTGCGCGTCAGGATGGGAAATAAAACGAATCAGCACCGTCTCGGTGGGAGAATCAGGGAAAACGGGCAGTTGCGGTTTGCGATTGCGCGAGGCAGCTTGAGGATCGCCTGGGCTGCTGTAAACCGATCGCGTATCTAAAATCACCCGATGCACCCCCAGCCGAGCCAAATCGGCATTGAGTTGCTGCCGGATCTCAGGATAAAACCATTGGGGATGGCGCACTTCGAGGGCGATCGCAACCCGATCGCGGGGCAAAGCCGCCAAGAAGTCCCGGAGATCATCGGCTTGCTCGGGGCTATAGCGGGGCGGCAGTTGCAAAAACAGCACCCCCAAGCGATCGCCCAGATACTCCATTCGTTCGATGAATTGCAATGCTCCTGGCAATTGTGGCATCAGCAAACCCTGGTGGGTCACGCTCTGGGGGAACTTGGGGCAAAATTTGAAGCCCGTCGGCGTCTCGGTGCGCCACCGCTGCACGGTCTTAACCGAGGGCACGGCGTAGAAGCAGCTATTGCCTTCAACGGTATTGAGGCGATCGCCATAGCAGTGCAGAAAATTCCGGGGCTTGGTTTGGGGCGGGTAAAACGAGCCCACCCAGTCCGCGTAGGCCCAGACCGCACAGCCGAGGTAAAACTGGCTCTTCAACTCCAGCACGGCCAATCCGTCACGCCTCCGCGTAGAGCGTCATCACGTCTTGGATCGGTAAGCGGGACTGGACGCTTAAATCGAGCCCGGAAACATGACCCTGTTGCAAATGCTCAACCCCCGCGGCGGCGATCATCGCGGCGTTGTCGGTGCAGAGGTTCAGGGGCGGGAAATGGAGGGTCAGGTTATGTTCTGTGGCGGCGACTTGGAGGTGCGATCGCAGCGCCGTATTCGCCGCGACACCACCGCCGATCGCCACGGTGCTCAAGCCATGATCCAGGGCACAGGCAAGGGTCTTGCGGGTGAGCGATCGCGCCACGGTGGCTTGGAAGCTGGCGACCAAGTCCGCCGTGGGCAATGGTTCACCCGTTGCCGCTAACTTTTGCACCAGACGTAGCATCGCAGTTTTCAGACCGCTAAAACTGGAGTCATAGGGGTGGTAGCCCCCCTCGGGACGAGACACACGACCCTCGGGGAGCGAGAAGGCATCCGGATTACCTGACTTGGCGAGGCGATCGATCGCTGGCCCACCGGGATAGCCCAAATCTAGCAGCCGTGCCACCTTGTCAAAGGCTTCGCCTGCCGCATCGTCGCGGGTGCTGCCCAGCGTCTGGTAGTCGCCACAGGCTTTGACCTGGATCAAGCTGGTATGACCGCCGGAAACCAAAAGACAAAGAAAAGGGGGCTCCACCTCGGGGTTACTCAGATAAGTAGCGTAGATATGCCCTTCCAGGTGATGGATACCTAAAAATGGCTTCTGGTGGAGCAGGGCCAGGGTTTTGGCCGTGGTTGCGCCCACCAGGAGCGCACCCACAAGCCCCGGCGCACAGGTTGTGGCAATGCCATCAATGGCATCCCAAGCCAGCCCTGCCTGGGTCAGGGCCTCAGCCAAGCAACCATTGATCGTCTCTAGGTGCTGGCGGGAAGCCAGCTCCGGCACAACCCCCCCGTAGCGGCGATGGAGATCAATCTGGGAGGCAACGACGTTGCTGAGAATGGTGCGATCGCGGACGATCGCCACCGCCGTTTCATCGCAACTGGTTTCGAGGGCAAGGACAGTGGTCATTGAGGGTTCAGGGTTCAGAGCGTCTGAGTCCACCAAAGGCGGACAGAAAAGCGGAAGAAACTTTCTCCAAGAAGCGAAGTGGGCCGACCCACTCTCCCCCTGCGGGTACTCCTCCCAAGAGGAGATCAAGAGATCCCCTCTTGGGAGGGGCGGTCTCGCGTAGCGACGATCGGGGTAGGTTCGGGGTGTGGTGAATTACCCGTGCATTCATTTCTTGGCTATATCGATCCTGTCAAGTCACTCCCGACATCATCAACAAAATTTAACAAAACCCTACCGTCAAGACAGATCGCTTTTACTTTCTGTTACGGAATCTTTACTGAGTTGAGCCAGAGCAGTAAGATTGCATCGACTGTACAATCGATGATTGCCATCTTTTGTACCTTAAAAACGTATTGTGTCGTAACAAAAGGTAACATTTCTATGCGGAAGTTGTTGGCTTTGATTTTGGCGGCGGTGCTCTGGCTCAACTTCGCCCCAGCTGCCACAGCGGATGACTATGGCTTGGTTCCTTGCAGCGAATCCTCTGCCTATATCCAAAAGTCTAAGTCCTTCGTTAACACCACGGCGGACCCCAAATCGGGTCAAAAGCGTGCCGAACGCTACGCCGATGCCCTCTGTGGCCCGGAAGGCTATCCTCACCTAGTGGTGGATGGTCGCTGGTCTCACGCTGGAGATTTCACGATTCCAGGATTGATCTTCTTATATGTTGCGGGTTGGATTGGCTGGGTGGGCCGCTCCTATCTCATTTCTATCCGTAGCGAGAAGAATCCTGAGATGAAGGAGATTATTATTGATGTGCCCCTGGCCTTCAAGATGATGTTGACGGGGTTTGCTTGGCCCCTGGCCGCCTTCGGTGAATTCACCTCGGGCAAACTGACCGTCAAGGACAGCAATGTCCCCATTTCACCTCGATAGTCCGAACCCTGACCCCTTGAGGCTGAGTTTTGAGTTTTAGTGTTGTGCTAGGGCTTGAATGCTACCTCTAGCTCGGGAATACTATCGCATACACCTTTTAAAAGTTTTGGGAGAAAACCTTCATGGCTAAGTTTCTTTCCACTGCGCCGGTTTTAATCATGGCGCTTCTCACCTTTACGGCTGGGCTTCTCATTGAAGTCAACCGTTTTTATCCAGATTTATTGTTTCATCCCCTTTAAAGGATCGGATCGAAACCAAAATCATTGGTACACTTAACAGTTGAGTGTTGTTGCTAACTCGCAGTTCCTCGTTGAATTGCGGGTTTTTTATATCTGCATATATAGTTCATCTGTCCACTCAAAAACAAACTGTATATTCAGTTGGAGTTCTCAGACTTAGGATTCTCTAGCTCTGCCAAGGTTTGCAGCACCAGTCGTTGGGCCTGGAGTTGCCAACCCCACCGTTGCAGTTGAATCGCGGCAGGCAGGCCGATCGCTGTTCCCAAAAAGTCCCAAGGCTGACGCAGGGAAATGCCCAACAGCAGCCCCAAGCCCGCAATCCCCCAGAAGGGCAACGCCACCATTTGCCGCTGCTCTAACACCAGACGACTGAAAAAGTTGTCGGGCATTTCCTCCAGAATCTCTTGCTTGACCTGAGCCCGCTGGGCGGGCGTTACGGAAATGCCAATCTTGCGGCGGAGTTTTTCGACCTTGCGAGCATCGGTGCTGTACTGCACCAGTTCGTCCTCGGCCATTAATATTAATCGTTCGGTTTGTCCCATGGTGGCGATCGCTCTCTGCGGAAATATTAATTCAGTCTAGACGGTATCATCCAGCCGCTCTACCGTGTCCGATTGCTGCGTCGCCTGAGCAAATAGGTGATGCTGGCAAAGATTACGCCAATGGCTACTGCAATGCCTGCATGGGTGATGCCGACAGTGATCGGGGTGGTGGTGTCTGGATTCTCTTGGGCGTAAGCATCAAGGATGGGAGGGACGATACTACTGGCAAATCCGGCGGTGCCGAGTCCCATACCTGCCGATTCGACGAAGAGTTGGAAGGCGCGATCGCGCTCGGCCTGAGCGGCTTCAATGATCGCTCGGAGGGTGCTGATATGTTGTTCGCGGACTTTGAGCCCTGGCTGCAAGCTGGCAATATCTTGGTGGATTTGTTCTTCGTAAATGGGCGTGGCATCAGCAAGCCAATCCAGCCAGAGTTTTAAATCAGAGGCTTGGGCGTATTTTTCTCGGTTTTCCGTGAGTTGTTGAATGCGGTTAAGGCGCGTTTCGTAAGCGTTGAGATTGGTTTTTAGGGTTTCGAGTTGCAATGATAGCCCTTCAATGCCACGGGTATGGCGATCGAGCTTGAGCATATTGTTGTAGAGAATGCCCCGGAGTTGTTTTAAGTCTGCATTGAGGGCTTGATCGGCGTTGAGTTGAGCGGTCAGCGATGGGTTCGCGGGAATCGTTTCAGCGGTGAGGGGAAAGAAGTTCTCGGTGGTTAGGGTTGCTTTGATCTTGCGGCTTTGGACACGGCTCCAGTTCACTTTGTGCTGATAGTAGAACAGGCGCTGGAGTTCGTAGTAGAAGTGGGCAATGTGATTCATCCGTGCTGCATCGGGCGCGAGGAGAATGACCAGTTGCTGGTTATTTTCGAGAGAGAACGTGGAGAGATCGTTGCCCAGAAAAGAACCAGACTGCTCGACGCCTAAAGGGTTAGCGGGCCATAGCGCGCGAATTGCGGTGATGATTTCTTTTGCTGCTGTGTCGGGTGGTTGCTGACCAATCACTAACCAGGTCTGATCAAGATTGCTCTGGATGGGGTCAAGTTTTTGCTTAAGACGGGCAACAAATTCAGAAGATTGAGGCGTGGTTTTGTCTTGCGCAGCTGTCATCAGCCATAAACCGATCGTATCCCCTAGATCTTTTTCTTCATAGCGAGCTTCCCAATCTTGGTGGGCATACTTAATCGGGCTGGTCTCTGATTCGGCTTGTTGTTTCTGGAACTGCGCTTGGGCTTGCCGCCACTGCGTCCAGGTTTCGTTAGGACTGGCCGCTTGCAGATGATAACCGAAGTAGAGGAGATGCGGGTAAATGAGTTGAGTCATTCGAATAGTTTACGACTCCATTCCAGCATCGCTGCGGCGGTCTCGCCAATTTTTGCCCAAGGCGAGTTTTGGAATTGTTCACGGGCGATCGCAGCGGGGTCAGGACTATCCAGAATGGCCCCAGCCGGAAGTGAGACATTGACCGTTTCTTGGGTGTCTGCGAATTGATCTGAGACTTCATCGGAGCCTGGGGTCGGATCAAGCATCTTGGCCCGAGGTTTGACGGTGTAGCCTGCGACAAATCGGTTATGGAACTGCTCAAAGCGTTGCCAAAATGGGAGATCCGCAGTGGTTTGTTGGAGTTTGTCTAGGGTGCGATCGCTATCGGTGAGCAAACTCGCATCCACAGACGGCACAATTTCATCGGGTGGGGTCGCAGCAAGTGCCGCGAAGAAAGCGATTACGGTGGAGTCAGTAGCCATACAGTTAAGCCAAAAGTTGATTAATGGTACGTTTTAAGGTGGGCAGTTCTTCTTCAATGATGCCCCAAATTTCTAAAAGATCGCTGCTGTTCATAACGCGATCGCCTCCCGTAAGACTCGCTCTCGAATGTGGTCGTGGAGCAGATTGGGTTTGACCACATCCACAGAGCAGCCGAGGAGATCTTCGAGTTCTTGTTGGAGGGCGATCCGTTTGAGTAGGCTTTGACCGGGGGGCATTTCGACTAGAAAATCTACATCACTCTCAGGAGTCGCTTCACCCCGAGCCACGGAGCCAAACACCCGAAAATTGGTGGCGTTATATTTGGCAGCAATGGTCAGGATCGCGCTGCGTTGTTGTTGTTGCAGGTTTTCCAAGGTGATCATGGTGCTCCGGTGAGAATAAAGCCTGCCCAATGGTAAGGCGTGGCGTAGGGGCAGTGATGAGGCGGATATTTAGCCGTGTCGTTTGTGATGTTGTTGGCCTGACTTCTGAGCCAAGATTTATCGCTAAACCCGAGGTCATCATGGATTGCAGCGCGATACCACTGTTCTAGGTCGCGCCAGGTGAGGGTTTGCAGTTGGGTTTGGGCGTGGCGCAGGGCGGCGGCGGGGCGATGGTGCTGTTGGTAATGGCGGAAGAATTCGACCATGAAGATCATGCTGGACTGTTCATCGACGGTCCAGAGGGTGCTGAGGACGGTGCGGCTGCCCTGGGCGAGGAAGGCGGCGGGAAAGCCAACAAATTCATTAATAAATTCGCCTTGGTTGCTGATGCCGGTTTCGCAGGCGGCGAGGCAGACGAGGGGCAGGTTAAGGGTTTTGAGTTCGAGGAGTTGTTGGAGGGTGAAGGGTTCGTCGTTGGTGAGGTAGAGGGCGGAGTTGTTAGGGTTGGCGGCGTCGTGAGCACCGTGGCCGGTGAAGTGGAGGAAGGGGGCGGGAGTTTGGAGGTATTGGGCGAAGGCGTGGGGGGTGACGTGGTCGGCGGTGAGGGGTTGGGCTTGGGGGTAGCTTGGGGCGAGAAGATGGGCGACGAGGTGGGTTTCGAGGCGGGCGAAGCGGATTTGTTGGTGGCTGGTGGGGTAGCCGATCAGGGTTGGGGTGGTGTTGGGGGGTGGGGTGTTGGGTGTGGGGGGTAGGGTGAGTTGGGGCAGGTAGGTGATGCTGAATCCCTTTCCGGCTCCCTCCTTCCCAAGGAGGGCTGGGGCGGATTGAAACAACGCATGAAGCGGCAGCAGGTGCAAATCCCGGTGGGGGATCAGGATCAGGTGTTGGCTGTCTGCAAGGTGGGGCAGGATTTCGTTGATCTTGAGGATCTTGGCGAGGTCGGCGAGGAGTTGCGGCAGCTGCGTTTGCCAATTCAATTCACCATCCTTCTGTAGGGGTAGCGCCCCCGTGCCTACCCCGGTCTCTGTCGCCCCGCTGCTAGTCTTAGTCTCTGCTGCCTCGTTGCCAGACCCCGCCTCAGATGCCGTTGCGCTAGATCCGGTTTGGGGCAACCACGGGGGGATTGCCCCTACGGAATCTTCGCCTTTCTTTTTCCGCTGTGCTTCGTACAGTTCCTTGTAATGCTTCAGCCATTCGGTGAAGTTGGTTTGGGTTTTGGTTTCGGGGGTGTAGGGCGGGTCGCAGGGGGTGGTGAAGACTTGCGGGTCTTGGTTGGGGCGCAGCAGGAAGGTGGTGATTTGGGCGGGGCTGAGATGCCAGTAGAGGATGGTGGTGTGGGGGGATTGGCAGAGATGGTTAACGCAGGTTTGCAGGTCGGTTTGACTCTCTTGCGGTTCGGCTTGGGGGTTGGTGAGCCATTGCAGGGCAAGGGTTTTCCATTTTTCGGCCTCGGCGAGGGCGAGCCAGGTTCCTTTGGTTCTGATAATCCGATTAAACTCTAATGTGTAGAAGTCATGAAACTCAGCACGTAAAACTTGGCGATAGTCAAGATCAGCCGCTTGTAACGCTTTACTTAGCCGTTGAATCGAATCGAGTATAAGATCATCTACAATCCTATTCCTTTTGAGAGCATATTCGGCTTTGATCCAGTTCTTCAGAATCCTGAGTGTGTCAGTAACGTAGATGCCATTACTCTGAACAAGCTCGTAGGCAGACTTATAGTCTTGAACAGCTTGATCGAAGTATATTGACGCTTCTGACGTAATCTTTTGACCGTGCTGATACCGAGAAAAGCCTTTTAAGAAGAGAAGCATAGAGCATCCGCACACATCTTTCACCTGCCCAATACTTCTTAATCCTTCATCGTAGTTCTCTATCGCTTTATCACAACCATGGATATCAAAGATTACTTGTCCTCGCATTGCCCATGCAGACCAAAGACTAGGATCTATGCTGATCACCTGATTGTAATTCGAGAGTGCCTGTTCATAGAGATTTAAACCAAGATAAGCATTTCCAAGACCACCATATGCTTCAATATTTCTAGGCTCAATATTAATGGCCTGATTGTAGTCAGATATAGCCTCCTGGTAAGAATCGAGATGAACATAAGTATTACCTCTCTTGCAATAAGCAAGAGTATAGCTAGAGTCAACTTCTATAGCTCGATCGTAGTCAGCAATTGCATTTTTGTACTGCTTCAATTCCTCGTAGGCTTGACCACGGTTACTGTAGTAAACGGAGTCGAGTGAATTCATCTCGATTGATTTTGTAAAGTCATCGATTGCCTTTGCATATCGTTTAAGACTCAAATAAGAACAACCACGTCCATTGTATGATTCAATATGTTTTGGATCTATATCGACCGCTTTGCTGTGGTCTGAAATTGCCTCTTCATAGAGCTGCATATTGTGGTGTGCCATGCCTCTATTGTGATAGGCATGGCTGTGCTGAGAGTTTATCTTTATGACTGCACTAAAATCTTCAATTGCCTCTTCATATTGTTTGAGTTCAAGATTGACAAGCCCACGCGAATTATATGTATCAGCAAGCTCAACTTCTGTCACTCCATTGGTTTCTATAACTCTATTGAAATCCTCAATCGCTTCTTCATATTGCTTAAGTTCAAAATTGGCAACTCCACGCATCACGAAAGCAAAAGTATGATCAGGATTGAGATCTATAGCACGGGTGTAGCTCGCAATAGCCTCTTCATAGAATTTGAGATCAGAGTAAACTAGACCAAGACTGCTATGTGCTTCCATCATGTACGGATTAATTCTAATTACTTCACTTAAATCTGTAATAGCTTCCTGATGTTTTTTGCTCTCATAATGGGCAATGCCGCGAACAAGGTATGCAGTAGCTAACCGTGGATACATTTCGATCGCTTGAGTCCATAATTTAATTGCATGGCTCCGCTTCCCATCCTTATATAAACCAATTCCTTTGATACAAAGATCTTTCGCTTCTTGCTCAGTACGCAATTCATCAGATGTTTGTTTCTCCGCCAACATCTGCCCAATCACATCCGGCTCCGCCCCCTCGTTTCCTGGCTCCACCAAAGAACGCCCCACCTGCGGCTCTGCCGCCTGCACCTCACTCCTTTCTTGCACTTCCCCCCGCAACTCCCGCACAACCTCCCCTGCCACTTCACTCAACCCCTCAACCTCCGCCGCCGCCAACTGCTCCCACTGCCCCAGCGTCAACACCTCACGCCCATTCCCCGCCCGCAACCAAACCACCAACTCCTGCTCCGTCACCCCCAAACCCGGCAAACCCTGCAACGCCACATACCCCGACTGCCCCGCCAAAACCTGACCCATAACAGTACGCAACGCCCCCACATAATCCGGCGTCTGCTCCTGCGGTTGCTCAGTTTGTCCCTTCTTCTTGCCAAAAAACTTACCGAACAGACCCATACTCAACTCCCAGACAAACCAACTCTCAATATTTTAGCCAGCCCCTAACAATGCCTCATACTCATCATGAGGGCCAATCCAAAACCAGTAATAATCATCTCCCTTCTTAATCGCCAACGCCCGATATCCACCCGTAATCCGCACTGACCACAATGCTTTGCCCACCTTCTTAAAGTGTAAAGAAGGATGCCTTGGATTCTGTCGCCATTGCGCATACGTCTTTCGAGCCTGCACCTTCAACTTAGGCGGCAACTGACGATACGCCCGCCAAAACTCAGCCGTCGTTAAAGACTTCATCTAAATCTCGTACTCGACCCGCCGCAATATCCGCCTCTGCCTGAGCAATCAAATGATCCAGCCGCCCCGCTGCCGCATCCGCCTCAATTTGCCGATCCCACATCTCATCTAAGTAGTCCTGTAACCACTTCGCAAACGCTCGCACCTCCTGCGCTGGAAGTTGCTTGACAGTCTGCTCTAGCTCCAATCGAGTCATATTACGTATTCTCGGAAGTCAAACGGCATATCTCCATTCTAATCACTATGAATCGCCCGACTATCCTTTGCTTACTCCTGCGGTTGTTCAGGCTGCCGCTGCTTCTTACCCAACAACTTATCGAATAGGCTCACAATCCCTCAACCTCAAACCCATCAACTCCCCATATTTTAGCCAGACCATCAGCGACACACACCAAAGTTAAACGGGCGATTGATAAAGCGATCGCGCAAAACTCAAAACCTCTTCCTGTCGTTCCTGGGGCAAAACCCGAATCATCGCTGCAATCCGTTCCGTGAGCGGAACCCAAGCCTCCGTTGCACTCTGCCAAACCACCATAAACTGCTCTGGTGAAAGCACAACCATTGCCTTGGTTGCTCCCGTCTCGTTGGTAAACTCCACTTCGTAAGCGCGATCGCTATGCTGCTCAACAATTGCGCCGCGATCGCCCACTCGTAAACCCGAAGCAGCGATATCAACCAAAAGTTCAATGACATCGAAGAGTTGTGGATTGTTCATGTTCGTCTTGTAATATATAACGTCACCAATCGAGCAAAATCTTCACCAGGTTTTACAATCCATCCCGTCCGCACCCTTTCTTGTTGATTGGGGCTGACCCCCACAATCGATAAATCCACCCGATATCGTTGTCCATATTCATCACTCTGTCCCGCGATCGCCTCAGCATCTAAAGCATTCATCTCAATTTGTTGCAGTAATTGCTGATAGTTTGCCGGGGTGAATCCCAAATATCGCTGGAACATCAAAGCCTTATCAACAGCTTGGGGATTGTTTGAATTGAGGGCATATTGAGTCAGCTTACGAGGGTCAATCACTACCCGACTCACCACATTGTGGAGTTTCATAAAGCCACATCTAAATTTCTCACCCGTTCCGCAGCAATATGCATTTCCACTTGAGCTAAACCATCAAACGTTACAAAATCCCCTGCTGCATACTCCGCCTGCACCGCCGCCATCTCCCGCCGCGTCGCCTCATCCTCCACATAACCCGCCTCCTCCGCCTCAAAAATCTGCTGCTCTAGGTGCTCCTGAAGTTCACGCTTCTGCGTCAAGCTCAAGGTCTGAATGCTTTGGAGCAGAGCATCAAAGGAAACAGTCGGATTCATGAAATCTAAACCATTAACAATTCCCACCATTCTAGCCAGCTCAGTTGCGCTAAGATCTCCACATCCCCCGCATCCCTCCCCCCATGCAAGACGCTCCCCTCAAAGGGATTGAATTCGTCCTCGATAAAAACGGCCAGCAACAAGCCGTTGTTATTGACCTGGCTGAATGGGGCGAACTCTGGGAAGACTTTTATGATGTGATGGTTGCCCATTCCCGACGCGACGAAGCAGAAATCGCCTGGGAAGACCTGAAACAAGAAGCTG
>JBMYQW010000150.1:0-11116 GCA_049601735.1 Spirulinaceae cyanobacterium
GGAGGGTTATTCGCCGTTGCCTATACTGATGCAGTTCAAGTTATTATTGCACTACTCGGGGCACTGTTGCTGATCGGCTTTATTGGCTTTAATTTTGGCTTGGAAATTCCTGCCGGAATGGGGCCATTTGCCTTTGAACAACTGACGGCTCCTGCTGCGGGTGCGGCAATCAATTGGGCGACCATTTTAGCTTTGGGCTTGGGGGATATTGTTGCGATTGACTTTATGGCACGTGTTTTTGCCGCAGACACCCCGGAAACTGCCCAGCGAGCCTGCTTTGCAGGCTGTGCCGGCACCATTATTATTGGCGTGCCTTTCTCGATCGTGGCACTCTCGGCCAATCGAATTCTGGAGCAAGCCGGTATTACTGTGGATGGGCCGGTCTTGTTTGCCTTGTTACAAGGCGTAATTCCCCCGGTTATCGGTTTAGTCGTGGTTGCGGCTATTCTATCGGCATCTTTATCGACAGCGGATGGTGCCATTTTAGGAACCTCTTCGGTGATTGCTCACAATGTCATCGGCATTCGCCATGAGCATGGCAGCAACGAGAGTACTCACGGCGGCGGGGGCGATCGCCTCTTACTGATTACACGTTTGATGGCTATTGTAATTACCGCATTGGGCGTCTTTTTTGCAATTAAAATTCCTCAGACAGGAGTGCTGCTGCTGTTGGCGTTTGATCTGGGTTTTGCGGGTTTAATTGTGCCCTTAACTGGCGGACTGTTCTGGCCACGTGCCACTTGGCAAGGGGCGATCGCCTGCATTGTGATCGGGTCTGCCACTCGACTGCTCTTTTTTGTGCTGATGCCGACAATGTTTGGCGTTGACAATACGTTGCTTTACATTCCTAATCCTTGGTTTACTCTGGATTTTGATGGCTTCCCCACTCTGATCAGCCCCTTAATTGGCTTGATCGTGTTCCTGGTGGTCTCTCATTTCACCTACAAGCCGGGTCAAGCGAGGACAGAAATGCCCCTGCCCCAATAAGTCAGGTCAATCTCTCTGAAAACGCAGCTTCCCTGTCTGGAACGCTGCTGTTCAATCAGCTCTCGGTATGTCGTCGGTAGTTTCTACCCTCCTGCCACTAAGACTCCTCTCCAAAAATTGTCAGAATTTCTTCCTTTCTTTGCTGTGCAATGTGGAAATTGGCATCGCTCGGGTCATATAGAAACAGTGCCCGCTCAATTCTACTGATCATCCGCCGCCCCCACAGTTAACTGCGGCTGGAGCGGGGTTGCTGTGCTGGTTTCGAGGGCATTCAGTTCAGCCACCACCGACGGCGGCATCAGCGCATCCGAGGGCAAATTGGCAAACTGCGGGGGTTCCGGGCCGTCGTAGCCAAACCCACGCGGCGGCGCAAACAGGGGCTTTTGCTTCGCATCGCGCTGTTGAGCGGCGCGGCGCTGCACCGATTGCGAGACTTTAGAATTGAATGCCATCGAACAAACCTCAACGCATCGCAGTAAATTGCCCTGGTGTCTGGGCGACCTAAGCCCAGTGTAAGGGAGAGGGAGGCGGCAGATTGTCGGTTTGCTACATAACGATATTTCCATGTTGAATGTCTCGCTGAACGTCTCACCCTGCCCGATCGCGGCCAAAATCTTAGACAATCGGGGAGATGCATTTGGGGTTCACCATGCCAACGATCCTGGTGGTTAAAATTGGCACGTCTAGCCTGACCAATCCGGCAACCGAAACTTTGGCCCTCTCAACCTTGGGCGCTTTAGTGGAGACCTTGGTGCAGTTGCGCAGCCAAGGTCATCATGTCGTGCTCGTCTCCTCCGGGGCGGTGGGTGTTGGCGCGGCGCGGCTCCAGCTCAAAACCCGACCCCGCACCATGGCCCTCAAACAGGCCGTAGCTGCCGTGGGTCAAGGCCGGGTGATGCGGGTCTACGACGACCTATTCACCACCTTGGGGCAACCGATCGCCCAAATTTTGCTCACCCGCCGCGACCTCATGGATCGCAGCTCCTATGTCAATGCCTACAATACGTTTCGGGAGCTGTTTGAGCTGGGTGTCATTCCGATCGTCAATGAAAATGACACCGTTGCCGTCGAAGAACTCAAGTTTGGCGATAACGATACCCTCTCGGCGCTTGTTGCCAACCTTGTCGAAGCCAATTGGCTATTTTTGCTCACCGATGTGGATCATCTCTACTCTGCCGACCCGCGCACTCACCCCGATGCCCAGCCGATCTTGCAGGTTACGGTTGCGGAGTTGGCGAACTTACAAGTGGACGCAGGCGATCGCGGCTCCCCCTGGGGCACGGGCGGCATGATGACAAAACTCACCGCCGCGCGGATTGCCACCAGTGCCGGGGTGCGAACCGCGATCCTCCGTGGCACTCAACCGAGCAACATCAGCAAAATTCTCCAGGGCGACCCGGTTGGCACCCAATTTGCGGCCAAACCTCGGGTTGAAAATGCCCGCAAACGCTGGATTGTCCATGGCATGGTTGTCAAGGGGCAGCTCTATCTCGATGACGGGGCGATCCGGGCCATTAGCCAGCAGGGCAAGTCTTTGCTCGCAGCGGGGATCATCAAAACCCAAGGGGACTTTCAGGCATCCGAGGCGGTTACACTTTGCAACCATCAGGGCCAAGAAGTCGCCCGCGGCATCACCAACTACAGCAGTGATGAGCTGCAACAGATTCAAGGCTTACAGTCTGCTCGCATCCCCACTGTTCTGGGGTATGAGGGCGCTGACACCGTGGTGCATCGCAACAACTTGGTACTGAATGAGGCTTAAGGATGAGGCGAATAGCCGCGGCTTATGGCGCGGTAGTCACGGTCGGACGCTCCGGATGCTGGATCGGCAGTTCCACCGTAAAGGTGGTCTCCCCCGGTTTAGAGGTACAGGTGAGTTTGCCCTCGTGTTTTTCCGTGACGATTTGGTAACTAATCGAGAGCCCCAAACCCGTGCCCTTGCCAACGGTTTTGGTCGTGAAAAAGGGATCAAACAGCCGCGCTTGCACCGCTGGGCGAATGCCCGGGCCATTGTCCGTGAAGCGAATGACAATCTGTCGATTCATGACTCGGGTCTTGATCGTAATCCGGTTGGATGCTTGCTCTAGAGCGGCAGGCGATCGCGGGCGATCGGGCTCCTCCAGCGCATCGATCGCATTACTCAAGATGTTCATAAACACCTGGTTGAGCTGCCCGGCATAACATTCAATGGGGGGCAGTTCGCCATAGTCTTTCACCACTTGAATGCCGGGGCGTCCGCTCTGCTCCCGCAGCCGGGGTTGCAAAATCGTCAGGGTACTGTCGAGCCCTTCGTGCAAATTCACCGCTTTGATCTCCGATTCATCGAGGCGTGAGAATGTCCGTAACGACAGGACAATTTCTCGGATGCGATCGGTTCCCACCTTCATCGACTGCAAGAGATGGGGCACATCTTCGACGAGGAAGTCCAGATCAATATCGGCAATCATGGCGCGGATTGCGTTGTCTGGCTGGGGGTAATGAAACTGGTAGGCCTCAATCAAAGCGAGTAAGTCGTTAATGTAGCTCCTGGCATGGGATAAATTGCCATGGATGAAATTCACCGGATTGTTAATTTCATGAGCAATGCCTGCCACCATTTGCCCCAAGCTCGACATTTTCTCGCTCTGTACCAGTTGGGCCTGGGCCTTCTGGAGTTGCTGGAGCAGATCTTCGAGTTCATCGGTACGCGCCTGGCTTTGGGCCAGAAGATCAGCTTGATTGAGAGCAATCACCAGTTGTGACACAACCGCCTCCAACAACTCCACCTCATCATCTTGCCAAGGGCGTATCGCTTGGTGATGAATGCAGGTAATAATGCCAAATTTCCCCGACTGTGCCCGTACGGGCAGCACGAGCATGGACTGATTGTTAAGCGCGTTCAACACCATCTTGACCGACTCATCCGGTATCGTACTCACGTCATCAAGGCGAATGAGCTGTTGGCGGAGGATCAACTCCGAAAGGGCCCCAAAATTGGTCGCAGGATGCTGACCTACAAAGCTCGGTAAACCCGGATCACAAACTTCGGTCACGACTTCCCAATGGGCATCGCCCGTTGCGCGGACATACCAGGCAAAGTGACAGCGATCGATTTGCAGAAAACTCTGAATTTGCCGAACCGTTGTGTTGAGAATTTGGTCGAGTTTAAGCGAATGGCGAATTTGAGCGGTGAGCTGGTTGAGGAGCTTTTCTCGGCGGGCCTGTTGGGCAATGCGATCGGCTTGCTGTTGCAGTGCCTGTTCTTGGCGCTTGCGATCGTCAATATCCGAGACCGTACCAATCATGCGATAGGTTTCGCCGTCTTCTCGGGTTAAGAAAACCCCATGATCTTCCACATAAATGTAGTAACCATCCTGTCGCCGCCAGCGATATTCCACGTAATATTCCTGGCCAGTAGCCATTGTTGACTCAAGTGTCGTCATCATCCGCTCACGATCATCCGGATGAATCAAATCACTCCAGTTTTCCACATCAAACTCTTGAAACTCAGCCGCAGAATAACCCGTTAATTCCTCAATAGCACCTGCCCAAATAATCTTGCTCGAGGTAATGTCATAGTCATAAATAAGTTGTCCGGTTTGTTCACAAACAATGCGAAATCGTTCTTCTCGTTCAGCGAGCTGAGTCGTCAGCGCCTGTTCATCGCTGATATCCCGCATGATCGTGGACAAAAATTCTAGCTCGCCCTGTTCATCAGTATGGGCAAGGATGATTTGAGCCACTGGAAATACTCGCTCATTACGAGAGATGAGCTTTGATTCTCCCTGCCAAAGACCCGTTTGAATGGCAGTGGGAATTGCTTCGTTGATCAGATGTTGATTGATGTCTGGCGGATGCAACTCGCTAATGTGAAATACCGTGGTTTCTGCTTGAGGAATATTCAGGAGTTTCTGTCCGGATGGGTTGAGATAAAGACTATTCCCTTCGGCATTAGCAATACCAATGATATTGGGGGTTGCTTCCAAAATTCTCGCCAGGCGTTGTTGTTCTTTTTCCGCCTGTTTACGTTCGGTGTCAAGCCGTGCCCTTTCGCTAATTTCAATTAAAATCCCATCCCAAAGCGTTGAGCCATCCGCCTGTCGTTCCGGCCGCGAAATCGCTTGCATCCATTTGATTTGACCACTGGGCGTAGTGATGCGATGCTCATGCTCAAAGGTCGAGCCCGTTGCAACGGAGGCTTGGATCGCTTGCTCCAGTGACACCTGATCCTGCTCGTGAATTAACTCGAACACCCGTATAAATTCATCGGGTTCAAGTTCATAAATATCTCGGCAGACTTCTGAAACGTAGGGAAACGAATAGTTCCCCTCCCGATCCATGGCAAATTGATAGATCACGCCAGGGCTATTGTCCATGACCCGTTGCAGCCGTGACTGGGTCGCCTGGAGTTGTTGCGTACCGTCCGCAAGCTGTTGACGCAGTTGAGTACAGGTCTGCTGCGACTCGGCTAATGCCTGGCGTAAGCGGCAATTCTCGGCTTCAAGTTCAGTCAGCCGCCGTTGGGCATCATTCGGTTGTGAGTCACCGGAGCTATCCTGAGACATGGGGGTTTTAGCGAATTGCGATCGAGCGCAGTGACGACAGAGAGCGATGAGAACGCCGCGACTGCCGGGCAATGCCAATGCGTACGTTACTCCCTGACCATTATGAACATCCAACGGACGACTGGCAATTAGGACGTATCATCAATTCATGTCAGAAGCCTGATGAGACGAGCAATAGAGGAGTCGTGAGCTGACGAGTTTAACAGTGATGTGAAATCTAAATGATGACACCCCTTCAATCGGCTCCAGCGAAAACCAACAACCAACGAGCTTACTTATGAGCGGCGTGGGTTGCCAAGCAAGGAAAAAAGTGGATTTGTTCAACCTATAATTTTGGGGATATTTGAATTATCAAATCGGGGCGGACGGTGCTTTACGCTTCACCAACACAATCTACAAAGATTTCGGCTTGTTGGGCTAGGAGCCCTTCGAATTGTTGAAGCAGATCAGCAGTTTGGTCTTGAATCTGTACTAAAGTCGATGGCTTCAGTTCGTCTTGACCTCCACCACTTTGGCCCCGACGAAAAAATCGTTCTTGATGAGCTCGACGATTGGATTTAGCAGTTTCCATTGCTTGTAGATTTTGAAATGCCATATTATCGATCGCCTTTTGCACATCAATCCGATCAAGAGTAATGCCCAACCAAGTTAATAATGCCGTCAAAACTGGTTTTGGAGTTACTAACATCTGCTCATAGGCAAGAAAAAATAGACCTTTAGGATGGATTGCTTGCGCGGCCAGGTAACTCTGACCCATGGCACACCAAACAGGCAATTGACTCAAACAAAAGGCATCAATTCCCGCTGCTATCGTAGCCTTATGTTCGTTATGGTGAAGACAGAAGTGATAGTAAGACACGAGGGCATCTTCAGGGCGACGATATAAAAATATATGCTGAATATTAGCCCCAGGCTGACAGTGAGTCATTGTCATTGCCTGGTGGTAGTTGGCATGAGTTTTCAGAAATAGGCGTCCAGGGGTTACGGTAGCATCACGGTCAGTAATAGAGCAGGTTCGGAAACCAGGAATCACGGACTTAACCTGCGATCGTGATTCCGTCGTCGTTGCCACCCCATGAGCTTGCAATAAACAGTCACACAGAAGATAGCGTAGCCAAGTATTTCCAGAACGGGGAAAAGAACTCACAAATATAATTTGCTCACCGTTCTGAATCAAACGGGCAATCTCGGCTGCGTTTTCCTGCTCTAGGGGTGGAGGGGAGGTTGCTTTGGTCACGCCCAGGTAATGAGCCATGGTGCGAAGGATATGGCGCATGATAATAGTGAAGAGGCTAATTGACCGATTTTTGTAAAACTGATTGGCCTCTCATTATACACAACCGCATCTAATACCCAGCAGGGTGTGCCATCAATCAACCGCAGCAACCTGGCCAGAAAAGGGATGGAGCGCCTGATCCCAACAACAGGAAGGGGCGCTGTAAACCCGTCACTGTCAGTGATTGAAATCCAAATAATAACAGCCCCTAATCCCCATCAAATATGACAATCCAAATCGCCCGCCCGCTGCGAGAAACGGAGGTTTTCTTGATAGTCCACCGGACAGTCGATCACCGCAGGCACGTTTTGCGCTAGGGCTTCGGCCAGCGTGGGGATCAGCGCCTCGGCAGACTCAACCCGGTAGCCCTTGAGCCCCATGCTCTCGGCGAGTTTCACAAAGTCGGGGTTAGTGAAATTAATAAAGGCCGATTCACCAAACTGGTTCATTTGCTTCCACTCAATCAGACCATAGGCCTGATCATTGAAGATCAACGTCACAAAGGGCGTACCCACCCGCAATGCTGTTTCTAGTTCCTGGGAATTCATCATGAAGCCCCCATCTCCCGTCACGGCGACAACGCGGCGATCGGGATGGACGAGTTTAGCCGCCAAAGCCCCTGGAATGGCAATGCCCATGGCCGCAAAACCATTGGAAATGAGGCAAGTATTGGGGCGATCGCAGTGATAATGACGCGCCATCCACATCTTGTGCGCCCCCACATCGGAAATCACGATATCTTCCGGGCCCATCACCTGGCGCAGGTCATAGATCAGCTTCTGGGGCTTAATCGGAAAGGCTTGATCCTCGGCATAGCGTTCGTAGTCTGCCACCAGTTCACTGCGCACTTCGACGGCGTTCGGCTTGGGCTTACCCGTGCGATCGGCCCGCTTCATAATTTCAGCTAGCGAGTCCGTAATATCCCCGACGACCTCCACCAGCGGAATATAACTACTGTCAATTTCCGCCGGTTGCGCCCCGATATGAATGATCGGAGTCTGGCCGCCCGGATTCCACTTCTTGGGTGAATATTCGATCAGGTCGTAGCCCACAGCAATGATCAGATCTGCCTGATCAAAGGCACAGCTGACATGGTCCCGCTGTTGCAAACCCACCGTCCAGAGCGCCAGGGGGTGGGTATAGGGAATTACCCCTTTGCCCATAAAGGTGTTGACGACGGGAATTTGCAGGTGGGTGGCAAACTCGGTGAGCAGTTCGCTGGCGTGGGCGCGAATTGCCCCATTGCCGACCAGAATCAGGGGTTGCCGGGCCTTAGAAATCGCCTCGGCGGCCTGGTTGAAACTGCGGAACGAGGCATAGAACGGCTCACGGGCATCCTTGGCGAGGCTGAAGGCATTTTCCACTGACATGGCAGCGATATTTTCTGGTACATCAATATGCACCGCGCCGGGCTTTTCTTGCTGGGCTAGCTTGAAGCCTTTACGGATAATCTCTGGCGTATTGGTGGGGCGGACAATCTGCGTATTCCACTTGGTCACGGGGTCAAACATGGCCACCAGATCCAGATATTGATGGGACTCAATGTGCATGCGATCGGTTCCCACCTGGCCCGTAATCGCCACCAGCGGCGCACCGTCGAGGTTGGCATCGGCAACGCCCGTCATCAGGTTAGTCGCACCGGGGCCGAGGGTCGAGAGGCAGACCCCGGCCTTGCCCGTGAGGCGGCCGTAGACATCGGCCATAAAGGCCGCCCCCTGCTCGTGACGGGTGGTAATGAACTGAATCGAGGAGGATTTGAGCGCCTGGAGCAGATGGAGGTTTTCTTCACCGGGCAAGCCAAAAACGTATTCGACGCCCTCATTTTCGAGGCAATGAACAATCAATTCAGATGTAGTTAAAGTACCCATGTTTTGTTGGCCCGAGAGATGATCAGCAGCGGTAGATTGCCAGGGTTGATGGGGTTTATGCGTGGGGGCTTGATAAGCAGTCATAATGCTCCAGACTTGTTAAATAAAGGGAAAGTATGAATGGATGGCGGGACTTGAGATTCAGACTCTGCGGGCGATTCAGCTCCACTCAGGGCGATCGCCCTCACGGCATTGGCTCACTAGAGTCAACCCGTTTTGTCGACTCGAATTTCCCGTTGCGCTAGCATTAAGGGTGTCTCTTTTAAAAGCGTTAACTTTTTTTAAGCAATATGTTTTCAAGTTAGCAATATCAACCCAGCCAAACTGTCTTGATATTGACAAATTCGTGAATTCCCTGCTGGCCCAGTTCTCGTCCGTAGCCCGATCGCTTAATGCCGCCAAAGGGCAAACGGGGATCGGACTTGACGAGCCCATTGATAAAGACAGCGCCCGCTTCAAGGCCGTTAATGAGCTGGTCTTGCTCGGCAGGGTCTTGGGTCCAGGCACTGGCCCCCAAGCCAAACGGCGTTGCGTTGGCGAGGGCGATCGCTTCATCAAGGCCCTCCACCTGAAAGAGGAGCGCCACGGGGCCAAAGAACTCTTCCTGCGCACCGGGAGAGTCGGGCGGAATATCCGTCAGCATCGTGGGGGGATAAAAGTAGCCTTCGCCGGGTATGGGTTGACCGCCAATGAGAGCTGTTGCGCCCTGGGCGATCGTAGTCTCTACCTGGGTCGCCAGTTCCTCCCGAATCGCAGCGGTGGCGAGGGGGCCGATCTGGGTTTCCGGTAGCATCGGATCGCCTATCTTGAGAGCGGCAAACCGTTGGCGGAGCTGGGCTTGGAAGGGGGCTGCGATCGCCTTATGCAGAATAAATCGCTTGGCCGCAATGCAGGATTGACCGTTATTCATCAGCCTCGCCGTCACCGCCGCCTCCACCGCTTTTTCCAGGTCAGCTGTGGGCAACACGACAAAGGGATCACTGCCGCCGAGTTCGAGGAGGGTTTTCTTGATCGCTTTGCCCGCCGCCGCCGCCACCCGTGACCCTGCGAGTTCGCTACCCGTGAGGGTGACGGCTTGGATGCGATCGTCGGCAATCAAGGTCTCTGCTGTCTGAGCGCCGATCAGTAAGGTTTGAAACACACCGGGAGGAAAGCCCGCTGCGGTGAACACCTGTTCGATCGCTAGGGCGCATTGGGGCACGTTGGAGGCGTGTTTGAGCAGTCCCACATTCCCCGCCATCAACGCCGGAGCGGCAAAGCGAAACACCTGCCAAAAGGGGAAATTCCAGGGCATAATCGCCAGCACGATTCCTAGGGGCGCAAAGCGAATATAGGCGTCGCTACCATCGCTTTGGCCGGGAATATCTTGAAGAAATTGTTCTCCCTGCTCGGCATAGTAGCGACAGACCCAAGCACATTTACGCGCTTCAGCGATCGCGCTCTTGTAGGTCTTACCCATCTCCAGCGTCATTAACGTGCCATATTCGCTGCTGTTGTGCTCTAAAATCTCGGCGGCTTGCAACAGCCATTGGCGGCGCTGGGCAAACGTAGTTTGGCGGTATTGTGAGTAAGCCTGCTGGGCAGCACTGAGCTTCTGATCGAGTTCCCTTGCACTCAGGGGGGTAAACGTTTTCAGGACTGCGCCATTGGCTGGGTTGATTGTTGCGATCGCCATCGCCCCACCTCCGCTCGAACGAACTGGTTACTCGGCTGACTCAAGAATCGGCTGACTCAACAAAACCTAATTCTTAACGGAACCTATTCTTTACAGTGTAGGGGGGCAGGAAGATTAAATCATTGTTAAAGGTAGTATTTGTTACAAAAAAGTGATTGATTACTTGCAGTGAGCAGCGGCAGCACAGCCATCTGGGCTCCCCAATCATCAAAATACGTCTTGCAAAACCCTTCCCTACGGCATCTTCTGTGCGAGGATTACTCAGTGACCTGTCGCGTCATCAAATGTTGGCCGTGGGTTTACTTACGGCTGATGACCCGGTTGAACTCCTTGATGGTCAAGTTATTACCATGAGTCCCCAAGAGCCGGGCCAGGTAGCAACTACGCGACGGCGCAAGGCTACCAAAGCGAAGTGATTTTGGCGGCTACGGAGGCGATCGCTCCCTTAGTCTTCCCTCAACTTACGATTCCCCTGGCGGAACTGCTTGTGCCTGCATAATCACCAATCGGTTCAGGTCGCCTGCTCTAATGCTGCCCGTGCAGCCATGATCAGACTGTAATAGTAGGGCTGGGTCACATCCACAGGCACAGCCGTCTCGCGTCGCTCTCCCAACAAGCCCGTGCGCTGCCCCTTCTGCACCGCGAGCACCTTGCCCTGGGCATTGCGAATGCGTAGCTCGGTTTGCGCATGGGCCAAGCAACAGGTGTAGCGGCGATCGCCGTAGTGAAACGCCACCGTGTTTCTGGTTTTGGCGGTCTCGGGCGG
>JBMYQW010000151.1:0-11040 GCA_049601735.1 Spirulinaceae cyanobacterium
TATTTTTCAAGCCTTTAACCCTAATCTAGGCTCCCCTCTTGTCGGGATTTTAGGCTTAAAATCTTATCTTTTTTATATTCCTTTAATCTGGATGATGCCCAGTTTATTTCGCTCGGAAGAAGAACTTTTTATCTTTCTCCGCAATCATTTATTTTTACTCATTCCTGTAGGACTCTTAGGAATTGTGCAGTTTTTTAGCCCCATTAATAGTCCGATTAATCAATATATTCCCGGACGAGATGAGCCGATCGCCACCTTTGGTTTTGCCGGATCACGGAACGTTCGCATCACCAGCACCTTCTCCTATCTCAACAGCTACCAGGGGTATTTGTCCGCTTGCTTTGGCCTACTGATTCCCCTGGTCTCTTTTCCGAAATCCCGCCGCTGGCAACTGATAATCTACTGTGAGGTGTTTTTAATTGCCCTCAATGGCTTTATGACCGGGTCGCGGACACCCATTATTGCGGCGGTTCTGTTTTCAATTGGTTATTTCGGCATTCGCCTGCTCCGTAAACCCGAACTCATGTTGACTTGGGCGGTGCGCATTCTGCCGTTTAGTCTGGTTGCCTTAAGTGTGATGTTTGTGGCCTTTCGCCCCGTCATTGAAGCTTTTGGGGAGCGGGTTACATCCAATGAAGACTTACCGGAACGGATTGCCTACAGTTTCGTCGGCCCCTTTGACTTAATTGACTTCACTGGGTTTGATGGTTTTGGCGTGGGGGCAACCCATGCGGGAACGCTGTCGCTACGGCTGGCCTTGGGTCTGCCCTATCCACCACCCCTGCCCATTGAGTTGGAGCCGGAGATGGCGCGGGTGGCCCTTGAGCTGGGGCCGATCGGCTTTTCCCTTTGGTACGGAATGCGCCTGGCGATCATTGGCGGCTTGTTTCTGGTTTTTTTGCAACTGCGACGCCCGTTTTTGCGCGACTTGGCCTTGGCAGGAGCCTTAATGCACACGGTGTTATTCACCAATCACATGGTGTTTCACAATTCCTTTGCCCCCTACTACTGGCTCTATACCAGCTTTCTCTACCTCTTGCCTTGGCTTGAACAGGTTGAACAATGGCGATCGCACAATGAATGGTTCCAGCAACAGGCTCAAACTCAGAACACCACAGCCAAGACGGTTGGGTCTGATGCACCCGACGGGTAGCCCCTTTGCCCGCCAGGCGGCGATCGCCCTCGCGGAGCTAGGGGCATTGCATTGGATTATCACCAGCATTGCCTACAATCCCCAAAGTCGCTGGGCCCAATTGCTCCAAAAAGGGTTGCCGATCGTCGCCAAGGAATTAGAGCGTCGAACCTGGCAAGCCCCCGATCGTGTCTCTCTCTATCAATATCCTGAGCGGGAGCTATTGCGACTCTTGCTGCTCAAGGCTAAAGTGCCCCAGCGCCTGGGGTTTAGCCCCCAACAGCTAACCGACTGGCGCTATGCCGCGCTGGACGCGCAGGTTGCGCAATACCACCTTCGTGATCTCTCCGGCATCTATGCCTACGAAGATGGGGCGCTCCAAACCTTCACCGTTGCCCAGCATTGGGGTATCCGCTGCTTTTACGACCTGCCGATCGTCTACTACCGCCATAGCCAGCAACTCCAGCAGCAAGAAGCCGAGCAATTTCCGGAACTGGCCCCCGCCCTGCTTTCGTTGCGCGAGCCCGCCGCCAAGCTGGCCCGCAAAGACCAAGAGTTAGCCTTGGCCGATCGCATCATTGTCCCCTCTACCGTGGTCAAAAACTCCCTCGCCGCCGCGCCCGTTGACCCCGATCGCATCCGCGTTGTGCCCTTTGGTGCGCCGATCGACACCCATACGCCACCGCAATATCCCCGGCCAGCCCGACCCTTTCGCATCCTGTTTGTGGGGCGCGTGGGGCCGCGCAAGGGGGTGCATTATTTGCTTGAAGCGTGGCGATTGCTGGCGCTCTCGGCTGCCCAACTCCAGCTTGTCGGTGTAAATGAATTCCCGCCCGGTTGGCTTGATCCGGAGGGCGATCGCTTCACCTACAGTCCCTCAATCCCTCACCACCAGCTCATTGCCCATTACCAGCAGGCGTCGGTTCTGGTGCTGCCCTCCCTGCTTGAAGGCTTGGCGCTCGTGCAACTCGAAGCGTTAGCTTGTGGTTTACCCCTCATCACCACCGCCGAGGCAGGGGGCAGCGATATCATGACTGATGGCGTGGAGGGGTTTATCGTGCCGATGCGTGACCCGGATGCTTTGGCGGAGAAAATTTGCTGGTGCTACGAGCATCCGGACGAACTGGCTCAAATGGGATTTGCGGCGCGGCGACGAGCCGAAGCCCTCTCTTGGGGGTGCTATCGGAAGCAGTTGCAGGCGGTGATTCGGGGGGGGATTGATTAGAATTGTAGGGTGGGCATCGCCCACAAAATCAAGGTTTTACATAGTTTGATGACAATTGACGAGCCAAAGGCTAACCCGCAACCTGTGTGGTGTCTTATCGGCAATGTTGCTGAGATCACAGCACATAGCGAAGGTGGCATCATTGAGGAGCACGGAACTAAACACTTTAATCCTGGTGCAAAGGTTTACTGTATGCCAGTTCAGTGGGGTGATGGCTACGAGAAAATCAAGGTTGTAGGCCGCCATCGGGGTTCACACCAGTACGTCACGATGGTCATGCAAGCCAGGTGGCTCACTAACTGGCGGGCTAAGTTGGTCTACAGTAATCGTTACACGATCAACTTTTATTTTGTCCATGAGTTCTTCAAGTCGCCCCAATATCGCCCCAATTTTTCGACGATTTGAAGAACTTGAAGTAACTCAAAGAACGCTACAGCAAAGCCCGTGACGAGGATTGAACTCGTGCCCTCACCCTTACCAAGGGTGCGCTCTACCACTGAGCTACACGGGCTTATGGAAATAGTCTAAACCCAATTCGCTCAAGGCGTGAGTTTGGATGTGGTGGGCCGAGCTGGATTCGAACCAGCGTAGGCATAGCCAGCGGATTTACAGTCCGCCCCCATTAACCACTCGGGCATCGACCCCTTTGATTTCCACGATTAACAATCGTAGCATAAGCAGTCAGGTTAAACAATTTCCTTTCAAAGCAGATTACTCCCCCAACCGCACCGCATCGGTCACTTCAATCTGCCCTTCACTAAAACCTGCCTGGACGAGATGATCCAGATAGCCACGATCTCGGTAGCGCCCATCTAGGCCAACCGCTGTCTGATAATGGGCTACCGCCTGGGCTCGATCGCCCGCATCCCAATGGGCGATCGCCAGCGCCACCCATTTATGCGGGTTTTGGGGCTCTAGCTCGGTGGCTGTTTCGCCATGGGCGATCGCTTGGTCGTAGTCTTGCAAACGATGATGGGCCAAACTGAGGTTGTAATGGGCAATCTCGTTGTCGGGCTGGAGTTCAATGGCCTGATTATGGGTGGCGACAGCCTGCTCCAGTTCCCCCTTGACCAGATAGACAATGCCCAGAGCATTGAGCGTGGGAACGCGATCGGGGTGCAGTTCTAGGTTCGCTTGGAGCGCCTCGGCTGCTGCCTCACCCTGATCATCCAGGTGCAGCGTCCAGCCCAAAAGATCGCGCCCTTCAGGGTTCTGGGCATCCAGCTCTACCGCTTCCTGAAAGGCGGCGATCGCCCCGGCTAAATCGCCTTCACTACGCTGGTTCAGACCTGCCAGACGAGCCTCGGCAGCGCCTTGGGCATCTACGACAGGCGGCGGCGTGGGCGAAGGGCTGGGGCTCAGGGTTGGCGTCGGGGTTGGGCTGACGCTGACCTCAGGCGGTGGTGAGGTCGCGCAGCCCCAGAGAATGAGTCCCAATAAACTAGCAATGATGTAGGGTGGACATTGCCCACCGAGCAAGCATTTCATCCGTTTGTAGATAGTTTGTAATATAGTATCGATGAGATAAGCAGTTGAGAGCGCAAAGGATAGGCATTGCCCGCCCGGCCAGCCGTTCAGGACTATGAGGATCGGCATGACCAACGGTTGATATTGACAGTAGACCCCCGCTTACTTCTCTCAGGGCTCCACGGGCTGAGAATCGCTCTCATCATAAATCTCGCCCACCAGTTCCTCCAAAATATCCTCCAGTGTGATCAGCCCCACTGTGCCCCCATATTCATCCACGACAATCACCATATGCCAATGGTTTTGCAACATCTGCCGTAGCAGGCTCGCCGCTCGCTGAGTTTCAGGGACATAGACGGGATGATCCATCACCGCTGCGACTCTCAGGGGCGTGGCGGCGATCGCCTCGGGAGAAAAACTCTCCAGATTCTGCAACGCCGTCTTGAGGTGAATGATGCCGACAATTTGATCCTTGGACTCCTCTTGGACAGGAATGCGTGAGAAGCCCGTGGTTAGGCAGAGTTCGATTAATTCCGGCAGGCTGGCATCATGGGCGATCGTTTGCATCTCAATCCGGGGCTTAACGACGGCCTTCGCCATGACTTGGTCTAGCTTGAGAGTACGGCTAATCAGGCCATGACGATAAAAATCCAGCTTGCCCTTGCCGCTCAAAACCTCCATCATCAGTTGCAAATCCCCCAGGGTCTCGCTATCGGGGTCGGCGGCGGTGACACGACTTTGGAATAGGCGCAGAATGGTTTGGGTAAACCATTCAAAGATGGCAATAATCCCCAGCAATGCCAACAGCTCTGAAAGCCAGTAGATGGGGCGTACCGCCAGTCGGAAGGTAGGCAAGACGTTGACAATTGCCAATGATTTGGGTGTAATTTCGCCGACAATCAAGACCACCAGGGTGACAACGCCTGTGGCAATGCCAAGCCCTGTATTGCCCAGCCAAATGGCAAAAAGGTTACTGGTGAGCACCGTAGAGAAGATATTCACCAGGTTGTTACCCAGCAGCAGCGTCGTGATGAAGCGTGTTCGCCGCTGAAGCACCAATCGGAACATCCCCTGGCGATCACCTTGGGAGCGGATCAGCCCCCGCAACTTGAAATCATCCAGGGCCGTGATCGCCGTTTCCGAGCCCGCAAAAAAAGCCGACAACCCCAGCATGAGGGCCACCGCGCCCAGATCCAGCCAAACTGAACCCAGAAGCGGACGGGCATCTGCTGCGGCCAGTTGCCACACAGAAAAGAACAATGAATTGAAAGGCAAGGCCAGCGCCACCGAGAAATGAGGAATAACGGTCATCTGAACCCAACGTGAATCCAGTCAAAACCCAGTGTACGCAAAACGGCCGTCCTTGCAGTCAAATCAAGCCGCTAAACTGAAGGCGTGTCGTTCATTAAAGTGAGAAAGCTGGGGAGACAAGCAATCGAGCGCCCGCCCCCCCCAAACCAGCCAAAGGGGCTGTAAGCTAGACCCAACAATGTGTTTCGGTCTAAGTTTACGACAGCCCCTAAGCTGCATAGGCACTTTGCAGCGCCCAAACAACCAATGCCACAATGCCGCCGAGCACCAGGGCGGCGGAAACGGCAATCACAACAGGTTTATCGGCATTCTTGAATTTCATGATGCCGCGATCGAGGTCAGACATAGCAAATTCCCATAGCATAGAAGCCAACAGGAAATAGGGTAGCGAGAATTGAGCCGAAATGGGGCAAATTTGGGGCGCAAATTTAAATAGGCTTGAGGAAATCCAATAATGATGATGACTCTCCTCGGGGCGATCGCCCTTGCTGTTTTGAGCTTGGTACTGTTCCTGGCGTTGGTGGAAGGCGTCTTGCGCTGGGGTCTCGGCTTGGGTCGTCCGGTGCTCTACGTCGCTGACCCGGCGATGGGCTATCGCCTACAACCCAATCAGCGCCTGCGTCGCCTCGGCCGCCGGATTGTCATCAATGCTTATTCTTTGCGTGGGGGGGCGATCGCCCCTCAATGCCCTACTGGCACCACCCGGATTCTGCTTTTGGGCGACTCGGTGGCCAATGGCAACTGGTGGACGGATCAGGCGCTGATTCTTTCCCAGTTGCTCCAGGATGAGCTGGGTCGTCAAGCTCGGTTTCCAAATGTGGAGGTTCTCAACGCTTCGGCGAACTCTTGGGGGCCGCGTAATGAACTGGCGTATGTACAGCACTTTGGCACGTTTGGGTCGTGCTGGGTGCTACTGCTGCTCAATACTGATGACCTGTTTGCCACAGCTCCGACCTCGCTCCAGGTGGGGCGCGATCGCAACTACCCCGATCGCAACCCGCCCCTGGCATGGGTGGAACTCTACCAATATTATTGGCGCAAACCACAGCCGATTCCCGGTTTAAAAGCGATCCAAAAGGCCGGAGGCGATCGCGTGGGGCAGAATTTAGCGGCGATCGCCACGCTCAATCAGCTTTGCCATGAACACCAAGCGCAACTCCTGATCGCCCTCAGTCCCCTGCGCCGAGAAGTCCAACCCGGCCAGCCCCGCGACTACGAGCAGGTGGCCCGGCAGCGTCTTCAGGATCTGACGGCTGAATTAGTGATCCCCTATCTGGATCTACTGCCCGCGTTTAATGATATGGGTGCGACCCTCTATCGTGATCATATTCACCTGAGCCCCGAGGGGAATCAATGGGTGAGCCGGGTTTTGGCCCAGTGGATTCAGATGCAATAGTAATGATCGTTAAGCCGTCACCGCTGGCGAGGGAACCACATCGCTAGTGGGCCAACTGTCGGGGTTCCATGGTTTGCCCTCGATCGCCATTTCTTCAATGATGCTGGCCAGCTTCAGGGCCTTGAGCGCCTGCTCGCCGCCCACCGAGGGCTGCTCACCGCCCCGAACACAGTTGACAAAATGTTCTAGTTCCGCGTTGAGGGGTTCAATGTTGCTGGTGTAGACCTTCTCGATCAGACCATCTTGACGATAGAGCACCTGGCCGTAGTCCGTCATGCAGTTAGCGGTGGTTTGGCGGTGAATCAGAATTTCGTGATTGAGAAAATCGGCTTCCGTGAGGGAGTTTTTGCAATGGGCGACAATCCGCCGGATCTTGCGGTGGGTGACTTTGCTAGCGGTGAGGGTGGCGACCATGCCGTTGGCAAAGCCCAGCGTGGCGGTGACGTAGTCGAGGTAGCCGGAGTCGGCCGCGCGGCTCCCACTGGCGGTGATATGGGTAATGGTGGACTGGGCTAATTCTAGGAGGAGGTCAATGTCATGGATCATCAAGTCCAAGACCACCGAGACATCATTGGCGCGATCGGAATAGGGGCTCATGCGGTGGGCTTCGATCGCCAGCAGTTCCTCGGTCTTTAAGACTTTACTGAGTTCTTGAAACGCCGGATTAAACCGTTCAATATGCCCCACCTGCAAAATACATTTAGACTCGGCAGCTCGGTTCACCAAGGATTCTGCTTCGGCAATGCTGGCGGCGATCGGTTTTTCGACCAAAACATTCACCCCCGCACTTAAGCAAGCCATCCCCACCTTATGATGGAGCCGAGTCGGTACGGCAATGCAGACCGCATCCACGTAGGGCAATAGCTCATGATAGTCCTCAAAAAAACGAACCCGATACTTTCCCGCAGTATCCAGGCCCCGTTCAATATTGATATCGGAAATACCGATGAGTTGGACATCCTTGAGCAAGCTCAAAATTCGGGTATGGTGCTGGCCCATATTGCCGACACCGATCACCCCTACGCGAATGGGCAGGGGGCTCATGGATTGAACGGGCTGGTTGGACTGGGTCGTCGTTTGTGCCGTCGTCATGGTCTCGCTTGCACTCCTTCACAATTCGTCTTGTCCATAGAGACTCCCTTGCCATCGAATCCCCGCAAGAAGTACCCCGATAGTATCACAGTCGTTTAGACCCTAAAGAAAAGTTAAAATCACGACGGTAACAAACATGAATAAACCAAGACCAACTTGATACTGTAGGTTGGGTTGCACGGAGTAAAACCCAACACAACCCTCTCTGTTATTGGGTTCTGTGTTTTATCTCAACTCATGAAAAGCTCCAGGTTTCAAACTAGACGAGGTTTAACGCCCCAGAATCCTAAAATTTAGAATGTGATTTTATCTTGGGTCATGACAGATTACACCATCATACTCTCCCCCCAAACGTATCAGCGCCTTCTGGCAATTACCCAAGCCCAGGGCATCACACCCGAGCATTGGATCGATGCACAACTTCCGCCCCAGACTCCAGCGCCTCAACCCCTGACCACGCTGCTTGCTGATGCTATTGGCGCGATTAACAGCAAGACTCAACCGCAACAGCGTCTTAAAAAAACGTCTTTTGGGGAAGGGGTTGCGGCAAAACTGGCTCAACAAGGAATTCACCGCCCATGAATTTGCCATGAACTTGATCGATACCGGCTCCTTGATTGCCATTATTGATGCAGGTCAAGGAGACGTACACCATCGCTGTGTTCAAGTCTGTCAAGAACTTTCTGGCCCATTCCTGACAACCTGGCCCTGCTTCACGGAGGCAATGTACTTCTTAGCCGATTTGCGCGGTTGGTCAGGACAGCAAATTCTCTGGCAGTTGTGGGAGACTGAGGCATTGAACATTCACCATCCTGACCATCATGAATGCCAACGCATGAAGACATTGATGCAGAAGTATCAAGATACTCCGATGGATTTAGCTGATGCCTCTCTCGTCGCAGCGGCTGAAACCCTCAAGCTCAAACAGATTTTTACGCTAGATAGTGATTTTTACGTCTATCGAATTAATGACAAGTCGGCTTAATGACAAGTCGGCGTTTGATGTTATTCCGCGTTAGCGCGATCGTCAGGCCGTGTCCTTTCCAAATGACTCAAACTAAGGTTGTGGTGGGCAATGCCCGCCCTACCGTCATGACTTTAATCTACGCAGCGGTATGATAATCTGCAAGCCTCGCTCCCGTCTTGCCCATGTCTTCCTCCCCGTCCTTGGCCGCCGCGCTTAAGCAACATTTTGGCTACGACCAGTTTCGCCCCGGACAGCAAGCCATTATTGAAGCCGCTTTGCAGGGTCGGGATGTGCTGGCGATTATGCCCACGGGGGCCGGGAAGTCCCTTTGTTTTCAACTGCCCGCCCTGTTGCAACCGGGATTGGCGGTCGTGGTGTCGCCTCTGATCGCCCTGATGCAAGATCAGGTGGCGGCATTGCAAGATAACGGCATTGGCGCGACGTTTCTCAACAGCAGCCTGACGGTGAATGAGGCGCGATCGCGCCAGGCCGAGATTCTTCAGGGCCGCATTAAACTCTTATATGTCGCCCCAGAACGCCTGTTGACGCCGAGTTTTTTGGACTTTTTGGATCACTGCCGCGATCGCCTCAGCCTCAGTGGCTTTGCCATTGATGAAGCCCATTGTGTTTCGGAATGGGGCCATGATTTTCGCCCGGACTATCGACAACTGAGCCAACTGCGCGATCGCTACCCGCAGATTCCCTTTTGGGCCTTCACCGCCACCGCCACCACGCGCGTCCAGCAAGACATCATCGGACAGCTGCGGCTCCAGCAGCCCAGTCATCATCTGGCCAGTTTTAACCGCCCCAACCTGTATTACGAAGTGCGCCCACGCGAAGGCTACGGGCAACTGCGTCAGGCAATTCGGGAACAACAGCCCAGCGATTCCGGGATCATCTATTGCATCAGTCGCAAGCGGGTCGATGAAGTTGCCGCCAAGCTCCAAGCTGACGGCATCAATGCCCTGCCCTACCATGCCGGCCTCAATCCCCAGACTCGCGCCGAACACCAAACTCGCTTCATTCGGGATGATGCCCAAATCATCGTAGCGACGATCGCCTTCGGCATGGGCATTAATAAACCCGATGTGCGCTTTGTCTTCCATTACGAACTGCCCCGCAACTTAGAGGGCTATTACCAAGAATCGGGGCGGGCGGGGCGCGACAACGAGGCGGCGCGGTGCATCCTCTTCTATAGCACCGCTGATATTAGTCGGGTGGAATATTTCATCCGTCAAAAACCCGAGGGCCAGGAGCAGCGTATCGCCTACCAGCAACTTAACCAAGTTGTGGACTATGCCGAGGGCTCGAGCTGTCGCCGCACGATCCAACTGAGCTATTTTGGCGAGAGCTTTCCGGGCAACTGCGACAACTGTGACAACTGCTGCAACCCCGCAAATCTGGAGGATTGGACGGTCGAGGCGCAGAAATTTCTCTCCTGTATCGCCCGGACGCAGCAGCAGTTTGGCGCGAAATACATCATTGACGTGCTCCGGGGCTCGAAGGCCAAGCGGATTCTGCAAAAGGGTCACGACCAACTCTCGACCTACGGCATCGGCAAAGACCATAGTGCCGCCCAATGGCAAATGCTGGCGCGATCGCTGCGTCACCAAAATCTGGTGGCTGAGAGCACCGATGGCTACCGCGTGCTCCACCTCAATACTCTGAGCTGGGAGGTCTTGAAGCAACAGCGCAAGGTGGAGTTGCGCGTACCCCGGCAGGTGGCCGCTGCGGCCACCACGGCGGCCTCACCCCGGGCCGAGCAGGTGCAACAGCTCTTTGAGCAGTTGCGCCAGTTGCGCAAGCGCCTGGCCGACCAGCAGAGCGTCCCGCCCTACGTGATCTTTGCCGATTCGAGCCTGCGCACCATGGCCCAGCAGCAGCCCCAAACCCGCGAGGCCTTTGCCCGTGTACCAGGCGTGGGGGCGGCCAAGCTCGATCGCTACGGTGAGGCCTTTGTGACCCTGATTCGTGCCTTTGCCCAGGAGCATCGCCGCCGCCGAGTGGATCGGGAGCATCCGTCTGACACGCAGCAAGTGACCCTCGACCTCTACCGCCAGGGCTACACGGTGGCGCAAATTGCCGAGCGGCGGGCGCTGCGCCAAACGACGATCGTCGGGCATTTAGGCGATCTCATTGAAATGGGCCAGGCGATCGATCTCGATGAATTAGTCCCGCCGGAGCGCCAGGCGCAAATATTGGCGGCCATTACCCAGGTCGGCGACTACAGCCTTACGGAAATCCGCAGCAAACTGGGTGAGACCTATGACTTCTCGGAAATCCGCCTCGTGCGAGGGCGCTGGCGCTCTCAGCAGCGCGAGGCTGCACCCCAGGAGATCGGGGCGATTTAAAGGGGCGAATCGGCTGTTGGTGTCAGCTTTCACACCGCTACGTCGCATTTTTGACTTGGTATTTTGAATTCAGGCATTTTGAATTCAGGCATTTTGAAT
>JBMYQW010000152.1:0-11008 GCA_049601735.1 Spirulinaceae cyanobacterium
GAGCGGTAGACTTATCTCGTCTCACTGGTGAAAGTCTGCATATCGAGATAACTACCGTCAGATTCAAAAACTTGACTCCTTTCACTTAAGCTCTCCTCCAAAATCAAAGGTTCACTTTGAGCTGGATTCTGATTGATCGAGTAGCTCAGGAGGCAACTCCAGATGCGTTATCACGCCATCATCCAGAACTGCCCTTTGCACGGCCATGCGATAATGACCTACTTCTCCTGCTTGATACGAACCTGCCAGAATTGTATACTCACCATCCAGCGGTAGCGCAAAGACGATTCTGGCATTTTGATTCTCACCACCATCATTATCTCCAGTAATGGGGTTTGAATCTGGATCAAGTAAAATCAAGTGAGTGTTAAATTCATCACTAACTAAATCAATTTGGACAGCCTCACCAGCCTGACCGGCAAAAGTATGAGTATTGAAATAGCTACCATCCGCTTCAAAAACCTGACTCCTTTCATTTAATGCCCCTTCAAAAATCAAGGGTTCACGCCCAAGTGAACTCTGGGCAATGCGTAACTCAGGGGTCAACTCTAGCTCTTGCTCTAGGGATGTCTCAACCGGAGGAGCAACTGCCAAGGCCTCTCCTGCCATCAACCCAGACAACAGCAATACCCCTGTCAGACTCCAATTTTTCAGCATGGTTGGTAAACTATTCAAACTCAAGTAAACATGAGCACAGTCTAACCCGAGTTCTCCATGGTGCTCCGTCCCGTTTCATAAACTGCAACCTCAGCAATGATGCGGCGAACATCAAATTCTGGATATTCAATTGGAAGCGGTGATTACAAAATATCGACCGTACCGCGATCGCCATCCAACCTGACCCGCTGACCCGACTGGAGTTGGTGCAATGCCCCCGGCACATCAAACACCGCCGGGATGCCATATTCCCGCGCCACGATCGCCCCGTGAGACAACCGTCCGCCCGCCTCAGCAATAATCCCCCCGACTTGAGCCAGCAGCGGCGACCAGCCCGCATCGGTATAGGGCACAACCAAGATCGTGTTTTCAGTCAGGGGCGGAATATTTTGCATGGACTTGAGCAACTGCACCTCCCCTTCGATCGTCCCCGCACTGACGGCAATGCCCTGGAGCCGCGTGGCATTGGCCAAGGGTGGTAGGGGCAACGTCTCTGGCTGGGGCTGACCGTAGACGACGGGGGGGACATAGTCGAGCTGGCAATGGGCCGTGTATTGCTCGCGGCGGTGGGCAATTTGGGCTTGCACCGTGGCGATCGTCTCGGCGGGCCAGGGTTGGGGGTCATCGGGGTCAATGGCTTCGAGGCGATCGCAGATTTCGGGCCATTGCAAGAAAAAGATATCCCCCGCGTCCTGCAAATATTGCGCCGCTCGCCAGCGAATTTCAATGTGACGGAAGGTCCAGCGCAGATGGGCCAGGAGCAGGTTATACAATTCAGCTACCCGACCCTTGAGCTGCAAACGCGGTTGCAACCAACGCGCCGCCAGCGAGGGAGGCTTGGCGTCTTCATCCTGCAAACGGTTGCGGAGTTGGGCCCGCTGGCCGTCACTGAAAATGTATTGGCTAAAGAGCTCCCGCATCGGGCGGGGATCATCGAGCCAACGAGGTACGGCAATGTCGGTGGTCACTTCGCTGAGGTAGCCATAGACCGCCAGCCATTGATTAAACTGGGCCAAAATCCCCTCGCCATCAGGCATATCGGCGAGATAGGCAAAGAGCGAGGGACAGCTGTCGAAGTCCAGCTCTTTAAGGGGCAGGAGGTTCCGGCTCTGTTCGGCTAGGTCGAGGAGCGATCGCAGTGCTGCCACCTCCGGCAAGACGGTCAGATCCAACTCAGCATCCGGCACTTGTAGGATGGCCTGACGTAGCGCCAGACTCAAAGGCGCAAGGATTTGATACCGCGTGACGCGTCGGAGATTCGACAAAATCCGCTCAATGCGCATCGCCAACTCCGGCTCCGAGAGCATATCCACCGGCGAAACCAGGTCTTGGAGCAGGGGCTCAAACCATTGCCGCTCGGCTTGTTCAAACTGCTGGGGCAAGTCCCATTCCTGCTGGAGTAGACGAATCAGGCCCGGCGCATTGCTGAGGGTAGAAACCAGCGAGGGGCGGGAGAGTTTAGCCCCGCGCGTCAGCCATTCGAGGCTCTCGGCGGGCAGGCCCATGAGCCGGAAAATTTGGCTAATCAGGGTGGCGTTGAAATAGGCATGGGAGAAATGCAGCGTGGCGGTGGTGGCGAAGTCAAGGGAGCGTGATCGCTCCTGCCCCAAGACTTCGGTGAAGAGCTCCCCCCAGACGCCACAGGTCAAGGGTTGATTGATCGACCAGGTGAGGGGGCGAATCACGCCCGGAATCACTTCGGCGGCAATCTTGCGGCTCCAGATGGGCTGGAGGGTCGTAATCGGTCGGGCTTGGAGCAGCCAGAGGGTTTCGCCATCGTGACACCATTCGAGATCTTGGGGAATGCCGTGGTAGCGGGCTTCTAACTCCCGCGCCAGCCGCGCCACCGCAAAGAGAATCTCGGTCGGGACGGTTTCTTTGCCGCTGCCTTCACCTTCGAGCACTGCGGTTTCGGCTTCCGGTTCATAGATCGCGTAACGTTCTGGGGTGAGCTGACCGGAAACCACCTGGGCGGGTTGGCCCTCAATCGCCTCAATCGTGACGCCCTGGCGATATTGTTCGAGCGGGTCGCGGCTGAAGGCAACCCCTGCATAGCGGCTCTGAATTTGGGTTTGAATGATCAGAGAAAGGGGGCGATCGGGTTGGCCATAGCGTTGGCGATATTGCACCGCTTGGGGACGATGATACGCCTGCTGACAGCGAATAATCGCGTCTTCCAACGCTGCGGTTGAAGTGATCTCACCCACCGAGAGGTATTGCCCGGCGGCCGAAGCTCCGGCACTGTCTTCGCCAACCGCAGAGGAGCGCACGATCACGGGCTGCTCAGGGCTCGGCGTTACCGATCGCAGTACCGCCCCGAGATCATCTCCCGCCCGAATCACCCAACCTTCGGGCACGGTGTAGCCCCATTGCTTGAGTTGGGAGAGGGTGGCGGCTTTGGCACCCACCTTTTGGGCCGTCAAGGGTTCCCCCAAACTCAGGAGGCCCTGATCGCTGCGAAAGAAACGAAACATCTGGCGCGATCGCATCCCCGTCGTCGTTTTGGGCGTGGGGAGATCGAGATCATCAGGCATCTTTTGTAATATTCCTGCGAGAGTACCGCCCAAGAGCAGGGCCATCAGTCCATATTCAGCATTTTGCGGTTGGCGCAGGGCTAAGAAAATCACCATAAGGGCCAGTCCCACCAGGCGTCCGGTGCGTCGCTCCCGCACCAGAGTCAGGCTAATGCCCCCCATCACCACGATCGCCACCGCCACCATGGCATCATGGAGCACCAAACCCCAAAAGACATTGGTCATGCCCGCGCCTTTGGCAAACCAATAGCGGCCCAGAACCAGGGCAATTAAGGCCAGTAATTCCCAAGCGGGGCTATTGGGGAAGAAGGCGCGGGCTAGGGCGACAGCAGCTAACCCTTTGCTCGCTTCCGAGAGCACCGCCAAAACGCCGATCGCCGTTCCGGCATGGTAAAACGCCGCCGAAACCGAGATGTTCCCCGTGCCCAAATGGCGCAAGGACTGACCCGTCCCCAGACGCACCAGCCCATCAATTAGCGGCAGCCCCCCCACCACTGGCAAGAGGCAAAAGATCACCAAACAGCCCCAAAGGGTGTTCATAAGGTTTGTTCATCCCAAACTCATCCCTTGGTTATACCGAGCGGTGGGCGAGATGGGGGCTTTTTCCACAATGTTTAAAGCTCATTTCGCTCTCTGCTTTCTAAACCTCGTCTATTTTGAAACTCGGAGTCGGGAGGGTTTCAAACCCTCCCCTACAGGATCTGGTTAATTTGAAAAAGGAATTGCCATTTCGGAATCCTCAAAACTGTACTTTTCAAGCTGGATGAGGTTTAGTACCGCGATCTCAGCCTGAACCTTGACGAAGAATCTGCCTTCAGCCTGCTGCGCACGGGCAAAGCCCTACTGCCTTCATCCCTCTGCCTTCAACCGATACCCCTTGCCATAGACCGTGTGAATGAGCTGCGGTTCACCGGGGGCTTCCACCTTGCGGCGCAGCAGGCGCACCAGAGCGGGCAGAACGTTGCTATGGGGTGGGGTTTGACCGGGCCAGAGGTGCTGTTGAATTTGTCCATGGGAGAGCACCTGCTGGGGATGTTGCATCAGGTAAGCCAGGAGTTCTGCTTCTTTTTCGGAGAGTTCCAGGGTGCGATCGCCCCGGCTGGCGAGACGGTTGGCGGGGTCAAGGCTGAGGTTGCTCACTTGTAATGTTCCGGCCAGGGAGGGTGGGGCAGTATCGGCCCGCCGCAGCAGGGCCCGCACCCGCGCTAGCAACTCCCGCAGCTCAAAAGGCTTAATCAGGTAGTCATCTGCCCCCGCATCGAGTCCGCAGACGCGATCGTCGAGGGTATCTTTGGCGGTGAGGAAGAGCACGGGAACGACATGGCCCGCCGCTCGGAGTTGACGACAAATGTCGAGCCCCGAGCAGCCGGGCATCAGCCAGTCCAAGATTAGGAGCTGGTGGTTGTCGGACAGGGCGATCGCCAATCCTTGGGGCCCGTCATTGGCTACATCGACGGGGTAGCCTTCCCGGCGCAGGACTTGGGCGAGGGGTTCGGTGAGGGCGGTCTCATCATCGACCAGGAGGATGCGGGGTATGAATGTAAAGTGGCAAGTTACAAGGTATGAATAACGCGTTGGGGGGCGATCGCTGTTACGTTCGGAGTGATAAAAAATTGCAGGGTTGGCGTCTGCCGTTGGTGTATGGCAAGGCTGTTGGCTCTTTCTTTGCATCCTACTGCGTTGCCTGACGGACAACGCAAAGAAACGTTAACTGTTGGGGGTTCGTCTGGAGGTAGAACTAAACAGGTAATGATGAGTTGTAGTGATGGATGAAATTCCAAAGCATACCAGTGTGGTTATGCAGACTCTTGGAATAAAGATATAGCGGATGACGAAAGCGTGAGGTGCGCTTCGAAGTCCCTCTCCCAAGCTGGGAGAGGGATTTAGGGTGAGGGCCGTACCTCATGAAAACGAAAATGGCTATAAGCTGCGTCTAACTAACCTGGAAATTCGCTGCCTTAGGGTGTTGTTGAATCGCTCGATGTAGCTGGTCAAGCCACTGTTCTTCTCGACCACATGATGTCGCGTGGAGGGGAGTACGCCCTGATAGGCTTCCCAAGCATCCGTATAAAACACGGCAGATTGACGATAGACCTCTGGCAAGGATGCCCATAATTGCTGGATGCTCTCTCGACCTCGATTGCCAACATAAGCGCCAATAATTTCGCGAGTTTCCACATCCAGCGCTAGCCAAATCCACTGTTTATTGTCTTTGTTATCGACAAATGACCACAATTCGTCACATTGCACCTTCAAATCCCCTTTTTTTTCAGTCTCACTTGAGCTTGACGTGGGGTTTGCCCTGCTTTGACGTTGACATAACTCTGGAGCCATTGTTCTGACACCTAGGCAGCTCTGGCAATACCCGCCATGGAAATTCGCTCTAGCAGCAGGCGGTCCATCAACTCCCTTGTCTCTAAGTCGATTCGTTTATCGGTGGGCTTCTCTACGAACTGATAGCCACACTGACGGCACAGAAATCATTGTTTGCCTGTGTGGATATATCCGTTTTTGACGGTGTGCGTTGCACTACATTTGGGGCAGGTTGGCATCTTGAACTGATGGTGACTATTTTCTATACCCTCAACCATCCATCATTACCTCTAGAGTTCTACCCCCAATTATTTAAACTCTGCCTGCTCGAAAATCATTGATATGACCCTGATAATAAGCTTGGGCTCCTACGACAGTGTGCGGATGTCCCCCAAAATTCAAGCCTGCTTGGAGATTAGCAAGGTTTAATTGATTGGACTGAGCCGCTGCTTGAGCTATTGTCGCGTACGTATGGAAAGCCCAGTAATGTTCTGCTATTCGACATTGTTGCTCTCGATTAAACCAGCTCAATGGATGTAAGAATAAATCCTGAGGATTATACAAATATCCTGCTCCTGCTAGTGCTGCATGGATCGCTTCTCCCATATATCGTGATCCTACCGATTCATATTGTTTGACGTGACCTAACTCGTGAACCATATTTGCAGAATAGTACGCATTACCAGCGGCAAGGTTAACTTCAATATAGTGGAATGCTGTGATAGCAATCATACCACCTGCAACGAGATTATATAACGCTGTAATAATATTCTGTTGGGTCGAAACTTTTACTTTCCAGTAAGAGATTGTGTTGCCATAAGCTATTTGCCCAGCAGCTTTTTCTGGTCCTGTCAACGGTCGAGTATAGAAGTTGATGAAGTTCATTAGCAAGTTGATGACTTCCGGTAGTCCGAGAACATCAGACACTTTGCTTAATAACTGGAAAATCCAAGTTGCCCCATCCCTAAAACCATTAAACAGCCATTGCATTAGTGTTTGATTGCGTTGACCAGCCAATGTCATGATTCCATTCCATAGCCACCTAATAGTTCCCACTCCAGCCATTAGAAGGTGTCCGATGAGGCGAGGAATTCTTGTTAAATTACCGATAACCCATTCATATGGGACTAAAGTCAAACTAATGCCAAGGGTGGTTAAGTAATCCCATATATCTCGTTGGATGACTAGATTGTTATCTGAGTTTTGGAGAAGAATCTGTTCTCTTTCGCCAACCAAACGATGTATTTTAGAACCGGAGGAATTCCCACTCTCTACTTTACTAAATCCTTCTAGAGGATTATCATCACTGTGGTATTGAGCCGCTATCTCAGAATGGACTTGATTATCTCTCTTCGCTTGAATCGTGCTGCTTTTTCTAACCCGAGAACGACAATTTCGACAACCGCACCCAACGCGATGTTGAACAGATGCTATCGACTTTTTATTCACATGGCGATGATTTTGCTGCACCACATGGGTCAACTCATGGGCAATCAATCCTTGACCAGCCCTTGACCCTGGCTGATATCCCCCCGCCCGAAAAAACACATCCTGCCCGATTGTAAATGCCTTCGCCTGCAACGCTTGATTCAGGGCATCCGCCCGTGGCCCCGTATGTACCCGCACCCCGCTAAAATCGGCTCCCATCGCCGCCCCCATTGAGCGTTGCAATCCCGAATCCAAGGGCTGACCACCACCCCGAGCACGGTTAATCTCTCGCTCCACTTCCGGCGTTACTGTACCACCGCCTAGCGCATCCGCTTGTTGTAAGCTCGGCAGCCGGCGCACCATTGCTGTCTTCTGTTCCTCTGGAGCGATCGCATCCTCAGAATCCTTGCGGTGGATTTGCTGCACCACTGCCGCCGCCACACGATCTGCCTCTTGTTCATATTTGTCACCTGCTTGGCCAATCGTCAGCTTCCGTTGCACTCGCAAATTCCGTGCCTGAAGCTCCGGCGATCGCCTCAAAACGGCCGCTGACTCGACTGCCGTCTGCCGCTGCACGGGCTCATGTTCTAGCATCTGCGCCACTGACCAGCTCGTCTTTCTTTGGAACTGCTGCAACATCTCCGTCGCTGGCTGCTGTTGTTCTGCCATGGATCGCCGTCCCCAAAATACCGACTCTTGCTCCTTCGCTTGAGCAACCTGCTCCGTATCCCGATCAACCGACTTAAACATAGGAACCTCTAACAACAGAGAAAATAGCCAACCCGCCACCAGCTTCAAGTGGGCTCACCCGAATTATTGGTGAAAAATTACACAATCTCAATGCACAACCCCTGAAGTTTGGAAAACTTTACGTTTTTGTGAGGGCAAAAGTTCAAGATTTTTTAATTCCTCACACCCCCACTTGTTACTCATTACTTATCACTTGTTACTCCCCCCCCAATCCTTCTCCTTCCCGACCCAATCCACCTCATATTCTGGCCGTCCCAACTTCTCCAACTCGGCCCGCACTGCCGCCATCACTACCGTCATCCCCACAGGTTCTTGGAGCGTTGCTGCTCGAAACGCTGCATTGATGGCGATGTTGCTAATTGCGCCCCCCGTCAGGTTGAGCCGAGCGAGTTGGTCATAGTCGAGTTCCCCCACGGGTACAGCAGTCGGAAAGACCCGCCGCCAGAGTTGCTGCCGCAGTTCTACCGAGGGGAAGGGAAACTCCACCACAAAGCGCAGCCGCCGCAAAAAGGCTGTGTCGAGGGCATCTTTGAAGTTGGTCGCGAGAATCGCCAAGCCCCGGTAGGCCTCTAGGCGCTGGAGTAGATAGTCAATGCCGATGTTGGCGTAGCGATCGTGGGAATCCTTGACCTCCGAGCGCTTGCCAAAGAGCGAATCCGCCTCATCAAAAAACAAGATTGCGCCCCCCGACTCCGCCGCATCAAAGAGCTGGCGCAGGTTTTTCTCCGTTTCGCCAATATATTTGCTGACCACCGCCGAGAGGTCGATCCGGTAGAGCTGCAAGTCCAGTTCTCCGGCGATCACCTCAGCGGCCATGGTCTTGCCCGTGCCGCTCTCGCCCGCGAACAGGGCCGCCGTGCCCAGACCCCGATTGAGTCGTGCGCGAAAGCCCCAGTCATCATAGACTAGGGCGCGTTGCCGCACCTGCTGGATAATCTGCTGGAGTCGGTCTTGAACGGCTTCAGGCAGCACTAGATGCTCCCAGCGGGCTTTGACGGTAATACATTGGGCCAGGCGCTCAAGGCGAGGCTGGTTTTGCTGCACGGCCGCTTGCCAGAGTGAGGCCTCTGGCGGTGTGGTCGTGGCGATCGCCGCGATCGCCGCCCAATTAAGGTCAAATTGCCCCGCCAACCGCTGAGTTTCCGCCGACGCTAGGGAGGATACCTGCTGCCAAGCCTGCCGCTGCTCCAAAGATGTGGGCTTATTGACCTCGACGGTGAACAGTAGGGGGTTGGGCGGCAGTTGTATGCGTTGGCTATCGAGTAAGAGTAGACCCTGGCTCTGGCTGAGGAAACGCCGCAGCGCCATTTCCACGGTTGATCCTGGGGTTACGGCCTGGGTATCGATGTAGAGTGCTAGACGCAGCAATTGCTGCTCCCGCTGCCAGAGGCGCAACACCTCCGTCAACTCAGCCGTTGCCGAGGGCAGCAGTTCACCCAGCAAACTCCAGAGGGAGCGCTCCAAGGCGGCTGCAACCCGCTGGGCGATCTGCTGCTTGCTGGTGGCATCGCTTCCCAATAGCTGAATAAAGGGCAACGGCTGGCCAGGGGGGAGGCGCGTTAGGCGCTCTAAGAGGTGCTGCACCACCGCCAATTGGGAGGGGGCTAACGGTGGGAGCACGGTGTCCGGGATTGGGCCGAGCGGCAATAGCAGTGCCTTAAGCCGTTGGTCGAGTGGGTTAGAGCCCAGCAAAAAGTTCAGGATGCGATCGTCGAGCCGCAAGGGCGCAAGCATCAAGGGCATACTCTCCCGCTGCCCAATCTCAATGAGTCGCCAATATCGCAAGGGCTGTGCCGATGACATCGTAGCCCATTGCGGTGTACCAAATAGCTCGAAGGCGAGGTCGAAGGTGGGATAGGCTAAACCCTGACGATCGCGGTAGAGGCCGGGCATGGCGGGGTCAAGCTCCATCGCCGCACAGAGCAAAATAAGCCCTTGCTCTAGGGGGGAGAGCCCAAAGCAGGTGCCCAAATGGGTAAGCGCAGGGGGCAAGGGGAGCGATCGCAGCGGCAAGCGACCAGACTCGGATTCAAGGTGCGATCGCAGCATTTTGATGGCGGCAGCCAGGGCTGAGAGCGGCGCATTCATGTCTCCGTCACCTCAATGATCTGCCGGGGGTCAAAGGCATCAGGTTGCGTGGCAAAGTCCACCGGGATGCTATCGACGCCATCCACCCGCAGCCGCACCACATAGCGGCCAGGGCTGAGGTTTCTGACCCGAAAGGTAATGAGAGTGGGAGCGGCGGGCTGCTCCCCTGAGACGGAGCGAGCCTGGGGTAAAACACCCCGATCGCCTAGCAGGAGCACCACCTGCTGACTAGGGCGCAATGGGGGTAGGCAGGTGAGTTGGATTTCCAGATTACCTGAAGGTGCTCTGCGGGGGCTAATCTCAAGAATCTGGGGGGCGATCGCCAGGGGCAGGGCTTCGCTGAGGTGTAGTCCTTCTTGCTGGGAGCGAACAACCGCAATTGTGTAGAGTCCGGCGACCCATTGCGCAGCAGAAGAGAGCAACTGCTCCAGGCGGGGCAGTTGTACCTGGAGTTCTGGGGACGTAGGCGGGGTGAGCAAGGGCAAGGGCTGGGGTTCCGATAAGAGCGAATGCTGGAGCTGTACGCTGAGATCCGGTGCATCGAGCAGGCTGCCCTCTAGGGTGAGGCGATCGCCCCATTGGGCCGTGCGCTGATGATGGGGAAGCCGCACCACCTTGAGGGCAGGAATCCCCATTCCCACAAGGGGTTGACTCCCCCGACGCAGGTGACCATTCATCTGGGGCAAAACGGGCAGAGCCACTTGTATCGGCTGGCTGCTATCGAGAATCACCACCGAGATCTGATAGGCAACAGAGGTACGATATTGAGCTTGGGCTACTTGCCAGATTTTTGAGAGATCTTCAAAGGAGAGGGCTTGGGGCACAATGCTCAGACCCTCTAACTGCTCATGGAGATTACTCTGGGGCAAACGTTGCCTTGTGGCTGTTGCCACCTCCGCCGCCGTCAAGGTCTTGTGGTCATTCAAAAGGCTCATCACTCGCCCGAGCAACTGATGGCTGGCAATTTCGTCTTCGTTGGGGCCGTAGGCGGCAATGAGGTAATAGAGATCCAGGCCTAAGGGGGGCTCATCGGTGCTGCCCCGCTTGACTTGTGCGACTCTAGGGCGGTTGCGCCAGGCCGGATTCGGTGTGGCGTGGTAGAGAAACAGGTTGATCTGGTGATTCTCGCTATCACGCCTGGCCTTGTCTAAGGGGAGGGCGGTGATGGTACCGCTCCCCAACTCATCCCGAAGACCCGAAAAAAGGAGACTTTGCAAAGTCGTTGTGACGGCGGCGAT
>JBMYQW010000153.1:0-11005 GCA_049601735.1 Spirulinaceae cyanobacterium
ACCTGGTCCTAGTTCTTTGGGAACTTCTGGCAAAACCCTAAGATAGTCTTGAAATGTGAAATTCTCTGAATCATTCAAGGGTAGATCAATTTTATTTATGTATCTTATTGAAGTGCGCAGTACAGTTTTAGGCTCAACTACAGTACAGTAAATCTTCCAAAGACTTCTCGCCTCGTCTCTTAATGAAGCCCATCCTCTGTAAGAACCAAGCTGGCTAAATGTAAAACCATTAACCTCCACTTTCAAAACACTTGTCCTTTTCTGGTCTGCAATTTGGTAGCCAGCAAGAGTTTGATTGAAACTAGACCGTTGCTCATCACCATGAAGCTCAACTTGAGTTTCAAACTCAACAATCTCCTTATGGAGAGGATAGTCTGTACTAAGGACAGACTGAAACTTGGTTAAGTTTTCTACACAAACGGGTCTGACCCTAAAGTCAATTAGAGCCTCCGTAATTGGAACTTTAGAGTATTGCGTTGATGTCATACTCACTATTTTGACATAGTGTCTGACTTTCGAGAGTTATTAGGCTCCACAAAGATTGGTGATTTTCTCTTCAATGCTTAAGCTGCCACTCTCTCATCTGAAGTAGAGGTGAGTTAACGCTAAATCTAGCGCACTATATCTGGTATTTATAGTTCAAAATACCTCAGGATCATCGATCCTAAAATACAGTCGTATTGACATCACCCAAAACAATTGCTATAATGCGCCGCCGCTGTGTATAGCGTGATACATCCGCTTTTTAAGTGGAAATCCGCTACATCTAGGGATAGACTGGGTAAGCGAGACACCTCGGTTTACCCCATGCAAGACACCCTCTTTTCCCCCGCTCTTTCCTCTACAGTCGCGGCGCCTGTCACTCCGGCCCACGCCAACATCCAGGTCATCAAGCGAGATGGCACGACAGCTTCCCTTGATATCACCCGGATTCGTCATGTGGTGGAATGGGCTTGCCAAGGGCTCGATGTCAACTCGATTACCCTGGAAGCGGGGCTTAAAACCCGCCTGCGTAATGGCGTCACGACCCGTGAAATCCAGGACAATCTGATCAACTGCGCCCTAGAGATGTGCAGCCCGGAAGACTCGGACTGGCGCTATGTGGCAGGTCGCCTCCATATCTGGAGCCTTTGGAAAGATACCTCCGTCAGCCGGGGCTATGCCTACGGCAACTATGCCCAGACCGTCCAGACCAAAGTTTGCGCCAACCAATACGATGAGCGGATTTTGACCTACAGTCCGGATGAACTGGTGGAAGCCGGGTCTTGGATTAACCCGGACTGGGATACGGACTACGACTATGCGGGGGCGGTGTTACTGACCAAACGCTATCTGCTTGATGACGAACTGCCCCAGGAGGCATTGCTCACCTGTGCGCTGCTCCTAGCGGCGGTTGAGCAGCCCCAAAATCGGCTCAAATGGGCCCAGCGGTTCTATGAGGCGATCGCCCGCCGGAAGATTTCCCTGGCAACGCCGATCCTCGCCAACCTGCGCATTCCCGAGGGCTCCCTCTCTTCCTGTTTTATTACGGCGATGGAGGACAATTTAGAATCGATTTTTGCTGAGATCACGAACACGGCGCGAATTTCCAAAAATGGGGGCGGTGTGGGCGTGAATGTCTCGCGGATTCGCGCCACGGGCTCCGATGTGATGGGTAAGCCGAATGCTTCGGGCGGCGTGATCCCTTGGGTGAAGCTACTCAACGATACGGCGATCGCTGTCAACCAAGGCGGTCGGCGGGCTGGCGCCGTTACCGTGAGCCTGGATATCTGGCATTTGGATGTGCCAGAATTTCTGGAATGTCAGACCGAGAATGGCGATCAACGCCGCAAGGCCTACGATATTTTTCCGCAACTCGTGATCACCGATGAGTTCATGCGCCGGGTGGTTGAGAAAGAAGACTGGACATTGGTTGATCCCCATGAAGTACTAACGGTGCTGGGGCTAGAGTTGCCCTCCCTCTGGGGCGATGCCTTTACCACTGCCTACCATCAGGTGGAAGCGGCGGTGCAAGCGGGCCAGCTCAAGCTACACAACCGCATCAAGGCGCGGGAACTCTTCAAGATGGCGATGCGCTCCCAGGTGGAGACGGGGATGCCCTACCTCTGGTTTAAGGACACGGCCAACCGCGCCAACCCCAACCAGCATGAGGGCTACATCCCCGGCGGCAACCTCTGTCAGGAGTCCTGGAGTAATGTGACGCCGGGGCAGTTTGCCCATACCTGCAATCTGGATTCGCTCAACCTGGCGAATCTGGAAATTGAGGAGTTGCCGGAGATCTGTGAAACAGCGGTGCGGCTGCTGGATAACACGATCGAGTTGACCCATGCGCCCTTTGATGCCAGTGAAAAACACAACGATCGCTACCGTACAATCGGCGTGGGCTGCATGGGGCTAGCGGATTGGCTCGCCAAACATCACCTTTCCTATCGTCACACGGCGGAGATCAGCGAACTATTTGAGGCAGTGGGCTACCATTGCACCCATGCATCGATGGAGCTGGCCAAGGAGCGGGGGGCTTATGCGGCGTTTGCAGGCAGTGAATGGAGTAAGGGCAAGTTAATTGGCGCGAAGGCGGTGGATTGGTTTGTGGCTCACGCCAGCCAGCCCGATCGCTGGATCGCGCTCTCGGAGGCGATTCAAACCCATGGCATTCGCAATAGTCACATCACGGCGATCGCGCCCAATACCTCGTCTTCGTTGGTGCAGGGCTGTACGGCCAGTGTGCTCCCCGTCTACAGTCGCTTTTTCTATGACAAGTGGGCGAAGGGAACCGTGCCGATCGCGCCACCCTTTATTAAAGACAGCTTCTGGTTCTATCGTGAGAACAAGTCATTGGATCAAAATGTGGTCGTTAAAGCCGTGGCTACCATGCAGCAATGGATCGATACGGGCATCTCGATGGAGTTGATTTTTAACCTCAATCAGGGGGTTTATTTTGCTGATGAACCGGAGCGATCGCTCCAAGCCAAGGATATTTTTGAGACGTTGATCCATGCTTGGCAGTCGGGTTGCAAGGCGGTGTATTACATTCGCACGGTGCAAAAGGATAGCTTCAAGGAAGCGGATGAAACCTGTACGGCTTGTGCGAATTGATCTCTGCTGTTGATGAGTAATAATTGGGTTGGAGTGGGCGTTGTCCACCCTGCTCCTTGAGCACGTTTGACAGATTTTTAAAAACTAGGTTGCAAATGCCCACAACCCAGATCACTCCATCGGGTCACATTGCCATTCCCACCGAAGTTCTCACCCAGCTCCAATTAAAACCGGGTGATACGCTGAACATTGAGGTTGACAACAACGGCAAAATTCATTTAGAACTTGCCAAAATCGATGTGAGAACCCTATCGGGAATGCTCTACGATCCAACTCGTTCAGTGGTGTCTTTGGCAGAAATGGATACAGCGATCGCTGACTGTGCAAGAGAGTCGGTGTGAATGGGCTGGACACCAATGTCATCATTCGTTTTTTGTTGCGAGATGATGAGCGACAATGGGAAGCAGCAAATCGGTATATTAATCAATCCCACGCAGATGGTCAGCCTTGTTTGCTCAATTGCGACGTTTATCCCTGAATCTTTTGCGTCAGGAGCCGTCTAAGGGCTCTCTCAAGGGCAAACGGTATCGGGCTGCTTTGGATAATCGCTTCATGCTCAAGGTTTTAGCTGCGGCTGTTCCTGCTTAAGCATTACGGCATTTTCTCGGTTCAGGTGTCTGGTTGACCAGATGCCCATTTTATCTTGTTGAGATTTCTGGGTTTAATGGTTGAATTGGATTTCTATTGATTTCTATGTACTCCTCTCTCCCTCGCTGGGAGCTATTCACTTCTTCTGCTCTTTTTTGGTCTTCTTGCTTACATTTTTATATGCGTTTACCCTGCTTGTTGAGCCTGTTCCCGAATCGGAAAGGTTGAGTAGTAAACGGTTCGATCCTTGAAAAAATCTTGCCGTGCTTTCTGAAGTTCAACAATGAACTTCTCGCCTCGTTCGTTTTCACAGTAGAGATCAAAAATAGCGCGGCGATCCAGTCCAGTTGTTCCCAGTTGCTCGTTTTTGATGTAGCTGAGGGATTTGATTTCGCCCTGCTCATTCCAAAGCAGTTCATTGAGAAAATCGAGCAGCAGATCTTTATTAGGCTCTTCGCCAAAGATTTTCTTAAACCCGTAGTCTGTAAAAGGATTGATGTATTTTTCGGTAAAGTAGTACATCGATAAGGTTGCGATCGCCGCCCGAGCCCGAGAATAAACTTGAAGCAATACTCAACAATTGTACTGTAGCAAAAAGCGTTAGGTTTACTCCAAATGCTCGCCTCCGTTAGACTGAGCTTGTTTTAGTGAATACAATGGCAATACCTTAAGACGATGGAAAAATGCAACTGACGGCGAGATCCTGTTCCTTGCTAGCTTTACTGTGTGGCGCTTTGACTTGCGGCTTCACCTTGAGTCCCATGCCAGCAGTTAGGGCACAGAACACGAGCATTATTGATGCCACCTTAATCCAATCTCATGGGGCCAGCACCAATAACACCCCGGATACTTCAACTTTGCAAACGACAACGCTGCCTGAATTCCTTACCGAACCGGGGAGTTTAAGAAAAAAACGCTACAAACCTGAACCTAAGGTTCTCATGAGTCTTGAGGAGCGGGAGCAGTTACCCTGGCGTCCCGATGGGGTTCATACCCGAATCTTTCCGTTTTGGAGTCCGGGGCTGTATCAGTAAAGCGATTCAGGCTGTATAAGGGACTTGCTCGGATTAGGGCGTGTCATCAATTAAACTCAGAAGCCTTACAAAGGGATTGAGCGCCCGACCCAAAAAGCAGAAAAAGGGGCTGTAAGCCAGTCATAATCAGAGTTTGAAATCTAAAGGATGACAGCCCCTAAGTACGCGAGATTTATTTTGCCGTCGGCCTTCTTCGCTCTGCCTTTCACTATCAGTCTTGTACTATGATCAGGCGATATCGCAGCCCTATCTGCCGAGTTGACCTTGAAATCGATTGATTCAAACTGCCAAGACTGATGCAAACCCCGGTATTTAATGGCGCTCCAGACGCCCCGACCTCGCCCCAACCGACCGACTCGATTCACTCCATTCCGCGCCAGGCGATCGCAGACCTCGGAACACAAGGCTTTTTTGAGCAATATCAGCAACCCGGTTTGCCGGTGGTGATTACCGATGCGCTAGCGGGCGCGCCAACCTGGGACTTGGCCTATCTGCGCCAGAAGATTGGTGACTTGACCTTTCTAATTCGGCAGTTTGGGCGCGATCGCTACCAGCAAGACAAACGCCAATGGACGAGCATGGGCAGCGGTGTAGAATCGGCCAGCATGACCTTCAATGACTATGCGGCGTTGGTGGAGAGCGGTCAGGCCCATGCAGAAGATTTGTATTTGGCGAAGTTCCCGATCACCGCAACCCCCCTGGCTGAAGACGCATCTCTGCAACAGATTCCGGTACGATTGCCTCTGCCCCAACCGATGACGGCTTGGAACCTCTGGGTTGGCCCGGCAGGCCACACCACCTGCCTCCATTACGACCCCTTTGATGGCACATTGGTGCAACTTCATGGCTCAAAGCGATTGGTTCTCTTTCCGCCGGATCAGCTTTACAACCTCTATCCCTTCCCGATTTTGAACCATCTGCTTCATGGCGCAAAGTTGCGATCGGGCTATAGCCAGATTTATCCTGATGCGATCGACTTTGCCGCCTTCCCCAAAGCCGCCCAAGCCCAAGCTCATCGCTATGAAGTCATCCTCAATCCGGGCGAGCTAATTTTTATCCCCGCAGGCTGGTGGCACGAAATCTCCACCGTGGGTGAGGGGATGGTTTGCTCTGTGAATCGCTTTTGGCAGATCCGCCCTCGCGCTCGGGCGCTGCGCTCTTGGAGTAAGTGGCGGGTTCATTTGGCCAGTGTGCTGGCCGTGCCCCATGTGGCGGTGAGTTTGGCACGGGCGATCGCTAGCCGGGATCAGTCTTTGAAGCTGGGGCAAATCTTGCAGCGGCTTTAGAGGGCGTCTGCCAAAAACTCAGCAACTGACGATCGCCAGCGATCGCCCGCCACGCTCAAGAGCTGATGATGCCCAGCCTCCGGAAAAAGCGCCAATTGTTTCGGGCCAGCAAAGTTATTGACGATCGCTTCCACTTCCTCTACCGTAATCCACTTGTCTTGCGCCCCCTGCAATACTAGGGCTGGACAATTAACTGCCCCAGCAAACGTAACTGGATTATGCCCAAAGCCATTCACGCCGTGCTGCACCCAAACCCAAAACAAAAGCAATTCGGCAATCGGAAAGGTTGGAATTTTACGGTAGCTTAAGCGACTTTTAACGCTATCGAGCAGACGAGCGAAGGGGAGTTCCAAAATAATCGCCTCGGGTTGAATTTGATATTGAAACATCGCCCTTAAAATTGCCGCCGTGCCCATGGAAATACCGTAGAGAATCACAGGAGATGTGAGGTGATCTTGGCTGAACTGTTGGGCTTTGAGGTGCTTAAACACTGCAACCACATCCTGCGCTTCGGCGATGCCTGCGGTCGTAATTTTACCCGTCGAGCCACCCACACTGCGAAAATCCGTCAGCACCACATCAAAGCCTAATTTTACGAACTGTTCTGCCTGGGCCAGGAGTTTACTTTTGGTGCTGAGGTTGCCGGGAAAGAGGAGTACTGTACCTCTGGGCTGCGCGGCAGTTTTGATTTCCCAGCTTTCTAGCTCAATATTGTGTTCCGATCGCAGCCGATGTGTGACGTAGGCCAGACCGCGATCGCCCGGATTCCCATCATTTGCTGGTCGGGGTCTGCCGAGGATCAGTTGGCCGGGCGATCGTACCTGGGTGACGTAATGGGCAACCAGATACGTGGGCACATTAACGCCCAGGAGCATAACAACCAGGGCCAAGCTGAGACTTCGCCGCCAGTGATTGCCCGTAACATTGCCCAGAGCGCAATTGCGCCGGGGCCAAACCCAAACTGTAGCTAAACTGCCCAAGCCGCCAAAAATGCAAAAGGCACTCACGGGAACTAGCGGGAATTGCCAAGCGTTGATCCAGCCGAGTCGGTGCAAGATGACGAGAATGGCGATGAGCGCGATGGGGGCAAGGAGCAAACCCAGACCGAGTTTGCAGAGATGCGAGGTACGCTTCATGGGTTTTGCTTAATTAAACTTGGCTCCTACTCCAAGTTCAGGCGTTAAGATTCCAGGTATAGCAATACATTAGGAAAAGCGATCGCCCCTCAACGCTCTCCACTCACAACCCGCTGCCCTAACGCCTTGAGAATTTGTGCTACTTTTCCGAGTTCATGCCGTCGCGGAAAAAGTGAAAAAGAGCGAGAAAAATCATATTCAGCGTTCTGGCCTAACTTCAAAAATACAAACTCATCGCCGTTGGTTGCCATACCATACTGGGGAAATTGCCCGTTAGGGTTTGCTGCCATGTAAGCCAGCAGTTGCGGCAGCGCCGCCGGAACCGAAATACTGGTTCGTTTCGATTCAACTGTCAAAATCCAGAGCCGTTCTTGCAGAACCAGCACATCAATACACCCGCGGATTATTGCTGCCGTATCTTCTAGTTCCAGGGCAACACCATAGGGAGACTTAATATGGAATGGCGGATCGACAAAACCCAGCAATTCTAACAGCGGAACCGTTACGACTAAATTGATTGTGCCCTCAAGCAATAACCCATCTGCACGATGATAGTCATAGCGTTGTTTAAGGCGATCGATCTTAGCCAGCTCTTGAGCGGTCAACTCAGGCAATGTCGCTGTCCATTCCGTAAAGAAGTCATTACTCGGAGTCTGCACCAAGCCAAGACGCTGATGCAAATTTTGCAACGTGGTGATAACTTCTCTAACCCCTTTACTGGCAACCATGGTTTTCAATTAAATCCCGTTTATAGCAGAACTCGACCCGATTAGGACAGCTTTAGAGCCTTAAGACCCTCAACTGGTGGGCAATGCCCACCCTACTGTAATGGAGGCAAAATTCACTCGACAATCCTCAAGGCGTTTTGGGGCGGGGCACTTGCAACCAGTCAAAGATTTGGCGAGGCGTGAGGCTCAAATCAGGGAGCCAGTTCGGAATCGGTAAAGGTTGAGTTGAATCCCCTTCAAAAAGACCCGGAATATTGTTAGCCCGATAGGTCAGAATCAATTGTTCGCCTGGATCAATGAGCCAACCCAACTGGGAGCCATGCTTGAGGCAATGCAAAATATTTCGAGTCACACGGGTTGCGGGTTGTTGGGGGCTAAGAATCTCAATCGTCCAGTCCGGTGCGATCGCAAACGTATTGGCGAGGTTCCCATTTTCCAGCAGTGGCAGCCGATCCCACGTAAAGACGGCAATGTCGGGAATCGTCGATTGTCCCCCAAAGGTACAGCGGAGCTCAGGCAGAGCAAGGGCAATCAAGGCATCTTCAGCAACCTGGTTAATCGTGTTAACGAGCTTTTGTTGAATACGGCTATGTTGTCCTTGTGGCATCGGCTTGGCATGAATTTTCCCTTGAATAAATTCACTAGCAGGTGTTGTTTCAGGGAGTTTCAGGAAGTCTTCAAGACTAAGCGGAGCGATCGCACTTTGAACCATCTGTATTTCCCTCAGTGAGGTGTCTCAAAATGATTTCATCAAAATGATTTTATCAAGCTGATGATGAGCAACAGCGGCAAAATCCTTGAGAGCATAGAGCGAGCCGCAAGGAAGCACAGGGTGGAAACCGTTGTCGCCAAAGGCGTTACAACCCTGCCGACTCCAACGCCAACGCCATGAGCTGCTTGTGGCAACTGCGCGTTTGCTCATCTGAAGGGGGGCGGCGCTGCACATAGCTACCATCGGGCTGGAGTTCCCAGGCTTGGCGATTGTCCGCCAGCATGATGCCGAGAATTTCCTGGAGGTCTTGGCGCAGGTCGGGGTTTTCAATTGGGGTTACGGCCTCCACGCGGCGATCGAGGTTGCGGCGCATCCAGTCCGCACTGCCGATGTAGACCTCCTCCTCGCCCTGGTTCTGGAAGTAGAAGATCCGCGAATGCTCCAGGAAATTGCCCACAATGCTGATCACCTGGATGTTCTCGCTGACACTCGGTAGCCCCGGACGTAGCATACAGATGCCTCGGATGATCAGGTCAATCTTGACCCCTGCTTGGGAGGCGGCGTAGAGCTTGGCAATGATCTTGGCATCGACGAGCGAGTTCATCTTGGCGACAATGCGACCCGTGCCCCCGTTCTGGGCGTGGGTCATTTCGCGCTCAATCAGGGCGGTCATGCGATCGCGCAAATTCACGGGCGAAACCAGCAGCTTGCGGTAAGCCTGCTGTCGAGAAAACCCCGTCAGGAAGTTAAACAAATCGCTCAAGTCTGCGCCAATTTCCGGCTGGCAACTGAGGAGACCCAAGTCGGTGTAGAGTCGGGCGGTCTTGGGGTTGTAGTTGCCCGTGCCGATATGAAAATAGCGGCGAATCTGCTCCGCTTCTCGGCGCACCACCAGGGTGATCTTGGTATGGGTCTTGAGCCCTACCAGCCCGTAGACGACGTGAACCCCTGACTCTTCGAGCTTGCGGGCCCATTGAATATTGTTCTCCTCATCAAAGCGGGCCTTTATTTCCACCAACGTCACCACCTGCTTGCCATTCTCGGCGGCGGCGATCAGGGCCTTGATAATCGGTGAATCGCCCGAAGTGCGATAGAGCGTCATTTTAATCGCCAGCACTTGATCATCGTGGGCGGCTTGAGTGATAAACTCCTGCACCGTGCCGCTGAAGGACTGATAGGGATGGTGCACCAACATATCCCCCTCGTTGATCAGGTCAAAAATATCCTCGCCATCATCCCGCTCCAGCTTGCGACTGACTTCGGCCGCCTCCTGCATTCGTTTGAAGCGCAACGGAATCACCGGGCTCCAGCTCGGTTCCTTGAGCTGGGGCAGGGGCAAGCCCATGAAGCGCATCAGGGCATCCAGGCCCAAGAGGCCATCGACGGCGTAGACATCCTGGACATGAATATCCAGAGCCTCCATCAGCTCATCTCGCACCACATCGGGCATCGAGGTTTGAATTTCCAGCCGCACGACCGAGCCGCCGCGACGGCGCTTGCGCAGCTCCTGCTCGATCGCCAGCAATAGATCATCCGCCTCGTCTTCCTCTACGCTGATATCGGCGTTGCGCGTCACTCGGAAGGGGTAGCATTCCTGGACGTGCATCCCCGGAAACAGGCTATCCAGATTGTGGGCAACCACCTGTTCGATCGGGATCGCCGTCCAGACCGAAGGCACATCCCCCCCCTCCAGCAGGTGCTTGGGCAACTCGATGAAGCGGGGCAAAATCTGGGGGACTTTAATCCGGGCAAACAGCTCTTCTTCGGTATCGGGGTTTTTGACCAGAACCGCCAGGTTCAAACTCAGGTTAGAAATATGGGGAAATGGGTGGCTGGGGTCAACCGCTAGGGGCGTGAGCACCGGAAAGATGCGCTCCTCAAAGAACTGGTGCAAGTAGCGGCGCTGCTCGGGGCCGAGATCAATGTAATTGAGCAGATGCACGCCCGCTGCGGTGAGCTGGGGCCGCAATTGTTGCTCAAAGAGTTGGCTCTGCTGCTCGACGAGGGGGCGCAGGCGCACCGCGATCGCCTCCAACTGCTCGGCAGGGGTGCGACCATCGGCGGTGAGCTTATGCACATCGGCGGCGACCTGTTGCCTTAAGCCCGCAACCCGTACCATGAAGAATTCATCTAGGTTGGTGCTAAAGATTGCCAAAAACTTGAGGCGATCGAGCAAGAGGGTGCGATCGTCCAGGGCCTCGTGCAACACTCTGGCATTGAACTCTAACCAGCTCAACTCCCGGCTGAAATAATATTGCGGATCGGTTAAATCAAAGGCGGGAGGGGCAGTGGAAGTCATGGGTGATGCGAATGGTGATTGCTTCAAATCCTAGCGCGATTGCGCTCTGCTCAATACCTTAAATTAGGGGCTATCATCATTTAGACTTCAAACTCTGACGGTGACTGTCTTGCAGCCCCTTTCTCT
>JBMYQW010000154.1:0-10845 GCA_049601735.1 Spirulinaceae cyanobacterium
CGACGTTTCAATCTGTTGCCAAGGCAGCTCGGTTTTGACCAGATCGGGCCGTTCCGCCGCCAGTAATTCCCCAAAAATACGATTCGCGGGTTCAAAGACCGCCTTGCCCCAAGAGGTGATCGCCAATTGTCCTCCCGGACGCACCATACGCCACAACTCCTGCACCGCAGACTCCATCTCCGGCACAAAGAAAATGCCAAACACCGAGATAACCGCCGCAAAACTCTCATCTGGCAAGCCGAGGCTCATCAAGTCCCCCTGCTGAAAGGTTAGATGGGTGAAGCCCTGCCGTTGGGCCTTGGCCCGTCCTAAATCCAACAGAGCAGCGGCCAAATCTACGCCCAAAACTGACCCACTCGGCCCCACCCGCTCGGCGGCGGGCAGCGCCGATGCCCCACTGCCACAGCAGACATCCAAAACGCGATCGCCCGCTTGCAAACTCAAATGATTGACGGTGCGCTGACCATAGCGATTCCAAAAAGAAAGCACAGGTGAATCAAAAGTATCCGCTGCCCGATTGAAGGTTGCTGCAATGCGCTGGTGGTGATCAAGCATGATGACTCTGTAAAAGTGAAGAGATCGGGGGCTGAGAGCATTGTTTGCTGATCAGTATCCCATAATGATGATCTCCGCAATCTTCACCGAACAGGCGACAATAGAACGGAAATGCGGAATGGGGGGATAATGAATCAGTCATTATCTCCATGGATTGTGTTGCTTAGTTGCTGACTGTTGCCCATGCGTTCACCCCAATCTTCTGATGTACCGCCGCCAGAGCTGCCCAGGAGTGACCTGCGCCACCCCAGCACAGCTGTCTTTAGCCGGGGAATTAGCTTTGGTTGGCTCCGTAGTGTTTTGTTTATTGTTCTGGATGCCAGTATGGTCACGGCCGCCTGGGTCATTGCCAAGCGACTTACAGCGGCACTGCCCTGGTTTCAAACCGTCGATTCTTTTTCGCTCTTGTCGCGCAACCCCCAGCAAGTAGGGTTTCTCGCCCCTATTTTGATCATCACCCTGGGCATGATTGCCGGAGCTGGTCTCTACGGCGAACGCAGTTCCCGGCGACGCTACGGCAGCTTAGTCGTTTGCCTCAGCCTTGCCTCATTCTTACTGGTCACCATTACCTTTCTCTATCAACCAGGCTTGGTCTTCTCTCGGTCTACATTCCTGTTAGCCTGGCTTTTAACCGTCCTTTTGGTCATCGGTGGGCGCTGGATAGCAGAAGTCACCATTACCCTCCTGCGCCAAGAGGGCGCAGTCACCCGCAAAATTGCTCTCGTGGGGTATCCCGATGATATGGAACGGGCGGCGCTGATGCTGCAACTGGTGAGTAAAAAGGAATTTACGATCGTTGCCCAGTTCGATATTCGCGATCTTGACGATACTGAAAATTGGCAGATCCAGTTGCAGCGGATGTATATCGAAGCGGTCGGTGAAATTTTTATCTGCTCTTGGCAGTCGGTCGACAACCCCATGGAATTTTACTGGAGTATTAAAACCCGGGGGCTCAACCTGCGCATTTTGCCCGTTGATCTCGAAATTCCCAATCAGCGCCCCAAGATTGACATGATTGGTAGTCTACCGACGATCGTCTTTTCACCTCCTGCCCTTTTGGGGAGTGACTTTTGGCTCAAACGAACCTTTGATCTAGTGGCATCGGCGGCGATTCTCAGCTTGGCCAGTCCGCTCTATTTGACGATCGCCCTGCTCATCAAACTCGACTCACCCGGCCCAATCTTCTACAAACAGTCACGGGTGGGGCTGCGCGGCAAACAGATTAAAGTCTGGAAGTTCCGCACGATGGTGCAAGACGCCGATCGCCTCCAAGCCAAACTTGAAGCCCAAAACCAAACTGATGGGGTGCTCTTTAAGATTAAAGATGATCCCCGCATCACCTCGGTCGGGAAAGTCCTGCGCCGCTACAGCCTGGATGAGATTCCCCAGGTCATTAATGTGCTGATGGGCAACATGAGCCTGGTCGGCCCCCGTCCCCTGCCCCTGCGGGATGTGGAACGCTTTGAGGAGCATCACCATTTGCGCCATAACGTGATGCCGGGAATCACCGGGCTATGGCAGGTCTCGGGGCGATCGGACATCATTGATTTTGAAGAAGCCTTCAAGCTCGATATCACCTACATTCAAAACTGGTCTTTGAGTTTGGATTTTCAGATTTTGATCCGCACGGTCAAGGTGGTGTTGGGGAAGGATGGAGCCTATTGAAGAAGATGGATGCCTTGACATTTTTACCCGCCCATCAACTGGCGCAACTGATCCGCGATCGCACTCTCTCGGTCGTAGAAGTCGTTGAATCACATCTTGCCCAAATTGAGCAGCATAATCCCCAACTCAATGCGGTTTGCACGTTGGCCGCCGAGCAAGCGCGACATCAGGCCCAGCAAGCCGACGCCGCCTTAGACCAGGGTGAGCTGTGGGGGCCACTGCACGGAGTTCCCGTCACGATCAAAGACATCTTTGCCACGGCAAATCTACGCACCACCGCAGGCTATATTCCCCTCCGCGACTATTTACCCACCACAGATGCGGCGGCAGTGGCCCGCTTGCGGGCCGCCGGGGCAATTATTCTCGGCAAGACGAATCTAGCGGAACTCGCAGGCGACTTTCAGAGTACCAATTCCCTCTTTCCGCGGGTGAATAACCCTTGGGATCTCAGCCGTACTGCTGGCGGCAGTTCAGGCGGTAGCGCCGCTGCGGTGGCGGCGGGCTTTGCTGCTCTGGATTTGGGTAATGATATTGCGGGCTCGGTGCGACAACCGGCCCATTTCTGCGGCGTCTACGCCCTCAAGCCCACCGAAGGACGCATCTCCAACCGGGGCATGATTCCGGAAGTGCCGGGAATGCCCCATTGCCTGCGACAGATGTTGGTGACGGGCTGCTTTGCCCGCTCGGTGGCGGATCTGCAACTGGTGTTGACGGTGCTCGCAGGTAGCGATCGCCAGCGCCCAGATGTGCCTCCCGTGCCCTTTGTCCCCCAAGCCCCCCCTGTACTGAAGTCGCTGAACCTAGCCTGGCTGGATCAATGGCCCGACGTGCCGACTCACTCCGAGATCCAGGCGGCGCTTCAGAGCACCGTCCAGACCTTGCAAGCTCAGGGGGCAACCGTGACGCGCTGGCAACCGCCGGACTTTGACCTCGGCGAGGTGCTGGATATTTATACCCGTCTGGCGATCGCCATCAATTTCTATGCCCAGCCCATCAATCGCCACACCCTGCGACGGAGCCTGACTCAAATTTGGCGTACAGCCACTCAGGGCGATCGCCACCTACGCCAGCTCTGTAACTTTGGCCGCCATTGGCCCCAACTCTTGAACCCAAGCCTCAAAGGCTATTTTGAAGTCTGGACGGAGCGCGATCGCCTTATTGCCCAACTAGAAGCCGCCCTGGAACCCTGGGATGCGTGGCTGCTGCCCGTGGCCGCCACCCCGGCCTTTGCCCATTGTCCAGCCTGGAGCGCCGTTGAGGTCGCAGGCATGGATTATCCCCATGCGCTGGTGAATGGTGCTTACACGATGCCCTTTAGCTTGACCGGCCAACCTGTGGTGGTGCTACCGATTGGTCAAACGACTACGGGCCTGCCAATCGGGCTGCAACTGGTGGGCCAGCGGTGGGATGAAGCCCGCTTGCTGGCGATCGCCCAAGCCCTTGAGCCCGTTCTGGGGGACTGGCAAGCGCCACCCAGATATGTCGGTGCTGAATAACACCTTAACGATGGCGCTCCAAGGCATAGGTGAAAAAGTCGTAGGCAAGCTTTGTATTGGGGAAAATCGCCTGGGCTTCTGAGAGCAAATCTCCGAGCTGAATCGGGTTGCCCGGAGCGTAGCGAGGACTGAAATGGGTCATCAGCAGCGTTTGAGCACCCGCCAGTTGCGCCACCTGAGCCGCCATCGTCGAGGTGGAATGGAGGCGATCGAAAGCCATTTGAGCATCCTGATGGGCAAAGGTCGCCTCATGCACCAACACATCTACCGATTGAGCCAAGGCCACAGCCGCCTCACAAAACACCGTATCCGTACAATAAGACCATTTTCGACCCCTTTCCGGCTGCTCGCAGAGTTCTGCGCCGCGAATAATGCGTCCGTCTTCAAGAGTTACGGTTTTACCCTGCTTAAGCTGACCGTAAACCGGCCCAGGGGGAATACCCAGCGCCTGGGCACGTTCAATTTTGAACCGTCCCGGCCGATCTTTTTCGGTGATGCGATAGCCGTAAGCAGGAACCCGGTGGGTCAGCTTGGCACAAGAGACAACAAAGCGATCGTCTTCGTAAACCTGTCCCTCTCTTACGCGATGCACCTTGACGCGCCGCGAGAGATCCATATAGGAATACCGACTTGCGGACTCAATATAGTCTTGGAGCCCTCCTGGGCCATAGAGATCCACGGATTGGCCTGTACCCGCCAGTCCACAACTGGCAATCAACCCCAGCAAGCCGTAAATATGATCGCCATGGAGGTGGGTGATAAAAATACGACGGATTTGCGAGGGTTTGAGGTCGCTGCGCAAAAACTGATGCTGCGTGCCTTCACCGCAGTCAAAGAGCCAAATTTCCGACTGTTGAGGCAGCCGAAAGGCAATACTGGAGACGTTGCGCGATCGCGTCGGCACGCCAGAACTGGTACCCAAAAACGTAATTTCCAAGGCTGGCCCAACTCAGGTTTACGGTCTCTCTTATCTTGACGCGATCGCTCCAGCAAAACAAGGGAGCGCCATCTTGAGTTCGTCACCGACGTTACTACTCCCCGTTGCCAAAAATCTTTTACACTTGCGTCTGATTCGTGAGCAAGATTGCCTACAATGAGTGTGTGCAAAAGGGTGTTGGGTTGTCCAAGAGGACTGTTTCAGTCCGGGCAATCGGAACAATGGGTGAAGACTGAAAACCAATAGTCACGATCGAGTGGTGTTAAACGCACCGGTTCGGGTCGTTATTGTGCGGCTGAATCTGGCTGTAATATCGCGGTGAGTAGGTAATGTTCATAAGACCAGGATTTTCGACGGTCTCGTCGGATTGGTGCTCGGATTGGTGCATGGTATAAGTTGACCGTTGCGGTTGAGAAGATTCAGCGACGGTAATGACAGCTCATATGTGTGCGCTGTCACCGCTGGTCTCGGTGATCCTGATTAAACTGATCAACGGGACGTTAGAGCTGTCCCCTTTGCCTTGACGGAGAATTCATGTCGCAGCAGGCCCTCAGCCGCAATCCCTTATTTCGCCCAACGCAGGTGCTTAACCAACTGCGCAGTGGCCAACTCTTCTATTTGCGGGCCAATCGAGGCAACGGTATGGTGATTTGTCATCCCCATTACGCGGAACTGGTGGGGCCGGGTAGTGCGATCGGTGGTGTGATTGACCTCGACTGTGTGCGACTATTACCCCTCGGTCGCGTGGCGCTCACCTACCCGGAGTCCCGTGTTCGCAAGCAGCAGGCTCACCAGGTGCGCCGACAATGGATGGCGGCTACGCGCAAGATTGTTGACTGTACGGTTCCGCTCAAACGTGCCCAACTCATCCTCTCCACCATGAGCCGCTATTTTGGCGAAACGGCGGTTGAAGAACTCGACGATGAGGTGCTCAGTAATATTGTGGGCGTCTTACCGGACACCCTCACTATGGCGCGTCAAGCCCATAGACACAAGAAGACCCGGAAACTACGCCTATCTCAAGCATCTCGTATTGCTGCTACCGTCAGGTCCTGACAAAGTTTGAGCGTTGAAATCGCGTAGTGCCGAGTCACTTACTAGATTACCACGAACACTTAGGAGTTAGCGGGGGCATCGCTGGGCTCTGATTCTGAATCAGGTTCGGCTGTTGCTGCGGCATCCCCATTATCTGCATCCGGCTGCTCTTTTTGCTGACGCTGCTTGCGACTGGCTTCGAGGGCATCGGCGAGCACTTCGCGGGCTTGGTCGAGTTTTTCGAGGTTGCTTTGGTAGAGTTCGAGATCTTTCTTGAGCTTTTCCACAGGAAGATGCAAGGTCTGGCCCATGTCTTGCAAGGTTGCCTGGGCTTTGTCCGCATCGACGGGTGCTTCCCCCGCCGCTTGCTCCAAGAGGCTATAGAGACCGATCGCAAACAGACGACTATATTTGAAGGTTTCGTTGAAGGCGATCGCCTTGAGTATTTCGTAGAGGGGTTGAGCTTCGGGAACCGAAACCAGGGCGCTCTCCCAGGTAGCGAGTTGTTCCGGCTGAAGCTGGGCAGCGATATTGCGCAGAGCTTGGGCATCCTGACGATATTGATCACGATTTGCCCCCGTCGCAGCACAGATCGCCTGGAAAATAGATTCTAGATCCGATTCAGGGTCATAGCCCGCCATGAAGCGATCGAAGGCAGTCACGACTCCCAATGCATAGATGGCATCATAACGAAATAAGGTATTGACCGAGAGGAGGTGCATCTCGACCATTAGCTCCTCAATGACCCGCCGATAGATTGAATTGACTGGGCGTTTATGATGATGATAGAAATCGCGTTTTGCGTCTGAGACCGTCCGAACAGTATCCACAGGTGGTGAGGGGCAAGAGAACAACGTCTCCCATTGTCGCACAAGCAACCCGCTTTTCCGTTCTGGGATGATTCGAATGGGTTAAGAGGAGCCGTCTAACTCGCCATTCCCCGTGGGCCGCCTTCGAGGGCTTCTTCTTCCGTCTCAAAGATCTCGAAAACGGAGTCCATCATAGTCACCTCAAAGACCAACTTGGCTTCGGGGTGAACGTTACAGATCCGAAAGCTGCCGCTGACCTTGTCCGCATCCCGCATCCCCGCCACGAGGGAGGTCAACCCTGAACTGTCAATGAAATTGACCTGGCTGAGATTGACCACAACATGGGAACTGAGCCGCGAAATGCATTCTTGTAGCTTGAGCCGGAACTGCCAAGCCGTCGTGATGTCCAAGCGACCACTCGGGGCAAGGACAATGACCTTGGTGTCATCTTGGGTCGTATGTTCTTTCTGTTCAATATGAATCACGCGTCAATTCGCCTCAAACTTGAGTAACAGGTCTTAGCGATCGTGAGGTCGTCCAACCAGATTATATGGTATCAGCATAGCACCGCTGTGATGATGCACTAGGGCAACATCATGGATTCCCAACAAAATCGCAGGAGCGGAAAAGTGAGTTTCTAAAACTCAAGACAGCACAGGAGTTTAGAGCCATGGTCCGTTATGGTCAAGGGTGACATTCTTCCTGCTTCAATCGGCAGAATTAAGATGACGCTACTCTTGAGCTGACTCCCAAAATCTGATGCCTTTTGCCGATCAGGAATCTTTGGCAAGAGACGCCAGCATTTCAGAATCAGGAGCGATCGCAACTCCCTCCGTCCAATGCTCAATTGCACCTGCCCTCCCTTTGTTCAGGGCTCTGGCGTTGAATCCGGATAGAGCGATCGCGGTTTGGGAACTGCGCGGAAACCGGGCTCTCAACCGAGACCCAACTTGATATTGCAGGTTGGGTTAGCGATAGCGTAACCCAATACAACCCTCTCCCCTACTGGGTTTTGTGGCTTAAATCCATCCGGAGTATTTTTGAAGGTTGCCCAATTAAACCTCTTGCCAATTGACCCAATCTTGGGGTTTCAGGAAGATGTCGTAGAGCTGCGCTTCGGGGGTTCCCGCCTCGGGCTGATAGCTATATTCCCAGCGCACCAGCGGCGGCAGCGACATCAGGATCGACTCGGTACGCCCATTGGTTTGGAGCCCAAAAATCGTGCCGCGATCGTAGACCAAATTAAACTCTACGTAGCGACCCCGACGATAGAGCTGAAAGTTCCGCTCATGCTCGCCATAGTCAAGATCTTGGCGACGCTGGGCGATCGGCCCATAGGCAGGCAAAAAGCTGCGCCCACAGTCCTGGACAAAGGCAAAAAGCTGCTCCCAAGAGCGGGGCTCGATCGCACCCAAGCGACGGCTATATTGGGAAGCGGCTTGCTCAGGGTGATGCCCCCGGTAGAGCTTACCCTGACCATCCTGATAGTCAAAAAAGATGCCACCGACGCCGCGAGTTTCCTCCCGGTGCTTGAGATAGAAATATTCATCACACCAGGGCTTAAAGACGTTGTAATACTCGGGGTGGTGGCGATCGCAAGCCGTCTTAAAGGTCTGGTGGAAATGCTGGGCATCTGCGGCAAACGGGTAGTAAGGCGTCAGATCCGCGCCGCCGCCAAACCACCAGACCGGCCCGGCTTCAAAGTAGCGGTAGTTGAGGTGGACGGTGGGAATGTAGGGACTGCGGGGGTGCAGCACCATCGACGTACCTGTGGCATAGAACTCATGCCCCTCGGCTTCGGGGCGATGCTTGAGAATTGAGGGCGGCAGCGTTTTGCCCCACACCTCTGAAAAATTCACTCCACCCTGCTCAAACACTCGGCCCTCACGGATCACACGCGATCGCCCACCACCCCCTTCAGGACGCGTCCAGCTATCCTCCTGGAACTGCCCCTCACCGTCCAGCGTCCCTAGACCTTGGCAGATTTCGTCTTGGAGAGACTGCATAAACGCGCTGATGCGATCGCGGGAATCCGCCGGTGGCAAAGTATTCACCGGAGTTGTCTGAGTTTTGGGTTGGGGGCTTCTCTGGGGCGACGGAGCAGAAACAGTCATAAGCTGAAAATGTACCTAACGCGAAGGATTAAGTTTGTAGAATTCCTGAAATTTGTAGAATTCCTAAAAGCGGAGTAGGTGGCGGAGTCCTTGCACCTAGCGGGTTTCAATCTTCCCACAGTTCCCTCGCCAGGCGGCGATCGCGCTTACAATTCGCAACAGAGCCAGAACGGGAGCGGTAGCGGGAACCCGGTCTCAACCCGGCCTGTGTTAAAAGTGCCCATGTTAACCGTTGACAATCCCCACAATTCTCTACAATTGGATGTCCAGATTAGGGCGTGTCATCAATTAAACTCAGAAGCCTTACGGGACAAGGGATTGAGCGCCCGGCCCAAAAGACAGAAAAAGGGGCTGTAAGCCAGTCATAATCAGAGTTTGAAATCTAAATGATGACAGACCCTAGCCAGCCCATAAACTATCGGGACGAACCTAGCATGATCTATCAACTCTCCTTCAAACTCCTGATCGCACGGGGAAAGCTTTTCTGCCAATGCTCACTCAACAAACGCTACCGAGTGTTGTGTACCGCCCCGGTGGATCTGCTCTGGCAGAAACTCAGTAACTTGGCGGATGCCTCCTGGAACCCCCTCTTCAAGCAAGTGAATGTGCCCAAAGGGCTTGTGCCGAAGCCAGGGCTAATCTATCAGGCGGTGACGCGATTTACCCCCATTCCCGTCCGCATCTTTGTGGAGCAAGTTGATCCCCGTAAACTCCTGAGTATCCGTTTTCTGGCGATTCCGGGGGTCGAGAATCGGGTCATTTATCAGTTTGACTCGACGGTTTGTGGCACGTACATTTCCTATTCGGTGACGATGCAGGGCTGGCTCTCACCGCTACTCTGGTGGTTTGTGCGACCCTATGCGGCACGGGTTGCCCTCAGTTTGGCCCAGGCAGTGGAAGGGTAGGGTTAGGCTCGACTCCCTGACCCGAGTTCATGAATCTCAAAATCCGGGAAACCCTGATCTGGTGGGCATTGCCCACCCTACACAAATTTTGCTATTTAATCTGAGTTCTGGATAAGCGAAGCGATCGCATTCCTCAAAGCCTTGAAATCTCGATGTCAAACCCGGTTGTCAGAGGGCCAGCCCTCCGACACCGCCCGCTGAGGTGGAGATTGCCACCTCAGACTCCTGCAATATCGGAGCCAGTAGCTTGACTCTGCTGAGTTTCTGGGTATTGCGCGATGTCTACTTACCCAGAACTCACGTTATTTAAGTTCGTTGAAATCCGCATGAATTTTGTCGGCAGAAAGTCCTAGTTCTCAGCAATGCCGCCCCAGCGACTCAAGCGGTAGGATCAACAGCAGCGTAAACTATTAACTTGAACGATCAAGATTGAAATCTCTCCTATGGTTGATCAAGCTGCGGTGTTAGAAGTGCTCCGGCCCGTGCAAGACCCAGAACTCCAAAAGAGCCTGGTGGAGCTGAACATGATTCGGAATGTGGAAATCGTCAATGCCGATACGGTGCGATTTACCCTGGTGTTGACCACCCCCGCTTGTCCGCTACGAGAATTTATCGTCGAAGACTGCACCAAGGCCGTAAAACAACTGCCCGGTGTTGAACAGGTAGAGATTGAAGTCACGGCCGAGACGCCCCAGCAGAAAGGCTTGCCCGATCGCCAAGGCGTTGATCAGGTACGGAACATCGTCGCCATCTCCAGCGGTAAGGGTGGCGTGGGCAAAAGCACGATCGCCATCAATGTGGCCGTTGCGCTGGCCCAAAGCGGCGCCAAGGTGGGCCTGCTCGACGCCGATATCTATGGTCCCAATGCCCCGACGATGTTGGGCTTGAGCCAGGCGATCGTTGAGACGCAAGCAGATGCCCAGGGTACAGATATTTTGCAGCCCGTGTTTAACCATGGCGTGAAGCTGGTTTCGATGGGGTTTCTGATTGACCCCGACCAACCCGTGATGTGGCGTGGCCCGATGCTCAACGGCATTATTCGCCAGTTTCTCTATCAGGTGAATTGGGGTGAGCTGGATTATCTGGTTGTGGATTTGCCCCCCGGCACCGGCGATGCCCAGCTCACTTTGGCGCAGGCCGTGCCGATGTCGGGCGTGGTGATTGTCTCCACCCCCCAGACCGTGGCGCTCATTGATGCCCGCCGGGGCCTCAAGATGTTTGAGCAACTGGGGGTCAACCATAGGCACTGGTTGATCCTGACTTGTCAGAATAGGGGTAGATGGATATGAAGACGTAGCAAAGTAGTAATACTGACTGTCTTCGTACACC
>JBMYQW010000155.1:0-3951 GCA_049601735.1 Spirulinaceae cyanobacterium
CGACTTCACCAGGTCTTGGATCTGGCAGTTTCCCGATCGCAGATTCTCCTCTTTACGGGCGGGCTGGGGCCAACCCCCGATGACCTGACCACGGCGGCGATCGCCGCCTACTTCCAAGCGCCTCTGGTTGAGCGGCCCGAGGTCATTCAAGACATCACCACCAAGTTTGCCCAGCGGCGGCGGCAGATGACCGAGAATAATCGCAAGCAGGCGCTGCTACCGGATGGGGCTGAGATTCTACCTAACGTTACCGGAACCGCACCGGGCATGATCTGGTCGCCGCGGCCGGGACTCCAGATTCTCACCTTTCCGGGCGTGCCCTCGGAAATGCACCCAATGTGGTGCGATACTGCCGTGCCTTTACTCCGGTCTCAGGGCTGGGGCGAGAGCCTGATCTACAGCCAAGTGCTGCGCTTCTGGGGCATTGGTGAGTCAACGCTGGCTACCAAGGTGAGTCGCTTTTTTGAGCTCAATAATCCCACGGTTGCTCCCTACGCCTCGGCCGGGGAGGTGCGCCTGCGGCTTTCGACGCGGGCGGCATCGGAAGCTGATGCCCTGGAGGTAATTACTCCGATCGCCACCCAAATTAAGCAGATTGCGGGCCCAGACTATTTTGGTCAAGACGACGATACCTTGGCGTCAGTTGTGGGGCAACTTCTGACTGAGCGGGGCCAAACCGTTGCTGTGGCTGAGTCTTGTACTGGGGGAGGGCTCGGTGTCATGCTGACTGAAACACCGGGCAGCTCCCGCTATTTTCTCGGTGGTGTGATTAGCTATGCCAATGCCGTTAAGGAACAGCTACTCCAGGTAGCTGCGGACACGCTCAACCAGTCCGGCGCGGTGAGTGAACCCACCGCCAAGCAAATGGCGCTGGGGGTACAACGCCTGCTGGGCGCAGATTGGGGCGTGAGCATTACGGGCATTGCGGGGCCAGACGGCGGCACAGATAGCAAACCCGTGGGCTTAGTCTACGTGGGTCTTGCCGGGCCAGGGGAGCAGGTGGATATTTTTGAATATCGCTTGGGCGGGCGCGATCGCGCCACGATTCGCCAGCGCACGGCTTGTCATGCCCTCGATCGGCTGCGGCGTCGCCTACAAGCCTCAGGGTGAAACCGGAGAGCTGAACCAGGGTGTGTGGGGTCAACCGCCGCTGGCTCATTGGGGGCTCATCGCTTGTCCTCTCAGATTTCTGGGCTAAAGGTTTTTGGAATAATGGGATGACACGCCCTAAAATGCTCTAGGGCACGTCATCTTGAGTGATCAGCGATAATGCCCCCGACCTAATCCAATCGGCTAGGGGCTGGCATTGTTGCTGTGGCAACATTGGGTCAGCCAAGGACTGTCAGCCCCTAGTGGTAAGCCGTGAGCGGAGACAAAACTTTTGGCCACTGAGTTGCGCAGCTACGTTTTTTTAGATAATCTTCAACCCCAACACGCGGCTTACATTGGCACAGTAGCCTTGGGTTTCTTGCCCCTCCCCGGTGATACGTCTCTCTGGATTGAAATTTCCCCTGGAATTGAAATCAACCGCATCACGGATGTGGCGCTCAAGTCCACGATCGTGCGTCCGGGGGTGCAATTCGTGGAAAGACTCTACGGACTCTTGGAAATTCACTCGCCCCGGCAGGGCGAAACGCGCACTGCCGGAATGGCGATTTTGGATGCGCTAGGAGTGAAAGAGCGCGATCGCCTCCGTCCCAAGATTGTCTCCAGCCAAATCATCCGCAACCTGGATGCCCACCAAGCCCAACTGATCAATCGCAGCCGTCGGGGTCAGATGATTCTGGCTTGCCAGACCCTGTATGTTTTAGAGGTCGTCCCAGCAGCCTACGCAGCCTTGGCGGCCAACGAGGCGGAAAAAGCGGCTCTGATCAATATTTTGCAGGTCTCAGCGATCGGTAGTTTTGGCCGTCTCTATCTGGGGGGTGAAGAGCGGGATATTATTGCGGCATCGAAGGCGGTTGTGTCTGCCTTGGAAAATGTTCCTGGCCGTGACCCGGATGCTCAAGGTCGGGAGTGAGGATTATCCTGGCGTCACGGCAGTCTCAATTCACTCGCTAGGTTGCGATAAACTCTTCACCTGTTCCCCCCCCCAAGCTCAAGAATGGGGTAAGTTTACTTAAAACACGCAACCTCATCCCCCTCAATGGCAGACCAGAAGGCTATGAATGCTTGTGAATATATTCCGGGTTTAGAAAACGTTCCTGCGGCTGAATCAGCGATTAGCTATGTGGACGGTCGTCAGGGCTTACTGGAATACCGGGGCATTCCGATCGCAGAGCTCGCCTACAAAAGCACCTTCATTGAAACGGCGTATCTGTTGATTTGGGGAAAGCTCCCCACGTCCGAGGAACTGACTGCCTTTGAAACCGAAATTCGCTACCATCGCCGCATCAAATACCGGATTCGGGACATGATGAAATGTTTTCCTGAAACCGGTCATCCTATGGATGCGCTGCAAACGTCAGCGGCGGCGCTGGGGCTGTTTTACGCTCGACGCACGCTTGATGATCCCCAATACATTTTTGAGGCGGTGGTGCGTCTGCTGGCGAAAATCCCCACGATGGTGGCGGCTTTTCAGCTCATGCGCAAGGGCAATGATCCGGTGCAACCCAACGACAGCCTGGACTATGCCACCAACTTCTTGTATATGCTCACCGAGCGCGTCCCTGACCCGATCGCCGCGCGGCTTTTTGATACCTGCCTGATTCTTCATGCCGAGCATACGATCAATGCCTCCACGTTCTCAGCGATGGTTACATCCTCGACGATGACCGACCCCTACGCTGTCATCGCCTCAGCAGTCGGGACGTTAGCGGGCCCCCTCCATGGTGGTGCGAATGAAGAGGTGATTGATATGCTCGATACGATCGGCTCTGTGGAAAATGTGCGCACTTTTGTGGATGAGCGCATTGCTCAGAAGCAACGCATCATGGGCTTTGGCCACCGGGTTTATAAGGTCAAAGATCCTCGCGCCACGATTTTGCAAGCCCTTGCCGAACGACTCTTTGAACAGATGGGCCATGACGAACGCTACGACATTGCCCTGGAATTGGAAAAAGTGGTCGAAGAGCGCCTCGGCCATAAGGGCATCTATGCCAATGTAGACTTTTACTCAGGGTTGGTTTACCGCAAAATGGGCATTCCGACTGATTTGTTTACGCCAATCTTTGCGATCGCCCGTGTGGCTGGATGGCTGGCCCATTGGCGGGAGCAGATCAAGGCCAATCGAATTTTCCGCCCCACGCAGATCTACCGGGGCAACCATGACCAACTTTACATTCCCATTCAGGATCGTCATTAAGACAAAAGATTCAGACCCCGCCCCTTAACGGTGCGATCGCCCATGGGCCGCGCTCATATTCGCCGCAATCGTGACGATACCTGGGGCAGCTCCTCGGACACAACGAATGAAAGGGGAAAGGTCATAATAGAGAATAATTCTGTTTTGTGGGTTGTCCAATCGGGGTGCAGATCTACCCTTTCCAACTCTCCCTGGCTCTCCCTATGATGTTCTGTTCTCTCCTCGTTGTGTGCCTGTTTTTTGTCCCTAGTCTATCGCTGCCGACGCTGTTGAGCCCTCACTTCGCGCCGCCATCAGGTGTGATGGCACTTTGTCAAACGGGTCTGCTGGGGGGTCTGGTGGGCTTGGGGTTGGGGTGGTTCACCCAGGGAGGGCATTGGCGGCGTCGCTCCCCCGCTGCATTGTCAGTAGACCGAGAATCCCCAGCGCAGAATTCTCCTGTGCAGAATCCGTTTGAATTTGCCCCGATTGGGATGGCAGAACTCGCCCTAGATGGCACGATACTCCAGGTCAACCCTGCCCTCTGTCGTCTCCTGGAGACAGCCGCTGCCACGCTAGTGCAAACTCCCTTTAGTGATTGGATTCATCCGCAGGATCACGCCCTCTTTCAACAACAGTTGCAGCAACTCCGCGCCAGCAAGACCCCC
>JBMYQW010000155.1:3961-10828 GCA_049601735.1 Spirulinaceae cyanobacterium
AACCGAGCTGGAGCAGCGGTGTGGGCAGGGCCAGCACTGGGTTTATGTCATCCTCAGCGCCCATTTGCGTCAAGATGACCAGGGCCGCCCCCAAGGGATTTTTATTACCCTGCAAGATATCAGTGCCCGTAAGCGGATCGAATTGGCGCTTCAAGAACAAAAACAATACCTGCGTTTGATTATCGATAATATTCCGCAGCAGGTGTTCTGGAAGGATACCCAATCTGTTTTCCTCGGCTGTAACAAAAACTGGGCAGCGGCGGCAGGACTAACAGATTCAGACGCGGTGGTGGGCAAAACGGATTTTGATCTCTTGCCCGATCCGGATGTGGCCGAACGGTATCGCCTGCTCGATCGCCAGATCATTGACACCAACCAACCCCAGCTCCATACCGTGGCGGTTAAAGAGCGTCCCGATGCCGAAGGGCAAGCCGTCTGGCTTGATATTAACCGCGTACCGATTCATGATCCCCAGGGGCAGGTGGTGGGCGTACTCGGCGTACTCGAAGATATTACCCAGCGTCGCCAGGCCGAAAAAGCCATGCGCGAGAGTGAGGCACTGCTCAATGCCACCTTTAACCAGGCGGCGATCGGCATTGCCCACCATAACCGGGCGGGGGGCTGCCTCAAGGTGAACCAACGCTACTGCGATATCTTTGGCTATAGCGAGGCCCAGATGTTGCAGTTGAGCTTTCAGTCCCTCTCCCATCCCCTTGACCTCAACCCGGACACCCAGCAATATGCGGCGCTCTGGGCAGGAGAGTTGGAGACCTACACCCTCGAAAAACGGTGTCTGCGCCAGGACGGCCAAATCATCTGGTGCAACAAAACGGTTTCTCTTACCTACGATGCCGAGGGTGTGCCCCGCTATGCCACGGTGATTTTAGAGGATATTAGCGATCGCATCCGCACGGCGATCGAACTCCAGCAAGCCAAGGAGAGCGCCGAACAAGCCAACCGAGCCAAGAGTGATTTCTTGGCCAAAATGAGCCACGAACTGCGCACCCCTCTGAACGTCATCTTGGGCTTTACCCAACTCTTGCAGCGGCAGATCAACCTCACGCCTCCCCAGCAGGAACATCTACAAATCATTAACCGCAGTGGCGAGCACCTCCTCGGCCTCATTAATGATGTGCTGGATCTGGCCAAGATTGAAGCCCGGCGCATCCCGATTAATAAAACCGCCTTTGATTTTAATCAGTTTCTCGATCGCCTCTACGAGATGCTTCATCTCAAAGCTGCCGAGCAGGCCCTCACCCTCCAATTCAAGCGCGACCCGAAAATTCCCCGCTACCTGAGTACCGATGAAGGCAAGCTGCGCCAAGTACTGATTAACCTCTTGAGCAATGCCTTGAAATTCACGCCCCAAGGCCAGGTCAAGCTGGCGATCGCGTTCACTACTACTGACCGGGGCGCGACCGCCCTCCATTGCGCCATTACCGATACGGGCGTTGGCATTGCCGCCGATGAGCTGAACCGACTCTTTAAGCCCTTTGAGCAGACCCAGAGTAGCCAAGCCACGGGCCAGGGTACGGGCTTGGGTCTGGCGATTTCTCAGCAGTTTGTCCGCCTGATGGGGGGAGAAATTACGGTGCAGAGTCGCCCTGGTGAGGGTTCAACCTTTGAATTTGTGATTCCGATTCAAGTCTGTGAATCTCGGGAGGTGGAGCGCCCCCAAACCACACCCCAGGTGCTGCATCTCGCACCCAACCAACCGGACTATCGCGTCTTAGTCGTAGATGATTCGGTGGAGCATTGCCACCTGCTCAGTGAACTACTCACCGAAGTGGGCTTTGAGGTGCGCATTGCCAGCGAGGGGCAAAGTGCCCTGCAGATTTGGCGCACCTTCAGCCCTCACCTGATCTGGATGGATGCCCAGATGCCAACGCTTGATGGCTACGAAGTCACCCAGCGCATCCGCGCCTGGGAGTTGGCCGAGCACCGCCCCCCCACCAAGATCATTGCTCTAACGGCGCGGGTCTTTGAGGCCGATCGTGACCTGGCTCTGGCGGCAGGCTGTGATGACTTTGTGCGCAAGCCCTTTGACGAGACGACCATTTTCACCAAACTCAGTGAGCACCTGAATGTCAGCTATTGCTACGGTGAAGCCCAGCCAAGCGAAATCACCGCCCTCCCCTCTTCCGAAGCGCAGCGCCTCCGGCCCCACGCCCAAGCCGACCAATTTCACCAGCTCTTGCAAGCGTTGCCCAGCCGCTGGCAGCAAGATCTCCAGATGGCCGCCGAACGCTGCGATCAGGACTTGGTGCTGCCTCTGCTGGAACTCATGCCCCCCTCCTGCCGCGCGGTGCAAAAATACTTCCTCCAATGCCTCAATCACTATCGCTTTGACTACATTCTGGAGTTGCTGGCAGGTCAGCCGCCGACCTTGGATGATCGCAACCCCCATTCCCCCGTCTCCCCAGAGGTGTAGCTAAAGGCCTGGCCAAAGGTCGAGCCCGACCCGCCCAAAGGGTTGACAGATACGGATCGTGCCATTACCTGATACATTGAGCGAGTATTGGCAGAACTGCAACATAGAAGCAAATCATTATGAAAGAAACTAAACGAGTTTTAGTCGTGGGTGGCGACGGATACTGCGGCTGGGCCACAGCACTCTACCTCGCCAATTTTGACCATGAAGCCTATGGTTATCAGGTGGGCATTCTCGATAACCTCAGCCGTCGCCATTGGGATAGCAAGCTCGGGGTGGACACCCTGACCCCGATCGCGCCGATTCAGCAGCGCCTGACCCGCTGGAATGACCTCACGGGCAAGCCGATTGACCTCTTCATTGGCGATATCAACGATTACGATTTTTTGATTAACGCCCTGCGGGAGTTTAAGCCCGATGCCGTGGTTCACTTTGGTGAGCAACGCTCCGCCCCCTACTCCATGATCGATCGCAAACATGCGGTCTTTACCCAGTCCAACAATGTGATGGGCAACCTGAATATCTTGTTTGCCCTCAAGGAAGAATTTCCTGATTGTCACCTGGTGAAACTGGGCACAATGGGTGAATATGGGACACCCAATATTGATATTGAAGAAGGCTACCTTGAGATCGAGCATAACGGTCGCAAAGATACCCTACCTTATCCGAAACAGCCGGGCAGTTTCTATCACCTCTCGAAGGTGCATGACTCCCATAATATTCACTTTGCCTGCAAAATTTGGGGCCTCCGTGCCACTGACCTCAACCAAGGGGTGGTGTATGGCGTCTTGACCGATGAGACGGGGATGGATGAGCTGCTCGTGAACCGTTTGGACTACGATGGGGTCTTTGGGACGGCGCTCAACCGCTTCTGTATTCAGGCGGCGGTGGGCCATCCCCTGACGGTTTACGGTAAAGGCGGTCAAACCCGAGCCTTCTTGGATATCCGAGATACGGTGCGCTGTGTGGAGCTGGCGATCGCTACCCCTGCCGAACCGGGTCAATTCCGGGTCTTTAACCAATTCACCGAACTCTTTGGCGTTAACGACTTGGCTATGATGGTCAAGAAGGCGGGCACAACGTTGGGCTTAGATGTGGAAATTTCCCATATCGAAAACCCCCGCGTGGAACTCGAAGAGCATTACTTCAATGCTAAGAATACTAACCTCTTGGAGCTGGGACTCAACCCCCACTTACTGTCGGACTCTCTGATTGACTCGCTCTTGAACTTTGCCGTGAAATACAAGGATCGTGTTAACAAAGATGATATTTTGCCCAAGGTAAAATGGCGTCGTTAATCATTGGTTTAAGTGAAGGTGTTGACAATAGTCAACGCCTTTTTTTTTTGCACAATGTCTTCACTCCAAATTGGTGATCTAACCATCACTCTCACTCGCAAAAACATCAAGAACTTACATCTGCGCGTCTATCCGCCTGATGGTGTGATCAAGATTTCTGCCCCCCAGCGTTTGGCTGAAACCGAAATTCGTGCCTTTGTCGTGGCGAAATTGCCTTGGATCAAAAAACAGCAGGCTAAACTCCGCAGCCGACCCCGACCGGAAGCTAAACATTATATGGCGGGGGAGCCGCATCCCTTTCGAGGGCAGCTCTATCCCTTAGAGATTGCAGTTGCAACTGGAACACCTCATGTCCGACTCACGTCAACGCGTCTTGTTTTACACATCGCCCCCGAGAGCATCGAGACCCAACGCGCCGAACTGCTGAACTGCTGGTATCGGACTCAACTCAAAACCCTGATCCCGCCGCTGATTGACCATTGGCAGCCACGCTTGGGCGTTGAAGTGAGCGAATGGCGCATTAAACGGATGAAGACCCGCTGGGGAACCTGCAATATTGCCGCGCGGCGCATCTGGCTGAATTTAGAGTTGATTAAGTATAGCGATCGCGCCCTGGAATATGTCGTAGTCCATGAAATGATCCATCTCCTCGAACGCAACCATACTGCCCGCTTCTACGCCCTGATGGATCAGTTTTTGCCAGACTGGCGAATGTGTCGAGAGCTTCTCAACAATCAGTCATAATCAGGGTAGAGTGACCGGGAATACAATAATACCAACGCCAACCACAACGCCCATGGGCAAAATTATCACCACCTTAACGATCATCAACCGTGCCGACCAATCCGCCGCTTCACGGGGCTACATCTCTGAAGCAGAAGTGCGATCGCTCACCCTCGATAATGTCCTGGTTGATACAGGAGCAACAACCTTGTGTCTGCCGAGTGATGCGATCGCCCAACTCGGCTTAGAACTGCTCAAAGAAATCGATATAATGGCTCTGCTGTGACCCGCACCATGTGCGGCTCTGTCGCCTGCACTCATGATTTTCATGACCTAAAGCCGATCTAAATCGGCATCCAACTGCGCCACCTCTGCCGCATCCACCTGGGCCTCAATCTGGCGTGTGGCATAGGCCGGAAACGGAAAGCCCACCAATAGCGGTGCTGGCACCTGGGGCTGGCTAACAAACAAACTCCCTGACTGCAATAACAACACCCGCTGACGACAGGTCCCGGTCAAGAAGTTGTATTCTGCCCGTTCCGCTTCCGCTGCATCCAGGCGACCGACCACGCGCATCGAGGCTTGACCCACCACGCGCCGCTCCACTTCCGAGGCCGTCTGTTGCGCCCCGATGAGAATAATGCCCAGCGATCGCCCCCGTTCAGCAATTTCGACCAAGAGGCTCTTGATCGGGCTATTCCCCGATCGCGGCGCATATTTATTTAGCTCATCCAACACGATAAACACAATCGGTTCCTTGCCCCGTTTTTCCTTTTCCGTAAACAGGGTTTGGAGCAGCACACCCACGACAAACTTCTGGGCTTTGTTGCCCAGCTTATTAATATCCACAATCGAGAGCTGAAAGGCTGGCGCTAAGGGGTCAATGTGATATTTTTCACAGATCTCTGGTGCGAGATCGCCGCGAATAAGATGCGACATCTCATTAGCAATACCCCACAGCCGCCGAATCATCGCCTCCGCTGTTGCCTGGGCATTGCGCCCCAACCAACGCCGATCTTGACCCTCTTCATCGAGTAGTTTGTATTCCAAAAAGTCAATGAGGTCTCGGAAGCTGGCGATCGTGGTTTTTCCCGCTTCACCATAGGGTTCATCGGCGATCAGATGGCTGCTAGGCTTGCCTCGCCGTCGCTCTTGATGGTCACAGTCCTGGGCTAATCGCGCTAACCGTTCGGTGATGCCCGAAACCAAAAAGCCCAAATTTCCTCGTTCAAGATCATCGCCCGCAAAGAGAAAGGGAAACAGGCGATCGCGGCAGAGCTGGCGAATGCTCCACAGGTAGGGCGTAATCTTTTCATCACTGCGCTGGTTGAGATCCGGACTCAGTTCCGTCTGAGCTTTACGTGGCGGCGCACAAAAGCGTACATCTTGAAACGGCTGGATTGGCAAACCCAACTGCTCATAGGCTTGGCACGAGGCTGCGTCTAGATCCGCATTGGCTTTATCTAAGAAAAATAAATCTTCCCCTTTAACATTGAAAATCAAGGCTTTGGTATTGGCCCGCTGCGCACCGAGAATTGCGGAGTTGAAAATGGCATGGAGCAAAAAGAGCGCGTAAGAAGTTTTCGTCGCCACTCCGGAGATCCCGGAGATATTAATATGTGCGCCCTTGTCGCCGTTGATAAATTCAAAATTGAAGTAGGCCGGGTTGCCATTGCGCAGCATTCCGGCGGGGATTTGTTGATCCATGCGATCGAAATGCAGGGCCAGCGCCAAGTCTGCGTCAGCGGCAATGCTAACCGGATCGCCGGGAAAGGGCGGCAGGTATTCTTCCGGTTCAATGCGGGTAATCTGCACGTGCGCCGCGAAGGAGGTGTTGACGGGGAGTTGCCCTGCCGTCGCCAAAAACGTATCTGTATCAAACTGCATCCCTTCATAGAGCGTCCGCACATGATCGACGACGCCATAAAAGGCGACGGTTTCGCCCGTATCAGGGCGTCGGGTTTGGGCCACGACCACATCATCAAGGCGCAAGACTCGACCGGATTGGATGGCGATCCAAAATTCTAAAGGTGTGGCTTCTTGGCTCCCGAGGATGTTGCCAATCAAAACATTCGACATAGGGACAAAGGGAAATGGAGTAGCGACGGAGAGCTGACCTTGTCTACCTGCCGTCTGGAGCAAAATTTGCGCTTGATTGTCGGTAGCCTATAGGTTAGCATCAGTTCGTTATATAATGTTCAGGAACAGATCAGAGAAAATGTCTTAAGTCTGGATTGGCAAGGGTTCGATCGTCTTGATGCTAGGGCTGCGGTAACGGTTACGAAGTTTTGTTTAGTGTTGGGCGATCCATCCTGAAAAGAAGAATCCTAGAAAGAGGAAGCGATCATGACGTTAACAAAAGATTTTAAAGAAACAGTAAAGACGCGAGTACAACGAGACCCTGACTTTATCAAA
>JBMYQW010000156.1:0-10783 GCA_049601735.1 Spirulinaceae cyanobacterium
AGCCATTACCCAAGCCAACCTCACCCCCCGGGGGCTCAACTACGCCATTCGGCGGAACTTTCTGGAGTCCGTGGGCGGCTTTGACCTGAACCTCGGGCGCGTGGGCAAAAATCTGCTCTCCAACGAAGAGTTGCGGATGACGGCGATCGCCCTCAAGCAGGGCCACACCGTGCGCTATCTCCCGGCTGCCACGGTTGCCCACCATGTCACCCCCGAACGCTTAGAGCGTCGTTGGTTTCTTCAGCGGGGCTGGTGGCAAGGCGTGAGTGAATGTTACCGGGAGCGGGTGGCCGGACGCACGGGCTGGCGGCAGTTCCAGCGCGGCGGCGAACGGTTGGTTCGGGGGCTCTACAAGGCCCTCAAATATGCCCATGACCCCGCAATCCGGTTTGATAACTTGGTTTATGCCTACGGTCAAATCGGTTATCTGCTCGCGGCCGCTCGCGGCATGATCGCGCCTATCCCCTTAAAATCTTGATCGTTTAAGCTAGAGTCCCAAGACCTCTGATTTTGCCCGTGCTGCTCTTTTCCCATCCCTTCTCCCTTCCTCACTGTGGAGCAAGACTGTGACGCGTAACCCTATTCCTGTTTCTGTCCTTATTCCGGCTAAGAATGAAGAGCTGAATTTATCCGCCTGTCTGGAGAGTGTTGCTCGGGCTGATGAAGTGTTTGTCGTGGATTCCCAAAGTAGCGATCGCACGATTGAGATTGCCCAAGACCACAGCATCAACCTTGTACAGTTCCACTTCAATGGCCGCTGGCCCAAAAAGAAAAACTGGTCCCTCGATCATCTGCCCTTCCGCAATGATTGGGTGCTGATCGTCGATTGCGACGAACGGATTACGCCGGAACTATGGGCCGAAATTGAGCAGCGTATTCAAGACCCGCGCTACAACGGCTATTACCTGAATCGTAAGGTCTTCTTTCTGGGTCGATGGATTCGCTTTGGCGGCAAGTATCCGGACTGGAACCTCCGCCTGTTTAAGCATCGCTGCGGACGCTACGAAAACCTCAACACCGAGGCAATTCGCAACACGGGCGACAACGAGGTGCATGAGCACGTCATTCTTGAAGGGGAGGTGGGCTATCTCCAGGAAGATATGCTCCATATTGATTTCCGCGATATCTACGAATGGTTGGCTCGGCATAATCGCTATTCCAATTGGGAAGCCAAGGTCTATTACAACCTGCTCCACGGCCAGGGCGATGGCGGTACGATCGGAGCCAACCTCTTTGGCGATGCCGTACAGCGCAAACGCTTCCTTAAGAAAGTCTGGGTGCGGCTACCAATGCGACCCCTGCTTCGGTTTATCCTGTTCTATGTTTTGCGGTTAGGCTTCCTGGATGGACGAGCGGGCTATATTTACGGTCGTCTGTTGAGTCAGTATGAGTACCACATCAGTGTGAAACTCTACGAATTACAACGCTTTAGCGGCCAGCTCAATCAGAACACCCTACCCGCCGCTCCTAAAGATTCGACTCCCCAACCGCCCAACTCTCAGCCGCCCAACCCTCAACCGCCAACGATCTCCCACGATGCCTAATGTCGATCCTGCTGCTGCACCTTGGGTGGATCTCAGCCGCTACGACCAGTCGGGGTTCGATCGCGGCCGCCCCATCGGGATTATTTTGCTCTGGTGGCTGGTGCAGGCGGTGGTTTTCCCGTTAACGCTGCACAATATGAGCGGTTTGCGTTGCTGGCTGCTGCGCTGCTTTGGTGCCAAGGTCGGTCGCCGGGTCGTGGTGCGTCCCTCGGCACGGTTTACCTATCCCTGGAAGGTGACGCTGGGGAACGATTGCTGGATTGGGGAGGATGTGATTTTCTATAGCCTCGATCGCATTACTATTGGCAGCCATACGGTGATTTCCCAAAAATGCCACCTCTGCACAGGGTCTCATGATCTAAGCGATCGCCACTTTGGACTCCAAACTGCGCCGATCCAAGTAGGGAATGGGGCCTGGCTGGCTACCGACTGTTTTGTTGCGCCAGGGGTGACGGTGGGCGCAAATACGGTGGTGGGGGCTCGCAGCAGTGTCTACCGCGATCTGCCACCGGGCAAGATCGCTTGGGGCAATCCGGCCAAGGTGTACCGCGATCGGGTGATGAAGAACTAGGGGCGGTCATCATGTCTGACATATCTGACGAATCGGCAACCGAATTGTGTAATATTGTGCCCTGGCCAGAGATCGAGTCGCAGTGGAATTCCCCGTGATGCTGTTCCACAATAATCGATTGGGAAATGGAGAGTCCGAGACCCGTTCCACATTGAGACTTCAACCCATCGTTTATAATTTATAGAGTTTTACATTCACTCTATGCCAAAGACTCCCATGATGAACCCGTCCTTGATCGAAGACGTTCTGCAACTTAGCCCACCCGATCACTGCAAACTTCACTTTAAGCAAAGTCAGCAATAAATCTCACAATGCCATGACACTTCTAGAAAAGATTTTAACGGAACTAGAGTCAGCACCAGAGCCATTGCTTTCACAGGTACTCGATTTTATCCAAACCAATAAAGCTGTTACGGTTCCCATCTCAAACCTAGAGATATCACCGCGTACTCCAGGTCTACATCAAGGAGAAATTTGGATGAGTGAAGATTTCAATGAGCCCCTACCTGATGAATTTTGGCTCGGTAACAGTGTATGAAATTCTTGATCGACACTCACGTATTGATTTGGTGGACGAGTGAACCTAAAAAACTTTCTACTCAAGTTTATGATTTGTTACGCGATCCCAAAAACGAACCGATTTTAAGCCTTTTTAGCATCTGGGAAATGCAAATCAAGATCTCGTTAGGTAAGCTCATACTCAAGACAGAACTCCCTGAGCTAATCAATAATGAGATTCAGCAAAATCGGCTTATTTTACTGTCAATTCAGCCATCTCACATCTATGCGCGCAAAGATTTACCCCCTCACCACCGCGATCCATTCGATCGCTTGCTCATCGCCCAATCCATGTGTGAAGAGTTAGACATGATTAGCATCGATGGAAAATTTGATGCTTATGGTATTTAGTGACTTTGGTAACACGATCGCACCCCAACTTCGTTACTTTACACTCCGCGATCGCCGCCCTAACCCAAAATAGATAGAGCAACAGGCAGCAGTAGGGTGTGTTAGCAGGCAGAAATATTCGCTACAGTTGAGCAATTTTGTTTCCTGCGTAACGCACCAAAACCCACCAAAAACCTCAAGCCTAGAATTAATTCATTATACAAATGCCTTGGCTGGTGCGTTACGGCGAAAATTAGGTTGATGAAGTCAGGGCGATCGCAGCTCAAGCCACCGCAAACTCTGTATGGTGGCGGATCTGTGGCGGATGGAAAGCTAAAACCATTTCTTGGTGGGTTAATCCAGCTGCCAGTAAATCTGTGGCAACCCCGTCTTCTGTCCAGTCTTCCTCAATCCAGATTTTGTCATTTTTGAGCCGCAGATGAATCATGGTACTTTTGAGTCGCTCGTCCTTATTCCAGCCCATGAACATAAACAGATAATGTCCGTGTTCGTCATCAAAGATTAAAACGTTTTCATGTGGTAAGTTTGTTGACTCGGCAAGTTGATAGTGCTCGGTGAGCACCTGTTTGATAATTGTTCGATACTTATCTAGTTTATCCATTGAGCGATCGCCTCTGCTTCTGAATCAAAAACCATTAAATTGACATTGTTGCGCTGAATAATAAGTTGTGCTAACTTGCGTTGGAATTTAGACGTATAAACGCCCTGAGCGATCGCTAGATAAAGTTCAAAATTCTCATTACCAGCTTCTAGAATGTCACGGTAGATCACATACTGACCAACTGCTTGTTCGAGATCTTTTACAAAAGAACGTCCAATGAAGCTTTTGATCTCCACTAGAATTTTGCGTTCCTGTCGTGTTGCTGCGATCACCTTCTCTGCTGCCAGATCCACATACAGACGATCCTCTCCATATACTAGCGGATAATCTTCTGCCAGGATCGTCCAACCGTCCTTGATGAGGGCGAAGCGAACGGTACTGTGGTAAATATCTTTGGCGGGCATGAGCAGTGGATGAAGTCAGTTATGGCCAAGGGCGATCGCCTCAATCTCATCAATCTCTTTTTGCGACAAGCCTCGATAGACATCCGCTGCCAAGTCGAGAATTTCTTGAGGGCTCAGTTTGGGTTGGGGCACGAGCGTAAGCTGAACGGTTTGCCCTTCGCTCAGGTTGAGTTCTTGGAGAGGGCGAAGGAGTCCGTTTTCGTAAATAGCTTCGATTGTAGTGGGCATGGTGTTCTCCTAGTCTCTATTCACCTGGCGCACCCTACAACTATAATTTATAGAGTATTACATTCACTCCTTACCAAAGGCTCTTATGGTGAACCCGTCCTTGATCGAAAACGTTCTGCAACTTAGCCCTCCCGATCGCCTCAAACTTCTAGATGTCATCTACTTCAGCCTCGAAAAGCCCAATGAAGCGATCGATAACGTCTGGTATGACGAAGCGGAGCGTCGGTTGTCTGCATGGGAGTCTGGCCGAGTGCAAGGGGTTCCTGCGGCAGACGTACTGGGCGATCGCCCATGAACATCAGCTTTGACCCGTTGGCAGCTCAAGAATTTAAAACCGCATTTGATTATTACGAAAGCCAGGAGACGGGGCTAGGTGAACAATTCAGGCAAGCGTTGTGGTCAGCTCTCGCAATCCTTGAACGTTATCCAGAAGTGGGTCAGGAAGTTCGACCAAGAATTCGGAAAATGCTAATCAAGCGATTTCCCTACAAGCTCATTTACACTGTGAATTCAGATCTCATCTACGTTTTGGCTGTGGCGCATGGCTACCGAGAACCGAATTACTGGATCGAGCGAGCCGAGTAGCAGTAGGGTGTGTTAGCAGGCAGAAATATCCGCCACAGTTGAGTAAATTTGTTCCCTGCGTAACGCACCAAAACTCGCCAAAAACCTCAAACCTAGAATTAATTCATTATACAAATGCCTTGGCTGGTGCGTTACGGCGAAAATTAGGTTGATGAATTGTCCCCCCAATCTCTACTCGCCTAACGCACCCTTCAACTAATTTTTTCCACCTTAAAAACGAAGATTCTCTACTCGGTGGATTGATTTGGAAACCCACAAGTTTTTTGACAGGGATGAGAAAAATCAGACTCTTTTGGTAAAGTATGTTCAAGGAAAGGAGAGATAAGCCTATCGTTATCTATGTTCACAGCGTTTTCTTCGTAAAAATCTTGATGCTCAATTTTATCCAAAGAGCTTCTTAAGTCGTTTGCTAGACTTGTATCACCCCAACGGTATAACAAGGCATATCCTAGAGCATTATGGAAGTATATGCGCTCTTCTGTAAAATTAGCTAGTAGCCACTCTCGTAAACTCCGACCATACTCACCAGATACATCCTGTGCTTGTGCAATTAGTTCCAATGCTAACTGACCAAAGCGTATAGAATTCATCGCGTAATCTCTTGCATCATTGGCATCACATGCTGTATCACTGGCCATTATGTATGCGTACTGAGCGCTTCTGTAAGCCTCGATTTTTGCTTGCAGCTTATTCTCCGAGCTCCCTAGTTCATATCCTAGCTGCGTAAACTCTCCACCTAGTTCGCTGGGTTGACTTCTTCTAACTAATTTACAAGCAGCTTCTCCTTCATTGAGCTTATACCAATTAAGCTCGACTGTTCTAAGTTTCTCTTTGTATTCTGATATTTGCTCACTTATATTATCTTCGGGAGGAGTTGAAATAAAGATTTCATGAGTCTTGGGGATAGAGGTGAAATTGGATGAATTAAGGAATAAGAATGTTGCAATGAAAATTAGGATAGCACAGCTAAAAGCTAATGGCAAACAAATTTGGTAGTCTAGTTTCGCTTTAAATGATAAAAACTTAATACTGTCAAGAATGATGACTCTTTTGCCATACAGTACTCGACACCACACAAGAGTAAGTATCGACAGCAAGGTTGGGATAAAAAAGAAGATAAAGAGCTGCTGAGTGGCTATGGGTTTAGGGACAAGCCAGTAGAAGACAATAAACCCAATAAAAATACATAGAGTATAAACAAGTGCGTATATGTTTTGAGGTATTTCTATTATTGTCTTTTGCTCTGCTGAGGATATATTTTGACTATTTTGGATAATACTTTTTGCTTCCCGCACATCAGTTTGCTTTACACTCAGAGATGTGGAGGACTGAGACACAGTTTGGAAATCAAGAGGAAGACTCTGCTGCACAAATTGAGGTGGATGCAGCAAACCCAACCAAGCTTGCATAGATGCAGTTCGCTCCTTTGATTCCAAAGCCATACCTTGCAAAATGGCATCATTGATCCATTGACTCAACTCTGGATAGTATTGCCTTGGAGATTTAAGTTTCACCTCAAATAGCTTACGATCATAAGCAGATTCAGGCTTTTGTCCTGTCACCGTGAAATACAACGTTGCTGCTAACGCATACACATCCCACTGTGGTTCTGGCTGACTATCCTTCTTCCGTTGCTCATAGGGAGCATAGTTTTCATTGACAGTCGTCGTAACTGTAAAAGTTGTAGGTTGTAGAAATTTCGCTGAGCCAAAATCAATCAGCACAGGTTTACCACTAGATTCCAAAATAATATTGCCGGGATGTAAATCACAGTGGATAATGCCCCGCTTGTGTAGTTCATACAATGTTTGAGCAATTGTCCGACAAAATTGTACGGCTTCATCTTGTGAGAATTTCCCGTGGTTCCGCACTAGTTCACTGAGTGTTTTCCCCTCAACATAGTCCATTACTAAGTAAGGTATCCCTGGCCCATCGTAAAAATCTATCACTTGCACCACATTTGGGTACTTGATCTTGGCTAATGCTTGCCCTTCCCGTTGAAAACGCCGGATAAACTTTTCGTAGTCCTGATCTCGCGCATAAATTTCGTTTGGCGCTTTGATCACAACCTTTCGGCCAAGTTGCACATCTTCCGCAAGATACGTGATGCCGAATCCACCACCACCCAGCTTTCGCTGAATGCGATACCTACCGTTCTGAATGGTATGTCCGGTTTCCCACATTGCCACTTAACTCCGCTGCTATTTGGCTAGGAGTGTGGGGTAAAAGTTGGAGTCTCGACCCACCTCCCCCTCCAGAGACTGCTCCCAAGAGGAGACTGAATAATTACCCGAAGCTTCTCGAATAAGCCCTGACGATTCCGGCTCAGAACGAAACTGCTCGATTAATGGCGGAATTGCCAGCAAAGCTGTTATTGCCGCAACAACAGCCCCTGCCGCCATCCAAATCACATTCCACTTATCCCAGTTAACTGATCTTTCTGAAGCCTTCTGCTTCTCCTTAATCCCCAACAATTCCAACCACTCCACCACCGACTGCGGCCGATCACTCGCTTGTAGTGCTAAACCCTTCATGATCGCTTCAGTTGTCTGTTGAGAAATCGCTAAATTCTTGGCTTGAGGCGAAAGTAATACTACACCGTTAATCTTTCGCTCCTCCGCACTCAGCGGTTTAGTATTTGTCAACAATAAATAAAGTGTTGCCGCTAACGAATACACATCGGTATAAGAACCAATCGGTTGCCGACCGCAAGAATACAACTCAAGCGGGGAAAAACCATCCATCCTTTCTTTGGGACGACTTCGTGTAAGTTCCGTATCAAAATCCATCGCCAAGCCAAAGTCCGTCAACACCGCTTCAACAGTGTTTCCGTCAATCCGCAGTAAAATATTCTCCGGACGAATATCGCGGTGAACCAAGCCGACCTTATCATGCACCTGCGCGATCGCCCGCCCAATCTGCTCAATATAGTCCAGAGCAATATCTTCCGATAAAATCGCCTCAGAGCGCTCGGCTAAACTCCGACCTGCTACATATTCCATCGGCAAACAGACAATATCATCGACTTTAAACGCCCGCTCTGCCTGGACAATATGGGGAATGCCTCGGCATTGCACCAGCTTTGTCGCTTCATCCCAAAACAGAGCTTCGAGGCGATCGCGCTCCGCATCAGGCAAACTCGCTAACACATCCGGGTTAAGAATCTTCAGCACCCACAGCTTTCTGTCAACTTGGGGTGGTGTTTGAGAAAGATCAGTGCGTTGGGCTTTGTAGGTGATGGCAAAACGACCACGACCTAACTCCCTCCCTAGAATTTGGTATTCATGCTTTCCGTACTTTAATGTCTGCCCAGTTGCGAGTCCCATACTATGCCCCAGTGGAATACCTTTTGATTTTAGAGCAAAGACTTTGAGTCGCAAATCCATCTTTCAGAAAACAAATGGGCTACGCCGACATTGCCAGCATAGCCCATCTCAACTCGGATTTTCTATAAACCGTCAACCCCTATCCAGCCGTAACGGTCGCCTCCGGCTGCTTGGTGCGATCGATCTTAAAGACCACCACACCCAACGGCGGAATGCAGATATCGATCGAATAGGGCTTATGGTGATACGCCCAATCTTCCGACCATTTGCCGCCCATGTTGCCCGCATTACTGCCGCCATACTGGCCCGCATCACTGTTAAAGATTTCCGTATAGAAACCCGACTCCGGCACACCAATGCGATAGTTGCCATGGAGTTGCGGCGTGAAGCTACAGACCGTGATCGTATATTCACCCTCCTTCTCAGCCCGACGGATGAAGGAAACAACACTGTTATTGTTGTCGCTACAGTCGATCCATTCAAAACCTCGTTCTTCGTAGTCCAACTCATAGAGAGAAGGTTCACGCTTGTAGAGCGCATTGAGGTCAGCAAAGAAGCGTTTGAGTTGCTTATGGGCCTCATGCTGCAACAGATCCCAATGGAGGTCATCCCAGACATTCCACTCATCCCATTGGCCAAACTCCATGCCCATAAACATGGTCTTCTTGCCCGGATGGCAATACATATAAGCAAACAACGCCCGGACACCGGCAAACTTCTGCCATTCATCCCCCTGCATCTTGCCGATCATGCTGCTCTTACAATGCACCACCTCATCGTGAGAGAGGGCCAGCATATAGTTCTCGCTGTGGTTGTACCACATACTGAACGTGATGCTGTTCTGGTGGAACTGGCGAAACCAGGGATCCATGCCGACATAGTCGAGCATATCGTTCATCCAGCCCATGTTCCACTTGAGGTTGAAGCCTAAGCCGCCGACGTGGGTGGGCCAGGTGACCATGGGCCAATCGGTGGATTCCTCCGCGATCGACAATGCCCCCGGATAATATTCGTAGAGCACACTGTTGAACTGGCAGAGGAATTCCCGTGCTTCGAGGTGCTCATGGCCGCCGTACTCATTGGCCGTCCATTCGCCGTCTTTGCGGAAATAGTTGCGATAGAGCATCGACGCCACCGCATCCACGCGGATGCCATCAATGTGGTATTTATCAAACCAGAAGAGCACATTGGAAACGAGGAAGTTACGGACTTCATTGCGGCCATAGTTAAAGACCAACGTGCCCCATTCCTTGTGCTCACCGATGCGCGGGTCGTCGTACTCGTAGAGGTGCGTGCCATCGAAGAAGGGCAAACCATGCTCATCTTTGGGGAAGTGACCGGGAACCCAATCCACGATCACACCGATGTCGTTCTCGTGGCATTTGTCCACAAAGTACATGAAGTCTTCTGGGTTGCCGTAACGGGCGGTGGGCGCATAGTAGCCCGTCACCTGGTAGCCCCAGGAACCGTCGTAGGGGTGCTCGGCGATCGGCAGCAGCTCGATATGGGTGTAGCCCAGCTCTTTGATGTAGGGAATCAGGCGCTCGGCTAGTTCGTAGTAAGTGAGATAACGCGCCCCCTGCTTTTCTTCATTGGCTTGGATGGACGGCCCTTCGCCCTTGAGATATTTGGCGGGGTAGTCCATGGCGTCATGGAGCCAGGAGCCGAGGTGTAATTCGTAAACCGAGATCGGCTTCTTGAGTTGATCCTCCGTGCGGCGACGCTCCAGCCAGTCAGCGTCGTGCCATTCATAGGCCTCTAGATCCGCCACGATCGAGGCGGTCTTGGGCCGCACTTCCTGGGCAAAACCGTAGGGGTCAGCCTTTTTGTAGATATGACCTTCCCAGTTCTTGATTTCATATTTGTAGTGAACCCCGGGTTTCACCTCAGGAACGAAGAGATCCCAAGAGCCATTGCCGCGCTTCCGCATCTGGTGGAGACGACCATCCCAGTTGTTGAAGTCGCCGATCACAGAGACGTTGCGGGCATTAGGGGCCCAAACCGCAAAATACACCCCCGCCACACCGTCAATCGTCATGGTGTGTGCACCCATCTTTTCATAGATGCGGTGGTTGTTGCCTTCAGCAAAGATATGGAGGTCAAAATCGGTCAGTTGAGGATTGCGGAAGGCGTAGGGGTCATACATCACCTGCTCGTGACCGCCCTTGCGCACTTTGAGTTGATAGTTCGCGAGTTCGGGTGCAGTGATTTTGCATTCAAAGAAATGGGGATGATGCACTGCCTGCATCAGGTGCTCTTGGCGATCGCCCGGTCTTAAAACCCAAGCCTGCTCTGCATCGGGGAGATAGGCACGGACGACCCAACTTTTGACGCTGCCGTTCTGCTCCACAGGATGGGGACCGAGCACTTCAAAGGGGTCGTGGTGATGGTTCCAGACAATCTTATTAACCTGTTCGGGAGAAATCATATGTATTGGGTCTTCTTAAAATTACTTGAGCTTGCATCCCAGAAGGCGAGAGCACCCTCTAGAGGAGAGATACGTTTAATATATTGTAATAATCTAAACTTTTCGTAAAATCTTCTCAGAAACAAATCCTGGATTAGTCCAAAAATACCCCGAACCCACCCCGGTCATCGCTACGCGAGACCGCCCC
>JBMYQW010000157.1:0-10769 GCA_049601735.1 Spirulinaceae cyanobacterium
CGCACCTTTACCTGGGGCGATCGCACCTATGTCATGGGCATCTTGAACGTGACGCCCGATAGCTTTAGCGATGGCGGCGAGTTTGACCAGCTTGAGGCAGCGGTTGCCCAAGTCGAAAAGATGGTTGCCGCTGGCGTAGATATTGTCGATGTGGGTGGCCAGTCCACGCGTCCCGGAGCCGAACAGATTAGCTTAGAGACCGAGTTGGGGCGGGTGATTCCGGTGATTGAAGCGGTGCGATCGCGTTTCAGCATCCCCATTTCGATCGATACCAGTCGGGCGGCGGTAGCTGCCGCAGCGGTCAACGCGGGAGCCCACCTAGTCAATGACATTTCTGGCGGCACGTTTGACCCGGATATGTACTCAACTGTGGCGCGGCTGGCTGTGCCCTATGTGCTGATGCACATTCGCGGCACACCGGCCACGATGCAAACCCGGACGGACTATGACGATCTGGTGGGTGCGATCGCCGCGTTTTTTCAGGAACGGATCACGCTGGCCACAGCAGCAGGCATTGCTCGTCACCAGATCATTCTCGACCCCGGCATTGGCTTTGCTAAGACCGCCGCGCAAAATATTGAACTGCTCCAGCGTCTGCGCGAGTTTGATCCGCTCAACGCACCGCTCTTGATTGGCCCCTCGCGCAAGAGTTTTATTGGTTACATCCTGGATGAGCCCGACCCCAAGCAACGGGTTTGGGGCACAGCGGCGGCCTGTACAGCGGCGATCGCCGCACGCGCTGATATCCTGCGGGTTCATGATGTACCGGAGCTGGTGCAGGTGATTCGGGTGAGCGATCGGCTGCTGCGACGGAAGAATTTGGGATGACCCATTGGGTGCAGGGTCATCCGACTCTGATCGCAACCGAGACTGACGCTATGCCCGTTTGATGAAAAAGCGGCCTAATCCGGTAAGAAGTAAGAGACTCAAAACTGTTGCAGGTTCAGGAACAGATTCTGTCTCACTCGTATCCTCTGTGACAATTTTAAGTTCGTAATCATTATCTGAATCTACATTGTCTCCCCAATAATTATCTCGGGTACTGACAAACAGATATTCTGCAAAATCAGGGACTTGTAGACGAAGGGGTTCCTGGGCAAACTTGAAGTCTTCAGCAATATCTAGCTCGTCATAGAAAGAAAAAATGGGTTTGGTGTACAGATCTTCACCTGTATCAATTGCACCAGGAATACGATGCCGCTCGTGACGCGGCAACAACTCTGAACTGCTGCTAAAAACTCCGAGCATTGCCACTTTATTTTCCGGTAAATTATCCGGCTCACCGACAATAAAACGAGGTGAAAAATCCCCGATCGCCTGTAGTGAAATAAAGTCACCACTTTTAATCCCATGGTCTTCGAGCGCGATCGGGATCGCGTCGATCGCAGCAGTATCCCGAAAATCCGTTAAGTGAAGAAATGTTGCGTTAGGTGCAACTTTAAATGTGAACGTTGCAGACTGTGCAGGTTGAGCGGTTACAGCGGCAGTAGACAGAACAATAGAACCAAAAAAAGCGGTGTGAGGAAGAAACGATAAACGGGAAAGTTGCATAACTCAAGGACACCTCAATGGGGCCGGAAATATTTTATGGATGATGAACAAACTGAATCTTCAAAGACCGATCGGAGCATAGCGTATGGCTTAGTTGGATTAAAACCGTGTTTATACGCAGCTCTCTAGCGAAATTTATTGCTGCTGTGGGGGGACATCAGCTAGCCCTTTCAGTGGGTAGCGGTTGACGATTCATTGCATCTTGTTGCCCGCCTCAAAACCAACCCAACTGCGCCAAACTCGCCAAAGCCCAATAACTGGCTGCACCCAAGACCAGGGCGATCGGCACGGTCAGCGCCCAAGCCGAGACAATTTTGCCGAGTACCTGCGCACCGCTCTTTGTTTCGGCAGCATCGGCATTATCCGCATCCCGATTGACCCAACGAATGCCCCAAAGACTGCCCACCAGCGCATGGGAGGTGGAAACCGGAAAGCCCAGACTGGCCGCAAGTAAAACGGTGGCGGCCGTGGCTAATTCCGCGCAAAAACCACTGCTGGGCTGGAGCGGTGTAATCTCTGAGCCGATCGTGGTAATCACGTTTTGCCCTTGGATCGCCAAACCCAGAATAATCGCCACCCCTCCCGCTAAGAGTAACCAGAGGGGCACAGGCAACTCAGCCGTTGGCACAGCCCCTGACTGGACGATCGCCACGACCACCGCAAAGGGCGCGATCGCATTGCCCACATCATTCGCGCCATGGGCAAAGGCGACAAAGCTCGAACTCACCACTTGGAACCGTCCAAACCGCGCTTCGATGGGCTGGCGGGTGACTTCTGGAGGCGTAGGTTTCAGCCCCAGTTTGGTTAATATCCCAATCGCCCCAAAGCCGACTAGCAGCATGAGAGTTGGGGGGGGAAGGGCGATCGAGAGATCGCCAGAAAATTCACGAAACTGCGGTGCGACGCCTGCCCCGAACACACCAATCACCAGCACCGCCAGCCAGGGGCAACTTTCTTGCCAATAGCGCAGCGGATTTGCTTGCTGGAGAATCCCTGAGCGTAATGCCCCGTAGACTGCACCCGCCAGAATGCAGCCTAAAACGGGCGTGAGCACCCAGGCCAGGGCCAGCTGCCCCAGCGCAAGCCAATTCAGACTGGTTGCACCGGCCGCGACCAAGTTAAAACCCGCGATCGCCCCCACGATTGCATGGGTCGAAGAAACGGGCAGCCCCCAGCGGGTGGCCAGTTGAATCCAGAGACCGCTGGCCAGGAGCACCGCCACCATCCCCAGCAAGAGGACTTCGGGTTCTGCCGCAAACTGCTCGGTATTCGTCACGCTCGTCGCCAGCCGCCGCACGACCCGCTGGCTCAGGAGAACAGCCCCAGCAAATTCGAGAATGCCGGCGATCGCCAGCGCCTGGCCCAATGTGAGCACCCGCGAGCCGATCGCTGTTCCCATGGCGTTGGCTACATCATTGGCCCCCATGCTCCAGGCCACATTGAAGGCAAGGATGGCAGCGATGATCAACTCAATCGTCATTATTCGTTTCTTTAGATAAACTGCACTCGATTGCGGCCCATTTTCTTGGCTTGATAGAGGGCTTTATCAGCCCGCTTAATCATCTGGTTTAAGGTGTCTCCTTCACGAAGTTCGGTTGCACCGATGCTCACGGTCAGGGTAAATGGCCGATCGCCCTGTTCGAGACTCAAGCTCTCAATGGCTTGCCGCAGGGATTCGGCGATGACTTGCGCAGTATCCATGTAGGTGTCGGGCAAGACAATCGCAAACTCTTCACCGCCAAAGCGCCCGAAAAGATGATGCTCGTGTAATATTTCCTGGCCGGTATCCGCAACCAATTTCAGAATTTCGTCACCGTAGGGATGACCAAAGGTATCGTTGACCCATTTAAAGCGATCGACATCGAATATCAGCACCGCTAGAGGGCGGTTGTTCTGAGCAGCCTGCTGCACCGCCCGTTCTGCGAGTTCTAGAAATGAGCGTCGATTATAGATTGCCGTCAAGGCATCCGTTTCGGCCAGATGCTTGAGCTCATGTTCCATCTGCTTGCGATTGGAAATGTCATTAAAGGACAACAGCACGCATTTTTTATTGTCATAGAGTAAGTCCGCACCAGAAATCAAAACCCAAAATACTCCGTAGTTCAGTCGGTTAAGCTTGGTCTCAAAATCAACGGTTGGGTTGCCGTTGCGAAGCTGATTCAGGAAAAGTTCCCGCTCCTGGGGACAATGCCAAAACTCAATCTCATTATGCTGCACGGCTTCGACCAGAGGAAAACCCAACAGCTCGGCCGCCCGTTCATTGATGAAATGCAGTTGGCCGGTCTCGGGATTGCTAATGATCACCGGGAAAGCCGGAGAATTGAGGATCGTCAGGAGGCGATCGCGGCTATGGTTGAGCGATTCAGTCACCAAGCCGACTTTGGCCAAGACGCGATTGTAATGGTAAGCGACCATCGCCGCATCGGTTTCCGGCTCGACAAAGACCGGTCGGCTAAAGTCCCCCGCGAGGGCATGGGTATTCATGCTAGCGAGCAGATCTTGGGTTGCAGTGCTCGCACCATGTTCGGCGATATTCAACCCCACCCGTTCCTGGTCTGCTGAGACCCGTAGGGGCAAGACGCGATCGACGAGTTTGAGCAAGCCAAAACTGACGCAAAAGGCGTAGAGACCGACTGCACTAACCCCGAGAAGTTGAACGCCGAGCTGCTGCCAGAAGCTGGTATTCAGCGCACCTGCAGGTTCAGCTTGAACAAAGGCGACTGCGATCGTTCCCCAAATACCACAAACCAAGTGAGCGGGCACAACGCCGACGGCATCATCAATGCGACGACGACTCATCCAAAATTCCGCAAAGGTGCAGAAGGCCCCGCCCAAACCCCCAATCAGGGTTGCCTGAACCGGGTTCATCAAGTCACAGCCTGCGGTAATGGCCACCAGACCGCCAATGACACCATTCATAATGATTTGCACCTGCGGCCGCTTGTGGATCAGCCAGGTGGTCAGCAAGGCCGTGAGTCCACCAAACGCACCGCCCTCGGTGGTATTGACCAAAATCCGGGGTACTTGCTCCGAGAGAGCAAGCGTGCTGCCGCCATTGAAACCAAACCAACCAAACCAGAGAAGAAAGACACCCAGAACGGCGATCGGTAGATTATGCCCCTGGATGGTACGGGCTTGGGGCGCAAAGCGTCCGATTCGGGGCCCGATGATCACGATCGCCGCCAAGGCCATCCAGCCGCCGATGCTATGGACCACCGTCGAGCCCGCAAAATCATGAAACCCGAGTTGGGCCAGCCAACCCGGTGTGTAATCCTGCCACAGGCCGCCCCAGACCCAATGGCCAGCGATCGGATAGACCAAACCCGCCAAGATAGTCGCTGTGATGAAGTAGCCCAAAAAGCTCATGCGCTCGGCCACCGCCCCGGAGACGATCGTCGTGACGGTTCCGCAAAAGGTGAGTTGAAACAGAAAAAACGCATAGTCATAGTCTGTCCAACTCGTCATATCCGGTAACGCCCAACCGAGCCAGCCCGAACCCCCGCCAAACATCAGCCGAAAGCCGAGGAGCGCAAAAATGGAGCAGGAAATACAAAAATCAACCAGATTCTTGATGGCGACGTTGATGCTATTTTTGGCCCGCACCAGACCACTCTCCAGGCAGCAGAAGCCTGCCTGCATCGTACTGACCAAAACCGCACAGAGAATGATCCAGAAAATATTAAGATCGACCATCATGGCAGTTGGCAATGAGGAGTTGACACGGGGAGCTGACACCAGGTAGAGAAGGGTGCGATGGCTAAGATCATAACGGCAATCTCGGTGAAGGCTAATCCGTGAGCTAAGTACGGGACAAAAAAACAACTATTGGCTGAAACCCTTGTAACTTCCTAGGTTGGGTAGAGCGATAGCGAAACCCAATGCAATGGCTACAAGTCTTTCTGGTGTTGGGCTTTCTCCTCTGGAGACGCTCCGCGTTGGCATTTGCCTGTCCTCTGGACAAACGTGCCTCAATCCAGCCTACAGCTTATAACCTTTATCCTGTACTGAGATCCGTAAGCTGACCGGGCAGAGAGAGCCGCCTGTCGAAATGTTGCAAGGGCGTCGGCGGGGCCAAATACGAACGGTATGATCAAAGGCTGTTCGTATTTTCTACAAGAGGTCAGGATGATCAAGGTTGGTTTACTCGGGTTCGGCGGGCTGGGCCAAGCGGCGGCACAAATTCTTGCGCCCAAACAAGAACTGCAATTGGTTGCCGCCGCTGACAAGGCGGGCTATGCCTACGCCCCCGAGGGGTTAGATTGGCAGCGTTGTGCAACGGCCTACCGGGAGCAGGGTTCCATTGGTCATGCCGCTAGCGTGGGAACCTTGAGCAATAACAGTATTGCCGAGCTGATTCGCGCCGCTGATGTCGATGGCTATTTCTTGGCTCTGCCCAACCTGCCTAACACTTTCATAGCCAGCGTAACCCAGCAGTTCATCGATGCGGGCTGGCAGGGTGTGCTGGTGGATGCCCTCAAGCGCACCAGTGCCATGGAGCAGTTGCTTGAGCTGCGTCCGGTGCTCCAATCGGCTGGTATTACCTACCTCACAGGCTGCGGCGCAACGCCGGGGCTGCTCACCGCCGCCGCCACCATCGCTGCCCAGAGCTATGCCGAGATTCACCATGTCACGATTACCTTTGGCGTGGGCATTGCCAACTGGGCCGCTTACCGGGCCACGATCCGGGAAGATATTGCTCACTTGCCCGGTTTTACGGTGGATCAGGCCAAAGCCATGACGGATGAAGAGGTGGCGCTGCTGCTGGATCAAACCGATGGGATTCTCAAGCTCGAAAATATGGAGCACGCCGACGACCTGATGTTGGAGTTGGCCGGAATCTGCGATCGCGATCGCGTCACGGTCGGCGGCATTGTCGATACGCGCAACGCCCAGAAACCCCTGAGTACAAACGTTAAAGTTACGGGGCGTACCTTTGAGGGCAAAATCTCCACCCATACCTTCACCCTCGGCGACGAAACCAGCATGGCGGCCAACGTCTGTGGCCCGGCGTTTGGCTACCTCAAGGCGGGGGTGAATTTGCACCAGAAAGGGATCACGGGCCTGCTGACAGCGGCCGAAGTGATGCCCCAGTTTGTGCGTTAATGGGTCTCCCCCCTAAAGCACCCGCAAAACACTGGCCACCTGAATATCATCCACCGTCTCATAGGCATGAATAGCCTCCACGGCCTGGCGGAACCTGCCTTCCGCCACCTCGTGGGTGACGACCACCACTTCCGCATGATCGCCCTGGTAGCCAATCTGCACCACGGACTCAATGCTGACGCCCTGCTCCCCAAAACACGTCCCCAAATGACCAATTACGCCGGGGCGATCGCCGCAACGGAACCGGGCGTAGAAGCGGGTTTCGAGTTCCGTAATCGGGGCAATTTGGCAATAGTCTTCGTGGGGACAGGCCAGCAACGGGTGCAGGGCATCTTCGAGTTTTTCGCCCTGGAGCAATGCGGTGATGTTGAGTAGATCCGAGACTACGGCGCTGGCGGTGGCCCCCTTGCCCGCACCAGGGCCGTAGAACATCACCTGGCCGAGGGGGTCAGCCTCGACCAAAATGGCATTGAATACACCATTAACGCTAGCCAAGGGATGCCCCTGAGGTACGAGCGTCGGGCCGACCCGCAGTTGCAGATGTCCGTGGGTATGGGTGTCTTGCTGGGCGATCGCCAGCAGCTTGATCGTAAAGCCCAACTGCTTGGCATAGTTGATATCGGCAACGCTGACGGTGCGAATGCCTTCGCGCTCAATGGCATCGTATTTGATCCGGCCATTAAAGGCCAGCGAGGCCAGAATCGAAATCTTATCAGCGGCATCAAAGCCATCCACATCGGCGGTGGGGTCGGCTTCGGCATAGCCCAGGCGCTGGGCTTCAGCCAGCACATCAGCAAAGTCGGCCCCCACCTCCTGCATCTGGGTGAGGATGTAGTTGGTCGTGCCGTTGATGATGCCGGTGATTTTCTGGATGCGGTTAGCCCCGAGGGACTGCTTGAGGGGTTGGATAATGGGGATGCCGCCGCCGACGGCCGCTTCAATGAGCACATAGACGCCTGCTTCCTGGGCCGCGCTGAAGATTTCCTCCCCGTGGCGGGCGATCACGGCTTTGTTGGCGGTGACGATATGCTTGCCCGCTCGGATGGCTTGGAGGATCAGCGATCGCGCCCGCTCCGTCCCGCCGATTAGCTCAACGATAATATCAATTTCGGGGTCGGTGGCGATCGCCTCCAAATCCGTCGTCAGCATTGCGGTGGGCAGCTCCACCTCGCGGGGTTTGCCGATCGTCTTCACGCCCACCCGATGCAGATCAATATCTCGAATCAGGGGGTTGCGCCCAGCAGGATTGAGGAGAATTTCTGCTGTGCCAGTGCCGACGGTTCCGAGTCCGAGGAGTCCAACTTTATACACTGTCTTGTTTGCTTAATTTAAATGGGGTGATCTGGCGATCGCCGATCAAGTTGCCTCTACTCTACCGTGACAGCGCGATCGTAAAAACCCTGGTGGGGGGGCAGGGAAAAACCGCCTCGCTCAACTCATGAACCAATGGCGGATAGCGCGCGACCAAGCGCAAACGCTCCAGACAAGCCAACAAACCGAGCTAGAAGACCTGGTTGACGCTGAACTCGAAGCCGCGATTGCCCGAACCCAAGCCTTATTTGGGGAAGATGCTATCCCATGAACTCCCTCTATGCAGTTATCGCTGAACGGGCCAAACACGCTTGCGAATACTGAGTCAGCGATTAGCCGCCGCCGTTTTGAACCATTGCACATATTGCCGATAGCCACCAGGAAAAGCCACATTCAGCGTCAGGGGCTCTTCGGTATCCGCCGGATCGCCCGGCCCCGCCACCACCGTTTCCACGCCCTTGAGGGTTGCGAGTTGGAGCGATCGCCGATTCTTGACCTCGCCCCGAGAGCTATCCACGTAAACCGTGAGATGGGGCTGGCCTGTGGCTTGCTTGAGATTGTGGATGAGCTGCAAAAAGTTGCGATCGCTCCCGCCCCGCTTGACGCCCTCGGGTGTGACCTGACTGTTGACCGTATCCCCCACCCCAATGAGCAGCGGCAGCTTGGCGGGGTCAAAATTCGCGGTAATTAACTGGAGCAATGCCCCTAAATCCTGGGGCGCTTGACGCACCGTAAAGTCCTTACCCAGCGGATATTCCCCAAAATGCCGTCCATAGTAGCGATTGAGGATGCCCAAAACCCCCGCCTCCTTAATGCCACCCCGCAGCATAAACTGAAAATCACTCGTGCCCGAATCACTCTCGGTGGCCGGGCGCAAAATCTCCTTGCCCTGGGCATCTCGCCCCAGGTTGGGCGCGTAATGGACGAAGAATGAATCCCCCAAATCCTGCTCCCGCGCTTCGGCCAGTAGATCCAACGTCAATTGGTAGAACAAGTCCTGAAGCTCGGCATAATGCTCCGGCAGGACGGCAAAGGCCGTATTCAAGTTGGCCGTGGGGGAGGCAATGTTATCGGCCAAAATCGAGGCAGCCAAAAGCATCTCGCGCTTCTGTTGGGGAATCTCTTTGGTGCTCAAGAAATCCTGCAACCGCGCCTGCATCTGCTGACTCACCTGTCGCAAAAAGGCTAATTCCGCCTCGCTCACGCCCGGATGACTGACATTGCCCTGGCGGTCTTGCCATTGCACACCACCGGCGGCTAGACCGGGTAAGTGGAGGTGCTCGGCGGCTAAGTCTTGCCCCGGAAAGGCATTTTGCACGATCGCGTTCACGCCCCGTGCCCCCACGTGCTCCCCATTGGTGAGCACAAAGAAATGCCCCTCTAAGCGTTGGCTGGCCCGTACATAGTCCGGGTCAAGGCGGCGATCGAGGGGATCTTTAACCAGTTCCATACAGACGCCGTCCAAGTCCTGGATGATCAGCAAATTCTCCGTTTGACTGATCACGGCTGCCCAGTCTCCATGGGCGAGGGCGTAGTGGGCTTGGGCTAGGTCGGCGGTGGAGCGGGTGGGGGCAGGCATGGGGCAACTTCTGGGCAGATCAATAGGCTGATTGTCTCATGGGCTGCGGTTAACCAGCGCTTAAGCGCCGACGTCGTTGCGGTTGCCCAGCGCACAGTTCTGACGCACGAGAGCGTGTTATCGCTAGGGCTATCGGACTACGGCTGAAGAATTTCCCTCAACTCCCCCTATCCAGACGGAATGTGTCCCTTATAATCGAGGCAGTACTGAAATCTATTCAGAACCAGCGGATTAGGGTGCTTCCATTAGTAGAGTCGATGTCTGAGCTGCCTCGGGCGAAGGACTGCAAGTCAAACACTGGAACCAATGTACTTGCTGTGCAGTCACCAACCCACCTTGACAACAAAACCGTGCTCTTGCACCAGACTATCCTTAACCTATGCTTTCTTCTCAACTCACCACTGACCACGAATTGATCAAAAGTCTCGGTCCAAGCGCGATGGATCAGATTTTATTTTATTTGGCCTTTAGTGCCATGCGCACCAGCGGTCATCGCCATGGGGCGTTCCTGGATGCAGCCGCGACGGCCGCGAAATGCGCGATTTATACCACCTTCGTGGAGCAGGGTGAGAATATCCGCATGACCGGGCATCTACATCACATTGAGCCCAAACGGGTGAAGGTGATTGTCAACGAGATTCGCCAAGCCCTGACGGAGGGCAAGCTGCTCAAGGTGCTGGGCTCTCAAGAACCCCGCTATTTGATTCAATTCCCCTATGTTTGGCTGGATAAATATCCTTGGGATAGCGAGCGATCGCGCCTCGGCAACACCAACCTCACCCGCGATCAGCGCGAATATCTCGAAGAAAAGCTCCCGGCCAAACTGCCCCACGCTCAACTGATTAACTCGTTTCAGTTTTTCGAGTTGATTGAATTTTTGCATTTGCGCTCCCAAGAAGAGCTACCCGACGATCGCCGGATGCCCATGAGCGAAGCCCTCGGTGAACATATCAAGCGCCGCTTGATCTATTCCGGCACGGTCATGCGGGTGGATAACCCCTGGGGTCTGCCCTTCTATGCCCTCTTGCGCCAGACTTACTCCCCCGCTGGCCAGGAAGAGCGCACCTACACCATGGTCGAAGATACCGCCCGCTTCTTCCGGATGATGCGAGAATGGGCTAATGAAAACCCAGACGTGATGCGGGTTTTAGAAGAATTCGATGTGTTGCCGGAGCAGTACGAAGCAGCCAAAGCCGAGCTGGATCAAGTGCTGCGCGCTTGGGCG
>JBMYQW010000158.1:0-10750 GCA_049601735.1 Spirulinaceae cyanobacterium
CTTACAGCCCCTTTTTCTGTTTTTTGGGTCGGGCGCTCTATCCCTTGTCCCATAAGGCTTCTGAATTTAATTGATGACACGCCCTAGACGAGGTTTAGTAACGAATCCGGGGATCGATGTAGGCATTGGCTAGATCGATTAGTAAACTCGCCACCACGACCACCACGCCAAAAAACACCATGATGCCCTGAACCGTCGGATAGTCCCGCAGCAAGATCGCTTCGTAGAGACGATTGCCCAACCCCGGCCAGGAGAAGGTCACTTCGGTTAGCACCGCCCCGCCCAACAGTGCTGCGAAGGTCAGCCCTAGGACTGTGATTACCGGGATCAAAGCATTCTTGAGGGCGTGAGCGACCAGAATTTTCCGCTCTGGAATCCCTCGGGCGCGGGCCGCTTCCACATAGTCAGCTCTGAGAGTTTGCTTGAGGTTGACCCGGACAATCCGCTCAAAAATGCCACTCAGCAGTAGCCCCAAGGAAAACGCGGGCAAGGCCAAATAATGCAAGGTGGTGAGCAAACTGGCCCAGTTGCCTGTCAGCAGACTATCCAGGGTGTAAAGCCCGGTGAGATGGGCTGGAGGGTCTAGGCTGATGGGGAAGCGTGTGCCCAGCGGAAACCACTTGAGCTGGACGGAAAAGACGAGCTGAAAGACCATCCCCATCCAAAACAACGGCAGGGAATAGGTGATGATGCCAAATAAGCGTCCCCCGGCGTCGAAGATGGTGTTCGGTCGAGAGGCGGCAAACATCCCGATGCTGACGCCGAGCAGGACGGCGATCGCCATCCCGAACACCGTTAGTTCAACGGTTGCGGGGAAATGGGCTTGAATCACCTCGCGCACAGGCAAACCACGACTGGTGAGGGACGTGCCCAGATCGAGACGCAGGAGCCGGACTAAATAGTCTAAATATTGCAATATCAGCGGCTTGGAGAGGCCGAGCTGCTCACGGAGCGCAACTTTAGCGGCTTCGGGGGCGCGATTGCCCAGAATTGCATCAGCGGGATCACCCGGTGTGGCCCGCAGCAGCAAAAAGACCAGGGTGACGATCGTCCAGAGCATCAGGGGAGCAAGCAGCAGACGCGTCAGGATATAGAATTGCAGGGCTTTGGCGCGAGACATGACTGGAGAGCTAGAGCAAAGGTCAAAATGGCTCCCATCACGATACCCCATTGCGGCGGTGGGGCTGGATAGAGCATGAATACTGGGTGCGATCGGGCTCGATTGGGCAAGGCCTCACCAACTGGGTTCATCATTCTGGGTTCGTCCTTCCTGATTTTGTCCATCGGAGCAGACCGGACGCTCTCAAGATAGAATTGGGAGATTATTGATTGCCCAGACGTGACACAAAACCATGAGCAGTGAACGCATTGTATTGCTCTCCAGCCGCGAAATTGCCAAGATGCGTACCGCCGGTCAATTCGCGGCCGCCCTACTCGATCATCTCGAAACGATGATTAAACCAGGTGTGAGCACCCTCGAACTCAACGACGAAGCCGAATGTTGGACTCAAGCCCACGGGGCCAAGAGTGCGCCGCTGGGCTACAACGGCTTCCCGAAATCCATTTGCACCAGCGTCAACGATGTCATTTGCCATGGCATTCCCAACGCCAAAGAAATACTCAAAGACGGCGACATTATCAATGTAGATGTCACGCCGATCGTGGATGGCTATCATGGCGACACCTCCCGCACCTTCTTGGTGGGCAACCCCTCGCCCAAAGCCCGTAAGCTCGTTGATGTCACGGCAGAATGTTTGCAGCGGGGAATTGCCGCTGTTCGCCCCGGCGGTCGCATTGGTGATATTGGCGCAGCAATCCAGGAATATGCTGAAGCAGAGGGTTTTTCCGTCGTGCGAGATTTTGTCGGGCATGGCGTTAATCGAGTCTTTCATACGCCGCCGCAAGTGCCCCATTATGGCAAGGCGGGCAAGGGCAAAAAGATTCGTCCGGGCATGGTGTTTACGATCGAACCCATGATCAATGAAGGCACCTGGGAAGCAGAAGTGCTCGATGATGGCTGGACGGCCTTGACCAAGGACCGCAAGCTTTCGGCCCAGTTTGAGCATACGATCGCTGTCACCAAAGAAGGCGTGGAAATTCTCACCCAGCGATTGGCCCCCGTTGCTAAAGCACCCGTCCCGGCTGCTGCATTGTCCGTTTAAGTCCAATCCAGGCAGAGAAGTTGGTTACAATCAAGGCGATTTCTTCCTGTTTTTATCCCCTGTTTCTCTCAGTCATGACGCCAACTGTCGAAATTTACACCTGGAGCCGCTGTCCATTTTGCATTCGTGCCAAGGCATTGCTAGACCAAAAAGGACTGGACTACACCGAATATTGCCTGGATGGGGATGAAGACGGCCGCGACCAGATGGCCGAACGGTCTCGAGGTCGCCGCTCTCTGCCCCAAATTTTCATCAATGATCAGCACATCGGGGGCTGTGATGATATCTATGACTTAGAGCAGGCGGGAGAGCTTGACCCGTTGTTGAGTTAGCGTGATGCCTGATTCTAAGTCGATCGCCGAGCCCCCCCTCGACGCCCATCATCCCGACCCCTACGGTGAGCGCCCGCTTCAGCGCCTGATGATGTTTCTCTACCTCGTGCCAGGGTTTGGCATTTTCCCCGCGCTCTGGACGCTCTATCGGCATCAGGGCAGTCGGCGGCAGCAGCAGGTGAGCCGGGTAGCGGTGCTGCTCGGCTTGGCTTGGTTTTGCACCTATGGGGCGTTGGGCTTAGGGGCGGAGCAAATGAGTGAAATAGCCCGCTTTCGCTTGTTGTTTCTCAATGGCATGGCGACAACGGGCTATGTGTTGCTCTGCCTGAGCTTGATGCTGCGCGTCTGGCGGAACCAGTCGGTGCAGTTGCCAGGGCTGAGTCAGTTTAGGGCGACGCATATCCCGCCCAGGCAGCGAAACGATTAGGTTGATAGCCCCCCGGTTCCCGATCAACTCCTCCCCGCAAGCAACTCCATACAGCAATGCCTATTCCCCTCAACCAAAAATCCACGATCGCCGCGATCCGCTCCCGCTTTGACCAAGATGTGGAGCGGTTTTCCAATCTCGAAACCGGCCAGAGCGCCACGATGGATGCGCCCCTCGCCATGGAACTGATCACCGAAGCGGCGATCGCCAGCACGATCCCCATTCACCACGTTCTCGATATCGGCTGTGGCGCAGGCAACAACACCATCAAACTGCACCAGACCCTCGGGCAAGACTTTGACGTGACGCTGCTGGATCTCAGCCAACCGATGCTCGATCGCGCCCAAACTCGACTGAGGGCAGTGAACAAAGGGAAAATTCAAACGATCGCAGCCGACTTCCGCGTTGCCGACCTCCAACCCGCATCCTTTGACGTGATTCTCGCCGCCGCCGTGCTCCACCACCTGCGCGACGATGCCGACTGGCGCAATGCTTTTGAGAAAATTCACACCTTGCTGCGTCCCGGCGGGAGCGTTTGGATCACCGATCTGGTAATTCATGAAACCCCAGGCGTCCACACCATGATGTGGCAACGATACGGGCAATATTTGGCTGGACTCAAGGATGAAGCCTATCGGGACGAGGTGTTTAAATATATTGACTTAGAAGATTCACCCCGCCCGGTGACGTATCAGCTTGATTTGTTGCGATCGGTGGGGTTTGACCAGGTGGAATTGCTGCATAAGAATTCCTGTTTTGCCGCGTTCGGGGCGGTTAAAGTAGGTTCACCTTAGGGGTTTCAAACCCGCCCTTACACAGATTTTTGAGTTAAATAGATTTTCGGGGCAAATCGACAGCTAGGCTAGGACGCCCCATTCGAGGGGGCAATCATCTGCGGGCGTGAAACGGAATCACGGAAGACCTCAACGCCCTCGTTGTAGTCGATCGGCAGCACCGCCACCACATTCTCGTGGGGGCGAGGAATAATCACCCAAGACTCCAGAACCCCACCGTAGGCATTTTCCACAGCGGCAATGCCTGCATCCATCGCGGCTTTGACCTCAGAAACATCGCCCCGAATATTCACCGTAAAGCGAGCACTCCCCACCCGGATATAGCCAACGAGGGTGACACGACCCGCTTTGACCATGGCATCAGCGGCAGCTAGGACACCGGGAAATCCTTTTGTTTCTAATGCTCCAACAGCCTGAGGCATTGCTTTACTCCTATGGGGGACGAATACAATTCTACGAGATGGGGGGCCTTTGAGCGCAGAATTTACAGCAAAATCCTTGAGAAATACTTATGGTTCGGATTGACCTACATGAATCGTTCCACGGCTTCGGTATATTCAAGGGGCAACACCGCGACGACATTTTCTGGGGGATTCGGCACAATGTAATGGGTGATGACTTGGCCGCCAAAGACGCTCTCCCCCGCTTCTATTCCGGCAGCATGGCCGGCTTTGACTTCTGAAACGGGGCCACGAATTGCCACCACGAAGCGACCACTCTCGGCCTTGTCAAACCAAACCAGGGTGACTCGACCCGCTTTAACCATGGCATCGGCAGCGGCCAAGATAGCGGGGAAGCCCAGAGTTTCAATTACACCAACAGCGTGAGGCATCTTTATCTCAATCTGCAATTGAGCTTGGATTGGCAATTACAGTCGTATTTCTGTCTACAGAATATCAACAAACTGGCCCTAAAACAGCTCAAGACAAGCTGGCACAATACTTGGGTTCTCTATTACCCCTGCGATCGCCAGCAACTCATACCCAAAAGAGTCGAGGCTGTTATTCATCATTTCCTAAAATAGCTTGAGCTAGTTCGAGTATTGCGGACAAATGTTCTATTGCGAGAGTCCGTTGTTGCTGTTGCTTCGTGGGCGATCGTGCCGTCTTAAGAAACAACAATTGTGTCTCCAATAACCGTAGCCGACGATGAATTTCTGTCAAGAGACGTTGATGTTGAGGCTTAGACTTCAATAGATTCAAAGTGACAATTTGAGTTTGGTAGACCTGCTGCACGTCTTGATACTGTTGCTGTGCAATGCTCCATTGACCCTGAGTACATATAGATTGGACGGACTGAAGTTGTTCAAGCCAAGCCTGAAATATTGCGACTTCCGAGCCTGGTTGCTTTGCAGGAGACGACATGATTTGAGATTCTTAGATACACTATTTCTAACTCCATATTGCTCACCTTACCGCAGCGGAATGCTCTATGGGCAGAACGGGTGTGCAGCGATAGCTGGGGCGAGGTGCGATTGAGGAGTAAGATTGAGTCGTTATGTATCAACTCGGTTCTGAACCACTTGACGCATTTGGAGTTTACTGAGGTTCGCAACAGTTGAGTTGCACTCAGCAAAAAATGGCTCCACTCCACCCTACATTTCCGGTATACCTGCTAAGAGTCATTTCCCTGGTGAATCAAGCCGTCAGGTATGACAACCTGCTTCCTGAATTGCCCCTTAACCTTACTGCATCTTCATCGTTTTTTCTGTTCTAGTGCTTATGACTCCTCCGGTGCTCACTCCTACAACCATTTCTCCTGTTGGTGCGATTACCCATGACACGGTACAGGGCGCAAGTGTGTCGAGCACATCTCAGAGGAATGCCACCTCCTTACCCGCCGATTTGGAGCTACCCGACTGGCTCATCTCAGAACTGGAGGCGCTCCCGAAAAGTGATGCAGATGATGCAAGTGTGCCTGCTGAGGGAGCCCTCTCACATATTGGTCGGGCCTTTAACTTTGCCTACACCTTGCATCAGGGACAATATCGCAAGTCGGGTGAACCCTATATTGCCCATCCAGTGGCAGTGGCCAGCCTCCTACGTGATCTTGGAGGAGATGACGACATGGTCGCGGCGGGCTTTTTGCATGATGTGGTGGAAGATACCGATGTCACTTGCGAAGAGATTGAGGCGCTGTTTGGCCACGAAGTTCGGCAGCTAGTAGAAGGCGTAACCAAACTCTCCAGCTTTAACTTTGCTAGCAAAACCGAGCGTCAAGCCGAGAACTTTCGCCGGATGTTTATGGCGATGGCTAAGGATATTCGGGTGATTATTGTCAAGCTGGCCGATCGCCTCCACAATATGCGTACGCTGGAGCACCTCAAGCCTGAAAAGCAACAGCGGATTGCTCAAGAAACCCACGATATTTTTGCCCCGTTAGCCAATCGATTGGGCATTGGGCGGCTTAAATGGGAACTCGAAGATCTCTGTTTTAAATATCTTGAGCCAGAAGACTATCGTGGTATTCAAGAGCTCGTGGTCGAGCGTCGCATTGATCGAGAGGAACGCATTACTGAGATTATTGAAACGTTGCGCCAGCAACTCCACAGCCTCAACATCAATATCTTTGAGCTGCAAGGTCGTCCCAAGCATCTCTACGGCATCTACAAAAAGATGCAGCAACAGCGCAAAGAATTTCACGAAATCTACGATATTGCAGCGATCCGAATCATCACCGATCGCCCTGACAGTTGCTATCGGGCCCTCGCGGTAGTTCACAACCTCTTCAAGCCGATCCCCGGCCGCTTCAAAGACTACATTGGCTTGCCGAAGCCGAACCGTTATCAATCGCTGCATACAACAGTTGTCGGTTCTAGTGGTCGCCCGCTTGAAGTGCAAATTCGCACCCTAGAGATGCACCACATTGCTGAATACGGGATTGCCGCCCATTGGAAATACAAAGAGACGGGTGGCTCGGAAGCGGGAATTTCCTCTGATGACGAAAAATTCACTTGGCTTCGTCAGTTGCTGGAATGGCAAAATGACCTCAAAGATGCTCAGGAATATGTGGATAGCCTCAAGAGCAACCTCTTTGAAGATGATGTCTACGTGTTTACCCCCCAGGGCGATGTGCTGGTTCTCGCACGTGGGGCAACGCCCGTAGACTTTGCTTACCGCATCCATACGGAGGTGGGCAACCATATGAAGGGGGTGCGCATCAACGATCGCTGGTCAGTGCTCGATACCCCCCTCAACAATGGCGATATTGTCGAAATTATCACCAGTAAAAATAGCCACCCGAGTTTGGATTGGCTCAACTTTGCGGTGACGCCCAGCGCCCGTAACCGTATTCGCCAATGGTATAAGCGATCGCACCGGGAAGAGAATCTGCTCCGGGGGCGCGAAATGCTCGAAAAAGCTATGGGTAAGAGTGGTTTTGATGCCCTGCTCAAGTCTGAACCGATGCAAAGGGCGGTCGATCGCTGTAACTTCCATTCCGTCGATGACCTCATTGCGGCCTTGGGCTATGGCGAAGTGACGCTCAACCATGTGGTCAACCGGATTCAGGAAGCGGTTAAACTCACCCAGCCCCTTGAGACCGAGACAACTGACCCCGATGCCCCCTTAGAAGCTGAGATTGCTCTGCGCACTGATGTGCCCATCAAACAGACCAAAACGAATCGCTGTCCGATTCAAGGGATTGAGGGTTTACTCCACCAGATCGCTGGCTGCTGTACCCCCATTCCCGGTGAGCCGATTATTGGTGTGGTGACGCGAACCAAAGGGATTTCGATCCATCGTCAGGGCTGCCCCAATGTGGAGAAGGTGGAGGGCGATCGCCTCATTCCCGTGAGTTGGAATCCGAGTTGCCCCCAAACCGCCCAACGCTCGGGGAGCTATCGAGTGCGGGTTCAAGTGGAGGTGCTCGATCGAGTCGGAATTATGCGAGATTTACTGGCTAAGATCAGTGACCATGAAATTAATGTTACTCAGGCGGTGGTGGTGACCCATCCTGGTAAACCTGCCCTGATCAATCTGGGACTCGACGTGAGCGATCGCAAGCAACTCGACAGTTGTTTCAACCGCATCCGTCAGATGGCCGATGTGATTGACCTGCGGCGTATTTCAACGGTGAACTGATGCCACCCCTCCCTGCATTGCTGCTAACCTGAACACTTTATATAGCAGGCGTTTTCCACCCTAAATGTTGTCATAGACAAGGACTGTCACACCCACGCAAATTGAGGCGATCGCAGTTGCTAGAATCGAGGCATCCTCACTGCCTGCGGGTTGACCATGCCTAAACCATTCTCCACAGCCGCATTCGTTCAGCGTCCCTTCGTTCAGAGCCTCCTGGCCCAGCTAGGACGCATCACCGCCCTGTTTGCGCTCATGAGTCTGGGCGACAATCTTGCCCTGGCCCAAAACCTCACACCCACGCGCCTCTCCCCCGAACAGATGCAGCAGGTATTTCAAATGGAGGTGGATCTCGAAGCGGAATTTGAAGGACATTTTCGCCAAGAGCTGGCCGAGTCAACCCAGACGCCCGCCGACATTGCCCAAACCCTAGCCCAACTCAATGCCGCCACTGGAACCAATGCGGCCGTCCTCTGGGCGGTTCCCGAGGCGGACTTTTTGCATCTGGTGCTGGTGCTACCCGATGGCGAAACCCTAGTGCTCGATCGCCCGGATGTGCCCCGCGAGACCCTGAATGCCACCGTGCGCCGCTTCCGACGCGGCATCCAGAGCCCCCAGAACAACCGCGTCCTCGCCCCTGCCCAGCAACTCTACGACTGGATTTTGGCCCCCTTTGACCAGGACTACCTACAAGCCAAGGGGATTGACAAGATCCTCTTCTGTCTTGGTGATGGCCTGCGCGGCATTCCCATGGCCGCGTTGCACGATGGGGAACAGTTTGTATTGGAGAAATACAGCACCACGCTGATTCCGGCGTTTAATCTGATTGAAACGGACTACCAAGAAAACCCCAATCGGGAAATTTTGGCGATGGGGGCCTCTGAATTCAGCACTCAAGTCCCACTTCCGGCAGTGCCGGTGGAGTTGGACAGTATCCATGCTGCTGTTGACCTGACTGCCGTTGGGCGTCATGCGCTGGACTGGCAGGTGCGATCGCTGCTCAATGAGGGGTTCACGATCGAAACCTTGTCTGAGCTTTTGGTGGATGAGCCGTTTGATATTGTTCATCTCGCCACCCATGCCTCCTTTGCTCCCGGACATCCCAGCGAATCCTATATTCAGTTCAACGACGAGCGGCTGACGCTGCATGAGATGCACCAACTGGATTGGCACAATCCTCAAGTGGAGCTGCTCATCCTCAGTGCCTGTGAAACCGCTTTGGGCAACTCGGAAGCAGAATTGGGGCTGGCGGGGGTCGCGCTTAAATCGGGCGTGAAGTCGGCGATCGCCAGCCTCTGGACGGTCAGTGATGCTGGAACCCTGGCCCTGATGACCGAGTTTTATCACCAGTTGCCCGCTACGCCTACCAAAGCCGAAGCCCTGCGCCAAGCCCAATTGCACCTGCTCCAGGGCAAGGTGGAATTCACCCCCACCAGCCTACGTCTGCCGAATGGAGAAATTCCCCTGACGGGAGACCTACAAGGGGTCGCGCCCCATGATCTCTCCCACCCGTTCTACTGGGCCAGTTTCACGATGATTAGTCATCCTTGGTGATTCAGCACTCATCCCCCGCTAACAGTCTAATGTTGACAATGCCCACCTCACTCCATAAAAAAATAGCAACAATACATTAGTTTTGCTTTGTGGCTTTTTGCGAAAATATGAGGATCAAATCTCCCTCTTTCCAAGGGGGATTGAGGGGGATTTACGTACCCCATACTTATGAAAATCGCTATATGCTGGCAATCAACCGATCGAAAGTCAACACTATGCAAGTCGCTTTTAAACAATTAGTCATTCCTCCCGGTCGGCAACTGTTGATTAAAGATATTAGTTGGCAGATGTACGAGAACTTGCTAGAGGATTTGGGAGAACAACGTGGGTCTCGGGTTAATTACAGTCAAGGAACTTTAGAAATTATGTCGCCCTTGCCGGAACATGAAGACGACAAGGTAATGATCGCTGACTTTGTAAAAGCAATTTTGGAAGAATGGGATATTGAATTTCGGAGTCTGGGTTCCACGACATTTAAAAGTCAACAGATGAATCAGGGACTTGAGGCTGATGATTGTTTCTACATCGAGAATGAGGTGGCGATTCGCGGTAAAAAGCGGATTGACTTAAGTCTAGACCCGCCTCCAGATCTAGCTATTGAAATTGACATTACATCTCGGACTCGGTTTAATAACTATGAAGCCTTGGGAGTCAGGGAGCTTTGGCGCTTTAACGGTACAAGTTTAGAAATTAATGTGCTGCGAAATGGTGTTTATATACGACAGGATGAAAGCCTTCATTTTCCTGGACTTTCTTTAAACAACAAGATTCCTGAATATCTAGAGCGAAGTAAAGTTGAAGGTCGCAACAAAACTATGAAAGTATTTCGGGTTTGGGTTCGGGAGCATATTTAAGGAATGGTTTGCTCGATCGTGAGGTATTCCTGAGGCAGGGGAAAGGTTTGGTCGTTTTTGTCTAGGGGAAACGCAATGGCAGAGCAAACTCGCAATCTGACTGCCCTATGGCAAGCCCAGGTGGCGCAAACGCCCGAGGCGATCGCCCTCATTGATGCCCAGGGCCAGCAATACACCTTTGCTCAGATGCAGGATGCGATCGGGCGCTGTGCAGGCTATTTGCGACAACATTGTCAGGTGCAGCCCGGTGATGGCGTGCTGCTGCTGCAACCCCTCTCGGTGCAACTCTACATCGCCCTCGCCGCTATTTGGCAACTGGGGGCGATAGCTGTATTGCTCAATCCGCTGCTGGGTCAGAGCTACATTGAGCGTTGTGCTCAGGCAATCAATCTTAAAGTCTGGCTCGGGTCGCCCCTGCTCTTTGCCACCCAAATTCTGTCGCGTCGTCTGCGCCAGATTCCCCATAAGGTGGCGATCGGTCGCCCACCTTATCCTGGCACAACATCCTGGCAGCAGGTGCAGCAATATTCGCCTGACTCTCAGGTTGT
>JBMYQW010000159.1:0-10660 GCA_049601735.1 Spirulinaceae cyanobacterium
TCCCTCCTCTGAGCCGCCAAAAAAACGACGAAACAGAGGATGATCGGGCATGGCATTGGGCAAGTTCTGAGACACCTGATCCAGCGCATCAATGCGTACCACCGCCGGGCCAACCCGCTGCACCGCCGCCGCAATGAAGTTCAACTCCGCTTCTGGCCCCTCAAAATTCGGTTGTGTGGCAGGGAGGGGGGGCAGCGCAGCGGGCAGTGCAGAGATGGGTTCTTGGGTCGTGGATTGGGGAGATTGCAGCGGTTGCTGACGATGTCCGACATAGCCGATCGCCCCACCGACGACGAGAAGCGTTGCGTAGAGACCAAGTTGCCGGGGAGAAAGTATCATGCGGGATTCGGTGAAAAGAAAGGGGCTAACCCAGGGACAAGGTTAATTCAGCATCTCGTGCTGACCCTGAACCCCATTTAGTCTAATGTAAACAAAAACTCCGCCCAGCGGCGGAAATTATTCGGGTTTTAAGCATTGCATCGGCATCGACTCAGATCTAAAAAATTTCCCGATCCGTGAGAGGATAGCGAACTATATATCTATATAGAGCGTAGAGCGGCTTTACTTGATGTCACCAAGTTTAAGACAGCCCAGCTTCCCTACTGTTTCTTTGAATCTATGGAAAAGCCTCTCAATCTTTCTAATGGGCTGGGGCGATCGACTCCCCCGACACGACGCACCAAAATTGTCGCCACGGTGGGCCCCGCAACACTCAATCCCCCGACGCTACGCCAATTGATTGAGGCGGGGGCGAGTACGCTGAGGCTCAACTTTTCCCATGGCACCCATGATGACCACCAACGGGCGATCCGGTTGATTCGCCAAACCGCCTTCGAGCTGGATCAACCCGTGGGCATTCTCCAAGACTTGCAGGGCCCAAAAATCCGCTTGGGCAAGTTTGAAATGGGGCCAGTGCAGGTGAGCAAAGGGGACCCCTTCGTTCTCACCAGCCTGCCCGTGGCCTGCAACCACGAGATGGCCTACGTCAGCTACAGCAAGCTCACCCAAGAAGTCCCCAATGGGGCCATGATTTTGCTCGATGACGGCAAGGTGGAGATGGTCGTCGAAACGGTCGATGCGACCCATCAGCAGCTCCATTGTCGGGTAGTGGTCGGGGGCAAGCTCTCCAACAATAAAGGAGTGAACTTCCCCAATGTGTCCCTGACGGTGAGTGCCCTCACCGACAAAGACCGTAAAGACCTCATGTTCGGTCTCGACCAAGGGGTGGACTGGGTCGCCCTCAGTTTTGTCCAACGTCCCCAAGACATTCTGGAAATCAAGGAACTGATCGCCAGTACGGGGAAATCCGTGCCCGTCGTGGCCAAAATCGAAAAACACGAGGCGATCCAAGACATGGATGCCATCCTGGCCCTCTGTGATGGCGTGATGGTGGCGCGGGGCGATCTCGGTGTGGAATTGCCCGCCGAGCAAGTCCCCCTGCTCCAGAAGCGTCTGATTAGCACGGCAAACCAACTGGGCATTCCGGTGATTACGGCCACCCAGATGCTCGATAGCATGGTGAATAGTCCCCGCCCCACTCGCGCGGAGGTCTCGGATGTGGCCAATGCCATCTTGGATGGCACCGATGCGATTATGCTCTCCAATGAAACGGCGGTGGGAGACTACCCCGTCGAAGCCGTGGCGACGATGGCCCGGATTGCCCATTGCGTCGAACATGAAGCCCATACCCATCGCACCTATCAGCGGGCGATCCATTCGATCCCCAATGCCATTTCCGGCGCGGTGAGTCATATTGCCAAGCAACTGGATGCGGCGGCGATCATGACCCTGACCAAAACCGGGGCCACGGCCCGCAACGTCTCGAAATTTCGACCTCGGACGCCGATTCTGGCGATCACGCCTCATGTGGATGTGGCGCGTCAGTTACAGTTGGTTTGGGGGGTCAAGCCACTCCTGGTCTTGGATTTGCCCTCCACCAGCCAGACCTTCCAAGCGGCGATCAATGTCGCCCAAGAAAAGCGCCTGCTTCACGATGGCGATATTGTGATCTTGACGGCGGGAACGCTGCAAGGAGTGGCGGGTTCCACGGACTTGATTAAAGTGGAAGTGGTGACGGCGGTGCTCGGTGAAGGCATCGGCATTGGTGAGCATACGGTGACGGGACGCGCTCGGGTGGTCAGCCACCCGAAAGAAGTGGCCAACTTCAGCTCGGGAGACATTCTGGTTGCCCCCTCGACCAATGCGGACTATGTGGAGGTGATTCGCAAGGCCGCGGGGATTATTACCGAAGAGTCGAGCCTGACCAGCCATGCTGCGGTGATCGGCCTGCGCCTAGGCATCCCGGTGGTCGTGGGCTTAAAAAATGCCACCGATCTGATCAGTGAAGGCGCAATTCTCACCCTCGATTCTCAACAGGGTAAGGTCTACTTTGGTACGCGTCCCCAGGTCAGCAGTCAGTCTGCGGGGGTGGAGGTCTTGTGATTTTGTGTTTTTTAATTCTGGGTTGTTGTGATGTTGGGGGGTAGGGGCTGTCATCATTGAGATTTCAACCTCCCTTTCACCCCCTAGTTTTGCCGAACTGACAGCCTCTTGCTTTGTTTTTGGGGTCGGGCGCTCTATCGCTTGTCCCTGCTCCACACGAGCCAAGTTTTACAGGCTTCTGAGTTTAATTTGATGATACGCCCTAATCGGGAGAGCATTCCAAAACAGCCATGACAACAATTTTGGTGACGGGGGCGGCCGGTTTTATTGGCTTTCACCTCTGCCAGCGATTGCTGCAAGACCCAGCTTTTAATGTGGTCGGTCTGGATAACCTCAATGACTATTATGCTGTGCAGCTCAAGTGCGATCGCCTCGCGCTGCTGCAAGCCCAGGCCAACTTTAGTTTTGCGCAGGTTGATCTAAGCGATCGCCCCGCCCTCAATACCCTCTTTGCCCAACATCAACCCAGCCATGTGGTCAATCTTGCTGCTCAGGCGGGCGTGCGCTACTCGTTGCAAAACCCCCATGCCTACGTTGAGAGCAATTTAGTGGGTTTTGTGAATCTGCTTGAGGGTTGTCGTCACCATGCCGTGGCGCATCTGGTCTATGCCTCGTCGAGTTCCGTCTACGGCGTCAATCGCAAAATTCCCTTTGCCGTTACTGATCCGGTGGACCATCCGGTCAGCCTCTACGCTGCCACGAAAAAATCCAATGAACTGATGGCCCATTGCTATAGCCATCTGTACCAAATCCCGATTACCGGGCTGCGCTTCTTCACGGTCTACGGCCCCTGGGGCCGCCCCGACATGGCCTATTGGAAGTTTACGCAGCGCATCCTGGCCGGGCAGGCGATCGAGGTCTATAACCACGGTCAAATGAAGCGAGACTTTACCTATATCGATGATGTAATTGAGGGCGTTGTGCGGGTTCTGACCCATCTGCCCGCCCCTCAAGGCCCTAGCCAAGCTCCGTACAAGCTCTACAACATCGGCAATAATCAGCCCATCGAACTCATGGCCATGATTGAAACCCTAGAGCAATGCCTCGGGCAAACCGCCCAAAAGAAGATGTTACCGATGCAACCGGGGGATGTGCCCATGACCTATGCGGACGTAGACGATCTGATGGCCGATGTGGGCTTTCGCCCTGATACTCCGATCGCGGTGGGCTTGCAGCGATTTGTCGATTGGTATCGGGACTATCATCAAAGCTGATATGGAGTATATCTGTGGTTAGGACATTTTGCGATCGCTGAAATCCTCCACTGGTGAGCAATGCCCACCCTGCGCGATGTCCTAACGCGATCGGCCGCTGCTATACCATTCGGATTTTAGGATCACCCGTTTTTTCCGGAGCCACCGCCTCAACCCGAGAAAACGGTAGTGGTAGATACACCCTGACAATTAAACCCTGGCCTCAACTGAGGTCGGGGTTTTTTATTGGCGCCATCAATGGGAATCTAACGGCTCTAAAGGTATCGTTTCAATCAAGGGACAAATCTCACCCTGCTGTAGTCGAGTCGGAGCCGCCCAGCGATCGCGGTACTCTTCCAGCTCGGTCTTGAAGGCCGCCATCTCTTGAATTTGCTGCTCCAGTTGCCTGATTTTGGCTTGCAGGAGCGATCGCACGTGTTGGCAAGGTAAATTCCCCCGTTGATAGATTGTGAGAATTTCACCAATCTCATCGAGCGAAAACCCCAGGGCCTGGGCTTTCTTGATGAACTGTACCTGCTGCACCGCCGTGGCGGGATAGTAACGGTAGCCATTGCTGCCCCGCTGGGACTGGAGCAGACCCCGATCTTCGTAATAGCGCAAGGCACCGACGGCAACACCTGTCTGTTGAGCCAGCGTACCGATTTTTAAGCGCGTTGGGATTGTCATGATCTTGTTTTTGCGGGAGCGATCGCCCCGCCGACCTCCCACCAACCTCCCATAGTTGCTCAACCCTCAAATCAACACAACTGCAACACCAGGCGCAATAATAAGGGGTGTTCTCGACGCTCTGGCCTGGCGAAATCTCAACGTGAAATCCCAACTTTCTGCATCCCCTACCGCTAGCATCAGGGTTCCCTCTGTCTTCCAAACCCTCTGGCAAGACACGCTCACGGTGTTTTGGGGAGACTGGTTAGAGCTGCGATCGCGCCTGACCCAGGTGGCCGCCACCGGGTTGATTTCGCCGCTGATTTACATCTTAGCGTTTGGCTTGGGCTTAGGCAGTGCCGTCGATCGCGCCATGGAGCCTACCCTAGGGGCAAATTATCTCGAATTCATTCTGCCTGGCATGGTCGCCCTCTCTTCGATGACGATTAGCTTTGGTGGTACGACCTTTTCCATTTGCGGCGATCGGCTCTACAGCAAGACCTTTGAAGAGTTGCTGATCATGCCAATTCACCCCCTGGCGCTCCATCTGGGCAAGATGCTGGCGGGAGTTATTCGCGGCGTTATGACCGCTGGCTCCGTGATGCTCGTGGCGATCCTCTTCACGCAGCAGCCCTGGAGTTTCTTGAACCCGCTGTTTATCTTGGTTTTACTGCTCAACTGCGCTGTCTTTGCCGGGATTGGCGTGATTGCCGGGCTCTCGGTGCAGTCCTTGGAAAGTGTGGGACTGTTGAATAATTTTTTGATTGTGCCGATGTCGTTTCTTGGCGCGACCTTTTTTGACCCCGCTACCTTGCCCACGGCGCTGAAAGTCGTGGTCTACATCCTCCCTTTGACCTACACGACCACGGCATTGCGAGCGGCGGCGTATGATCCCAGCCGTTTCCCCTGGTATGCCATTCCGGTGTTGCTCGTCTGTGCGATCGCCCTCTCCCTACTCGGCGCAAGAAAATTTGCCACGCAGCAAGATTAAACTTAACAGTGCGTTCCGTCTCTGGTGAGAGCTTGAGCGGGCTAACCCACCTCCCCCTGCGGATACTCCTCCCGGTCGGAGAGTTAAATCCCCTCACGGGAGGGGCGGTCTCGCGTAGCGATGACCGGGGTGGGTCGGGTGTTGGCCGCCAAGGCAACCTTGTGAACCAAGGATTTGCGCTTAAGTTCACACGGATGGTCTTAAACCGGCTCCAACGGCGCCATCGTCAATCCCTCCCGACTCAGTTGCTGATGGTAAAGCTCGGCTGGTTCTTGGGGGCCAATCCAAACCGTGGCTTGCCCTTGATGATGCACTTGCTCCGTGAGCTGCCAGGCCCGAGGTTCCGTCATGCCGGGAATATACTTAAGCAGACAACTGGCGACGTGTTGAAACGTGTTGAAATCATCGTTGAGCACAATCACCCTGAAGTTCGGGTAGGGCTTGCGCGCGGCGGATTTTTTTTGCGGGGTGAGAACAGGGCTAGCAGTCATCGGGCAGTTTTGTTTAAAGCAACGCAACCATTACATCAATCAGCAAGCGGTTCAATTTGAGCGATCGCTAACCACCCAGATTCCAACCCACGGGAGATTGGAGACTGAGGCTTCTGATACCAGAGCCGAATTGTATACCCCAAAAACAAAAGAGGCGGTAGGGGAGGGTTTGAAACCACTGGTGTGAACTTAAGGCTGTATTCAACTCCTGGTCGGAATTTGAGTGGGTCGACCCACCTCCCCCTACGGGTACTCCTCCCAAGGGTCGATTTAAATCCCCTCTTGGGAGGGGCGGTCGCGCGTCGCGCAGACCGGGGTGGGTCGGGTGTGGGCCAACAGTGCACCCCTATTACGGGGGATTCCCGGATTTCGCTCAGGCGAATTTAGTATAAATCAGCCTGAGCGAGACGCCACAGCTAGGGGCATTGGCAATCTGGACGGATGCATTCAGCCAAACCCATTAAGGAGCATTTACTGGCTGTAAATGCCCCTATTTTAAACTGGATTGCGGATGTCGTTACGGCTTAGTCGAAGTTCACCCCCAACTCCAGGATGGCACTGGGGTTCGCCGCGGACGGATGGGTGCGAATATTAGCCCCGATCGCATCGGAAACACCGATTTGATACTGCACCGTTTTGTCTTCATAGTCTGCGTTGCCGGGCTGAAATTGGGGCTGGAGGGGGGCGATCGTCAAGAAATAGTCATTCTCGCCATAGCAGCGTACTGCTTCACTGTGCGTCAGGCTCAAGCATTGCAAGTTTCCGGCGGGCTCCGTCTCCAAGAGATTAATCCAGGCGGGGTCTGCTCCCGCACTGCTGCCATACCCCATCCCGCTAAACACCCCATAGTTGGTCGGTCGCATCGGACTCAGGAGGGGCTCTGCTTGAGCGCGAGGCGATTGAATGGTTACAAATCCTGCGGTTAGGGCAAGTAAGGTAAAGAAGAAGGGCTTCATGGGTGCAGATCGTCCTAAAAATTGTAAGTTGAGATGCAAAAAGTTCGAAACCGAAGTTGAGCCGTTACCGTGCATCATAAAAACGTGATCCAAGGCTCAATGTCCCTATTTCGTAGGGTAAAAAATTTCACTCAACTGTGGGGTATTCCGGCGCAGGATTGATAATAAAGGCGATATTTGTTGATGTTGCTTTACATTTCCTGACATTCAGTCAGGGGCGGCGTGATCTTACGTGAGCTTCATGGTGTTCATCGATCGCATCACCGCAAAAGAGCAGCTCCTGTCATGGTCTGCCCTTTGCCGCTAGATACGCTGGGTTAATGAGTCAGATTAATCGATGCCAATTTTGATCTCGAAAATCATGCTAGAGTTGCCCCCTGAAGGATGAGTACGAAAATTCAAATCCACATCTTCCGCGATGCCAAGCTGGTAGTTGATCAGCTCGTCTCCATAAAATGAAGTGTCGGGCAGGGGTTGGGGATATGAAGGGTTGATCACAACACGATTATTGCCACCAGAATCATAGCAACGTGTCATGATGCTAGATGTTGCTTGAAGACAGTTCATGATATCGCCGATAGATTTATTTTTGATAACATCAACAGCAGAGAACAAATTAGGTACTGTGGGTGCTAAAAAGTCTAGCTCTTCCTCCTCGCCAAAAATGTCTTCGTCAAGAATGGGTAGTGAAGGACGTTGGCCACCCACATCTTCAAAGATATGAAGATTAGTGGGACGCATGGGCTGTAATGAGGTTGCAGGAGGCTCGGCTTGGGCTGATGGGTGGAGCACGGCTAGACTCGCGGTGACAGTGAGCAGGGTTGAGAAAAACAGGTTCTGCATAAGACGAAACAATCTTAATGTGTACATAAAGAGTGATACGCCACTCAAAATACCAATTACTGATAATGGGTTAAGGATTTAGGGGAATCTGAAGCAAGATTCACAAGCGTGAACAACATTCATAACAATAGACTTTAGATCAAGCCAAAAATAAGCGTTACACAGGTGTGCATCGCCCATCAAAAAAGGTAAGGGATATATATCAATTCTCTCTTACCTCGCTCTAGCGTATTGCTAGAGGCTATCATTATTAAGATTTCAAACGATTGCAATATCTAGCTGATAGCCCCAGGGTAATCGCATGAGTCAATAATATTGAGAATTTCTCAATATTATTGAGAGTTTGCAAAAAAATTCTCCATATATAGTGCTATTGATAAGTTCAATGCACTATATGCAGCACAGCACCCTTTCGCACTTTCGCACGTGCAATTACCCTGACTGTGACCATAAATAGCTAACATCCAGAATAAATCCAGGCAATACCGTTTCTCCCAAAAGTTGCGCCGGAGCCGTTAAAACTTCTACCGCTTGCCCCGAGCGGTAAATCTCTACCCGCCGGGTTTGAGGATCGATCACCCAACCCAAACGAACACCATTTGCCATATATTCTTTGAGCTTTGTCTGCACTGCATCAAGGCGATCGGAGGGCGAAACCAACTCCAAGACAAAATCCGGCGCAATGGCAGGAAACTTGCGGCGTTGCTCAGGGGGCAGACGCTCCCAGCGAGATTTCTCAACCCAAGCCACATCCGGCGCCCGTGTCGCACCATTGGGCAAGGTGAACCCGGTGGACGAATCAAAGCCGTAACCGAGCCGAGTGCGGCGGTTCCAAATAGCTAAATCTGCCCCCAGCTCAAAGTTCCGGTTGCCCGTATCTCCACCCGTCGGCGACATAATCACAATTTCCCCCGTTACGTTCCGCTCTAATTGCAAATCCGGATTCGCCCGACAAAGCTGATAGAACTGCTCATTATCTAATGTGAGCACGGCATTGAGATCAACGATTAATGCAGTCATCGTTCCATCCGTTGATTTGTTAAAGTGCAAAAAACCGAAAACGAGGTAGGGGCGACTTTGCTCCTACCTCGTTTTAGCGTGTTTGCCGACGTCTTTACAACTGCTTCACTTCACTGGCGAGTTGACCGACAACATCCTTGGCGCTGCCAAAGAGCATCATGGTTTTGTCTTTGAAAAACAGCTCATTTTGTACACCAGAGAAGCCCGTACCCATACCGCGCTTGATCACGATCGTATGCTTGGCGCGATCGACTTCCAGAATCGGCATTCCGTAAATCGGGCTGCCTTTGTCATGGCGAGCGGCGGGGTTGACCACATCATTCGCGCCGATGATCAGCGCCACATCGGTCTGCTCAAACTGGGGATTAATGTCATCCATGTCGTAGAGCTGCGGGTAGGGCACATTGGCTTCCGCCAGCAGCACGTTCATGTGACCGGGCATCCGACCCGCGACCGGGTGAATGGCGTATTTCACCTCAACGCCTTTGCCTTCAAGGTGATCCACCAGTTCCTTAACGGTATGCTGCGCTTGGGCCACCGCCATGCCGTAACCGGGGACGATCACTACAGAACGGGCATAGCCGAGCATCATCGCACCTTCTTCGGCATCGATGCTCTTGACGGGCTGGGTTGTGCCCACCGCACCAGCACCTACGGCTGCACCACCAGAATCCGAACCAAAGCCTGCAAAGAGAACATTCAGCAGGGAACGGTTCATCGCTTTACACATGATCTGGGTGAGGATGATCCCCGATGCACCGACCAATGCACCCGCGATGATCAACATATTGTTGTTGACCACAAAGCCCGCTGCGGCCGCTGCCAGACCGGAATAGGAGTTGAGCAGGGAAATGACCACGGGCATATCACCACCGCCGATGGGAATCACGAAGGCGACACCCAGAATGAGGGAGACGGCAACCAAGCCAAAGAAGATCGCCAAGTTGCTCGGCTCAAACAGAAAATAGCCGCTACCCACGAGGAAGCCCACGGCAATCAGGACATTCAGGGGCTGCTGGAGTGGAAACAGAAACGGTTTGCCGGGCAGAATACCCTGGAGCTTACCGAAAGCAACCATGCTGCCGGTGAGGGTGACGCCGCCGATCAGGACACCGAGGACGATCGTCACTAGGGACGTGGCCGAGAGTTCCGCCCCTGTGCCCAGCAAGCGCCAAAATTCGGCGATCGCCACCAATGCCGAAGCCGCACCGCCCAAGCCATTGAAAATACCCACCATTTGGGGCATGGCGGTCATTTCGACACGGTACGCGCCGATCGCCCCGACGATAGAGCCGAGCACCACGCCGACTAAGATCATGCCGTAGTTGAGGACTTGCTGTTCTAGGAGCGTGGCCACGACCGCCACCAGCATCCCGATCGCCGCGAGTTGGTTGCCCCGTCGAGCCGTGGCGGGGGAGCCGAGCTGCTTGAGCCCGACGATAAAGAGAGATGCGGCAACGAGATAGCTCAGTTGAATCCCGTTGGGGAGAAGTTCGGTTGGGTTCATCATGGATTAGGCCTCCTTTTTCTTGAACATCAGCAACATACGATCGGTGACGAGAAAGCCGCCGACGACGTTGATGGTGGCCAGCACCACCGCAATCAGCCCCAGAATAATACTGAGGTTCCAGCCCATCGCCCCGGATACCAGAATTGCGCCCAGAACGGCGATGCCGGAGATGGCATTTGCACCGGACATAAGAGGCGTGTGGAGCGTGGGGGGCACTTTGTTGATCACCTCAAACCCCACAAAAGAGGCGAGGACGAACACAAATAAACAAGAAATTAGCGTAGCTGTGGTCATAGCAGTCACGACCCGATGGGTCGGAGGGTAGTAGGGTGAAGAATTTGAGTAAAAAACTGGGAGCGTAGGGTGGGCATTGCCTGGGTAGTTCACTTTGCAAGATTTTCTACCGGAGAAGTTCATGCAGATTCCGTGCTGGCAGGCGAGACGCCTGCGCTACGGGTATTCTGGCTTTAAATCCCGTAGCGCGGGCATCCTGCCCGCCACGGTTTGTGAATGAGTTTGAACAGTGGAAAACGTTACAGAATAAACAG
>JBMYQW010000160.1:0-10656 GCA_049601735.1 Spirulinaceae cyanobacterium
CTCGGCTCACGGGCTTGCGCAAAAAGCCTTTGACCAAGGGTTTGAGTTCCGTGACATCCCCCTCTTGTACCGAGGCAGTTACCAGAATGACGGGAATATTTTGCGTCGTGGGTGATTGTTGCAGTTGCGCGAGCACCGCTCGACCATCCAAGGGGGCCATGACTAAATCCAGCAAGATCAAATCTGGCTGCTGCTCCAGGGCTAGTTCGAGCGCCCGTGCCCCATCTTCGGCTTCGAGGATGTGGTGGGGGGTATCGGCAAAGTAGGCAGAGAGTAAGTCACGATTGGATGGCACATCATCCACAATCAAAATGGTCAGGGGCTGGCGTATTGCTGGCAGCTCCCGCGCTGCTTTCCGGACAGGAACTGTCGAGGGCTCATCCTCCGGTAAGAGTTCGATACCGGGTAAGCGCACTGTAAAGATACTCCCCTGATTGGACTCACTTTGCACGGTAATCGTGCCGCCAATCATCTCCGTTAAACGGCGGGTAATCGTGAGTCCTAAGCCCGTGCCGCCATAGTTGCGGGTTGAGGGGTCTTCCGCTTGACGGAAGGCATCAAAAACAATTCGTTGGTGTTCCGCAGAAATCCCAATACCCGTATCACTCACCACCATTTCTAAATCACAATAGCGACCTACAACGGCTTCATTTTCCTCTCGATAGGTGGGCAGTTTGCTGGCATTAGAGGGATCATTACTCTGCTGCGCTTGAATGGTGACTTTGCCACCGCTGGGGGTGAATTTAATTGCATTACTGAGCAAATTAAACAGGATTTGATGCAGGCGAACTTCATCCATCAAAATCAGGTAAGGGACGTTGGGGGCAATGGTTAGAGTCAGCTCTAAACCCTTATCCTGGGCCCGATGCGCAAACATAGCTTCGGCGTCTTTTAAGAGAGCATGGAGATCAACCGGTTCATAGTGAATGTTGAGTTCTCCCGCTTCCACCTTCGAGAGATCGAGAATATCGTTGATGAGGGTTAGGAGAACTCGCCCGTTGGCTTCAATGGCTTGCAGAAAACTTTTGGCGTTGGGGTCGGTGATGAAGTCTTGAAGCAACTCCGAAAAGCCGAGAATGGCATTCATGGGCGTGCGAATTTCGTGACTCATATTGGCCAGGAAGGCGCTTTTTGCCCGATTGGCAGCCTCAGCCTGACGGGTTGCCACTTCTAAGTCATGGTTGCGTTCTGTGAGTTGGGCTTGGGCTTGTTCTCGCTGCACGAGTTCGGCTTGGACTTGTTCAAAGAGGCTAATTTGTTGAATGGCGATCGCCAGTTGGTTAGCCACTTGCTGTAAAAACTGGGCTTCTGACGCTTGCCAGACCCGCTGACTGTGGCAGGCATGGACGACCAAAACGCCCCAAATTCGGCTGGAATATTCAATGGAGAGCCAGGGGTGCAGCTCTTGGCTGTGGTCTTCTTGCAAGATCGGGGCCACGATTTTGGACTGGATTTGTCCCTCCTGGGAATAGTCCACCAGGCAGTCTGTCCAGATATCATTCATCACATCGGGAACGATCCGGGGCTGTCCTTGCCAATACATATCTAAGATGTCTTGAGACCAGGTTTCATCGTCCCAATGTTGATCCTTTAAACGGGCTAAATCGTTGGCAACGGCTTCTTCAATAATGCGACTGCCGCGATCGTCAAAAAGCCGAAATACGATAACGCGATCGCAGTCCATCCGCTCTTTCACCTGCTGGGTGACGATCGCCAAAATCTCTTCCAAATTGAGGGATTGGCGAATCCGCTCGGTGATGTTGGCGAGAGCCTGCTGCTGGGAAAGTTGGCTGGCCAGTTGGGTTTCGGCCTGTTGGCGCGTCACCAGCTCGGACTGGACTTGCTGGTAGAGGTCGGCTTGTTGAATGGCGATCGCCAATTGGTTGGCGAGTTGCCGCGTAATTTCAATATCTTCCGGTTGCCATTGGCGCGGGCCACGACATTGATGCACACAGAGCAAGCCCCACAACAGCTCACCGCAGCAGAGGGGCATAATCAGGTTGGCACGGATGGCAAACTGCTTGAGAATATCTCGATGACAGGATTGGATGTCTTCAGTTTCAATATCCGCAACGGCATAATATTGTCCTTGGGCATATAATTCAGCATGATTTTCGCCAAAACAATGATCATGAATCGGTTGTTGGACGGCCGATGGATACCCTGCAACCCGTGACTCGGCAATAAAGACACCATCATTGAAATTACGGTCTGAATCGAATTTGAAAATTCCCACGCGATCGGCCTGCAACACCTGACGAATTTCCTGGCAAGCTGTATCAAAAATGGTCTGTAACTCTAGAGAATCGCGCATACGTTGGCTGATTTCGAGCTGGAGATGTTCGCGCTCACGCTGCTCGCGGAGCGTTTCCGTTTGCGCTTGCAGTGCTTTTTGCACCTGCTTAATTTCGTCAATATTGACGAAGGTAATCACGAGGCCATCCAAATGGGCATCATCCTGCAGATAGGGGTAGATGCGCATCAGCAGATTTTGCGCTGAGGCCTGAAGATAGACCTCGGTTTCAATCGGGCTAGCGGATGCCAGAACTTGTTGAAGGAGTTCGACGAGATTGGGACAGTCGAGGTTATGGGTAATGTGCTGAATGGGCCGATCGACATCGGTGGAGACGAGGTTCACTGCTGGCACGGCCGCCGGGGTGAATTTGCGCACGCGCAAATGGCGATCGAGAAAAATTACGCCAATTTCACTACTCCGCAGTAGGTTATCCACGTCATTGGTGAGTTCCGTGAGTTCCCGGATTTTGGTTTGGTATTCCGTGTTGACGGTGTAGAGTTCCTCGTTGACGGAATGAAGCTCTTCATTGGTACTTTGCAACTCTTCGTTTGAGGCCAAGAGTTCTTCGTTGGTAGCCTGCTGCTCTTCATTGGTGGTTTCGAGTTCTTCAATCGTGGCTTGCAGATTCTCCCGCGTTTGTTGCAGCTCATATTCGAGGTCAATGATCCGCTGCGTGGCTTCGGCATCCTGTTGAAAGGTTTCAACTGCGGGGCGCACGACAGGGCGATCTTCGTTTTCCACGATCACCATGAAGAAGTCTTCGACGCGGGTATTCCCGGCAGAATAGGTCACTTCCAGATTCACCGATCGCACCGCCTCCGCTTGATTAAACTGAATGCTGCCGTAGCTGACGGGTTTGCGCTCCCGTTTAGCCCGGTGCAGGGCCGTATTGATCGGCAGACGCAGTTCATCGGGCACGAGATCGGCGATCCGGCGGGTCATGCTGCCTTCACGCACCGTCATGATTGCGATGGCATCCGTGACCACATGGAATAGTTCTAGATCGTCATTGACCAGCAAACAGCTACAGTTACGCCGTCGGCCGAAGGCGCTAAACGCCGCACTTAGCACCGGATCAAACTGGCTGGTGTGCGATCGCGCCTGAATCGGCCGGGACGGGGTGGGGAGGGTGTATTGCAAGTTTTGCGTCAAAATCGGCAGACGGACGTTTCGCCGTTTTTGATAGATCTTGTAATGCTCACAGGTGGGGGTGAACTCTTCCGACAAGTCTCCGGGAGTTTCTGCCGCCCCCAAAAACAAGGTTCCTTTATGCACCAGGGAAAAATGCAGCATCCGCATCACGTGCTGCTGGAGGCTCGGCTGCATATAGATCAGCACATTTCTGCACGTGATCAGATGCATTCGCGTAAAGCCAGCATTCTTGGCCAGGTTATGGGGCGCAAAGATAATGTTTTCGCGCAGGGTGCGGGAAATATGAAACTGGCGATCGCGGAAGGTAAAGTATTTCTCCAGTCGCCGCCGCGAGACATCCACCGCAATGCTCTCGGGATAAACGCCCTCCGCTGCTTTCGAGAGGGCCGTGTTGTCAATATCGGTGGCAAAAATCTTCACACTCAGGTGCTTGCCCAAGCGGGTGATCACCTCATCCACCAGCATCGCCATGGAATAGGCTTCTTCCCCCGTGGTGCAGGCCGTGACCCAGATGCGCAACTGCTGACCGTTTTCGATCGCACCGATCAACTCAGGCAGTACGTCTTGATCGAGATAATTCCAGGCATCGGCATCCCGAAAAAAGCGCGTGACCCCGATCATTAGGTCATCCCGCAGCAGGCCCCGTTCTTCGCCTGAGGTTTTGAGGTGATCGATGTATTCGTCGAGTTGCGAATGACCACTCAAAGAACAGCGTCGATAAATCCGCCGCCCGAGGGTGCTGGGTTTGTAATAGGAGAAGTCGAGCTTCTCATATTCATTGAGAATGAGCAGCACTTGCCGGAGCTGATCCGATTCCAGTTCGGGGACAAGGGGTTCGGCCGGTGCGCGACCCGAGCCCTGCATTTGGATAATCTCACAGACCGTCCGGGCAATCTCTTGGGGCGGCAACACCTGATCCACAATGCCCGTGGCGATCGCACTCTGGGGCATCCCGTCAAACTCGGCCGTCGCGGGCGACTGGGCAAAGGTCAGCCCCCCCGCCTCGCTAATGCTCTGCAAGCCGCGCGTGCCATCACTCCCCGTCCCCGAGAGCACAATGCCAATGGCGCGATCGCCTTGATCCTGAGCCAGAGAATTCAGAAAAATATCAATCGGGAAGTTGGGCTGCTGGCGGGGAAATTCGTTTTGCTCAATTAGCTTCAGGGTTCCCGCGTCAATGATCAGGTTATTGCGGGGTGTGATCAGATAGACAATGTTCGGCTCAATTTTCATGCCGTCTTCCACCCGCTTGACGGTCATCCGGGTGCGCCGCTCTAAGAGCTCTTTCATCAAACTCTTAAAGTCCGGCGAGAGATGTTGCACCACCACAAAGGCCGCACCGCTATCAGCGGGCATATGGTCAAAAAATTCTTCTAAGGCCCGCAGCCCTCCCGCTGAAGCCCCCACGCCGACTAGGAAACAGTCCTCTTTTGCCATAACGCCGTCTAAAAATGAAGGGATTGAGACCCGACAGGGTTCATGCCGTCTCGATTTTATCCGGTTTAACGGGGGAGATAGGGTAAATTTTCGTGGCGAATTTGAGCAGAAATAGGTATTAATGCTCAAAATAAGAGATTAGTCTTCATCAATTTCAAGCTGGACTTTGTTGTAGAGGGTGCGCAGTTGAATTGAAAATTCCAGATTTGAGAAGATGAGGGTACTGTCTAGGCCATCGTACTCTTGTAAGAGCCATTGCTTGAGTCCGGTTTTAACGTAATGCTCAACATGGGCGCTGGACTGATCGATCAGGATATATTCGACAAAATTGGGAATGCTGCGATAGGCGGCAAATTTTCCGCCTCGGTCATAATTGCTGGTGGAAGGGGAGAGAACTTCGACGATTAGCAAAGGATTGGTAAGGGTGTCGCGTCGCCCGGTTTGATAGGCGAGTTCACCCTCTACCACCATGATGTCGGGATAGGTGTAAATCTGGGCTTGGGGAATCCAGAGGCGCTGATCGGCTGCGAAGACGCGGTAAGGCTGTTGGGCGAGGCTGAAGTTGAGTGCCCCGGCCAGGTTGAGCAAGATCTGATTATGGTCAGGCGTGCCGCCAGTCATGGGTACGATTTCTCCGTCAATGTACTGGTGACGGCGATCGGCTTGGGTTTCCTGGTCAAGATATTCTGCGGGGGTATAGCGGCGGGAAGCTGGGGGTTGGACTGGGATTTGGGCTGGGGGTTGGGCGATCATTGCAGACCCCTCCAAGACATACGGTTGACTGTTTATTTATATTTTAGGTTAGCGGGTTGTCTGGGTGATGGCGAGTTAGGGCATTGCGGCGATCGGTGAATTTCGGCGACAACTTTGACTCATTTTTCAATAGTCCTCGTACTGCTTACAATAGATGGCATTATTTGCTGTCCCAACCTCCATGGTTTTTGACTCATGAAACAATCGATGCGCTTCACTCTGTTAAGTATTCTGGCTCTCAACGGCGTTCTCTGGGCCGGAACCCCGTCCAAGGCAGAACTGATGAGAGCAGCACCTATCACCGCAGAGCCCATGGCGACCGAGGCATCCCAAACCATGCCAACGACTAAGGTCTTGCCGCCTGAGCTGCGCAGTCAAGTTGCTGACTTGCAAGGGCGATCGCTCACCCTCAAACCCACTCCAGCCCCTACACCAACGAAGCAAGCTCAACCCCAGCGGGCGACGATTTTGGATATCGACGGGACGCTGAATTCGGCCAGCGAAGCCACGGAAGATGGCTCATTTTTTGAAGTCCACGTCTTCTCGGGGCGAGCGGGTCAGCAAATCGAAATTAATCTGGAGAGTACCGAATTTGACCCCTATCTCCTGTTGATCGATCCCGAACGGAACTTGCTTGAGCAACATGATGATATTAGTCCGACCAACCTCAACTCCCGCATCCAAACAACTCTACCGAGCAATGGGCTCTACGCCATTGTGGTCAATACCGCAATCCCCCGACAGCAGGGACGCTACAGCCTTGATATGACTACGGCGCTCGGCAGTGGTGCGTTTCAAGCCACCCTGAGTTGGCGCAGCACCGATGACCTGGATGTGGCGGTGCGAGACCCCAATGGCGACATCGTTTCCTTCGGTGAGACTCAGATCCGTTCGGGCGGGCGGCTGGATGTGGACTCCAATGCCCAATGTCGCGGTGTCACCACAACCCCTGTGGAGAATATTTTTTGGCCGCACAATGGCGCACCATCGGGTGAATATGTGATTGTGGTGAGCCTGTATCAGCATTGTGGCGGCCGTTCCGGCCCGGTTCCCTTCACGCTCCGGCTGAATGTGCAGGGCACGGTGCAAACGTTTGAAGGCACAGTGGATGGCACGGAAGAGGGCAAGCGGGCGTTTTTCGACACGGCAGTCTACTGACTCGTTTCTGATTATTCATCTTCCTAGTTTAGAATTAGCGCCATAGCCACCGTAAACTGAGCTCGGCGCTACTCTGATAACAAAAGAGCATTGACGTCTACAGCACTCAACCTTTGTCCCGTACTGAGCTGCACTCCATGCATTTAATTGCGATTAGTAAACTAAGACGAGATGCGGCGCGATATCCCAATGTGAGCGAGGCTATTGAAGCCTGGTATAAGATCGTCAAGGTGGCGCAATGGCAGAATTTAGCAGAGGTACGGCGTCTTTTTCCGACTGCTGATAATGTGGGGAGTTTTACCGTTTTTAATATCAAAGGCAACCAATATCGGCTGATTGTGGACATTCAATATCAAACTCAGTTGATCTACTATAAGTACTTTCTGACTCATGGTGAATATGATAAAAACAACTGGAAAAACGATCCCTACTTTGGATAAGTCGGCCTACTGTCAGCTCCTCAATGAAGTTGTGCCAACGGTCATTGAGAATGAAAAAACATATCAACATTTTTTGGCAATATCAGAGCGACTCGTCGCCAATAAAAACTTGTCTTTAGCAGAGCAAACGTTGCTCAAGCTGCTGGCAACGCTGATCGAAGTCTATGAGGCAGAACATCATCCTCTGGGTGAGGCATCACCCCAGGCTGTGCTGAATTTACTGATGGAATCCCAAGATATTTCGGCTGAGGCGCTAGTGGGTTTAATCGGTTCCCCTGAAGTGGTTGATGCAGTGATTAAAGGCGATCGCCCCATCGATTTAGCTCAGGCAAAGGCCTTGGGTGACTATTTTCAGATCGCACCCACAGTGTTTATCAGCGATCGCCCTGCTGCCAGGATGGAATCTGCGCCATCGCTGCTTTAAACTGAGCTTGGCGTTGGCCCTGGGCTCTCGCCCAGAAGGTGAAGAGATCTAAGGGGGTGGTGATGAGCCGGAGGCGATCGCGCCGCAAAATCGCAACTGGCAATTCCTTGAGCAGCCAACGGGCCAAGCGATACAGGGTTTCTTTGAGGGTAAGCGATCGCATCAACGGTACACCATACAGCTCATGCAGATATCGATTGGAGCGGCCGTAGCGCCGCCATTGCTTGCCCAGTTCCTTGAGCGTGGTGCGATGGCGATGGCGGACGATCGCCGCCGGGACGAAGGCGTATTGGCTTTGGGTATTATGCAAGATTCGCCAGCAAATATCGGCATCGCCGCCCGTGGTGAGATGGGGGCGAAACAGGCCGATCTCGGCAAAAATTTGCCGCCGAATCGCCAAGTTAGCGGTCTGGCCGTAGGGACAGAAGGGATGGTTGAGGGTATGGCGCTGGGAGAGGGTTTCCTGGGCTTCGGCATATTGCTCTAGCCAGCTTTTACCGGGTAATGCCTCAACTTCCCCAACAACGAGGGCGATCGCCGGATCACGAAGGGGTTCAACCAACGTTTGCAGCCAGTCCGGTTGGGGGCGACAGTCCACATCCGTAAAGACCAGAATTTGCCCCCGCGCGGCCCGAATCCCCACATTGCGCCCGGCGTAGGAGCTTTGGATTTCGGTTGCGAGGAGCGGTCGCATTGTGTAGCCTTGGGACGCAAACTCAGGGACAGCTTGGTCAAGGATCGCGGCGGTGCGATCGCTGCTGTTGTTGTTGACGAGCAAATATTCCAGGCGATCGGGCGGCACAGTCTGTTGGAGCAAGCAGGCGAGCAAATCGGGTAAATCCTGCTCACCGTTATAAATGGGCACAATGACCGAAACCTGAAGCATGGTGCTAAACCCCGTCTATTTTGAAACCGATCGTAGGGGAGGGTTTTAAACCCTCCCCTACAGGATAGGGGCTACACATTGCCAACTGGATGGGGTTTAAGCTGGCTTCTCAAACCCCAAAATGAAGTACATCAAGCTATGGGTGTAGGAGAGTCCAGCCATCGTTAAGGTTGGCAATGCCGCCTCCAACTCCTTCTGCTCAGACGTTAGCCCCAGCTTAATGAGGAAGTCATAGGTGGGCAAGGTGTTGTGGGTAATATCCCGAGAGAATGTGAGCTGAAAACCCGTCTCCTGGGCCAGACGATGATAGTCGGTGGTTGTGCAGTCGAAGGCACAATGGCCATAAAAGTCGGCGACAAAGGGCAATGTGGTGCTCCATTGCAGCCAGGGAATCAGCCAGTCTGCGGGGATCAGGTCGGAGAGGACGAGCCGACCGCCGGGCTTGAGCACCCGGAAGGCTTCTTGAAAAAACCGCTGGCGATCGCCAAAGTGGAAAATGCATTCCACCGCCAAGAGGCGATCGCAGCTCTCATCCTCAAAGGGCAGGGTACAGGCATCGCCTTCCACAAACGTCACCGCGTTACCCACTTTGGCCATGACGGTGGCGCGGGCGCGATCGAGTTGCCTGGGGTCGATGTTGAGCCCGGTTAGGTGTAAATCGGTGAACTGATCATTGAGGCTGGCGATCGTGCCGCCAATGCCGCAGCCCACATCCAGAACCGCCATGCCCTCCTCCACCGCCGCCGCCGTACAGAGCTGGCGGGTCAGGTTTTCGGTGGCCTGGGCAAAGTCTGCGGCGGTGTTTTGGGCTTGGCTGGGGTCGGGCCAATAGCCTGCATGGATATGTCGTTCTAGGGCGGGGGCAAGGTCAGGGTTATTCTCTGCTAAGAGCTGGAGCAGCAGGTCGATGTAGGGGAAATCAATGACGAGTTGGTGCATAGCATCAGCAGTTAATTACGTCTCAAGCAGCGGGTTTCTCAAAGCCCAAAATGAAGTAGGTCAAGCAATGGGTGTAGGATAACCCGCCCATCACCAGCGTTTCTATGCCTGACCGAAGCCGATGCCGATGGCGCTCCGACTCGATGCCGAGGTGCAGCAGAAACTCGTAGGTGGGCAGGGTGTTGTGGGTAATGTCCTGGGAATGGGTGAATCGGAAACCCGTCTCCTGGGCCAGACGGCTATAGTCCGCCGCTGTGAAATCGAGCTGAAAGTTGCCGTAGAAGGGAGTGATAAAGGGCAAGGCTTGGGTTAGCTGCAACCCCGGAATCAGCCATTCCGTCGGCAAAAAGTCCGAGAGGGCCAGCCGACCGCCGGGCTTGAGCACCCGGAAGGCTTCTTGAAAAAACCGCTGGCGATCGCCGAAATGGAAAATACATTCCACCGCCAAGAGGCGATCGAAGCTCTCATCCTCAAAGGGCAGGGTACAGGCATCCCCTTCCACAAACGTCACGGCATTGCCCACTTTGGCCGTGACGGTGGCGCGGGCGCGATCGAGTTGTCGCGGGTCAATGTTGAGCCCCGTCAGGTGTAGGTTGGTGAACTGTTCGTTGAGGCTGGCGATCGTGCCGCCAATGCCGCAGCCCACATCCAGCACCTGCATTCCGTCCCCGACTCCAGCGGCGGTATAAACCTGGTGCGCCAGGTTTTCGGCAGCCTGAGCATAGTCTGCTGCGGTCTGGTTGGCTTGGCTGGGGTCGGGCCAATAGCCCCAATGAACATGGCGTCCCATGGCGATCGCCATGTCGGGGTCGTTTTCTGCCAAGAGTTGGAGCAGCAGATCAACGTAGGGCAGATTAACCGAGGATTGACTCATGGAAGATTAAGGGGGGAGGTCGCACCGATAGGGTACGGATGTTGGTCTAGGGATGTCTCTCGCAGCGAGACTTGGAGGAACATGGCATTCTACCTGCCTAGCTTATCGGCAAATGCCGGATCAGCGTGCCGATCGCTGTCGATAGGGCAATCCCGCAAGGCATCATCTGTCGCATCCCCTCATACCAAATCCGTCCTGTGAACCCCAAGAACCCCTGTAGGGGCAGGTTTGAAACCATCCGTGTGAACTTAACGCTGTATTTATCCCCTGATGGGAGTTCGAGTGGGTTGACCCACC
>JBMYQW010000161.1:0-10656 GCA_049601735.1 Spirulinaceae cyanobacterium
TTAGCGAGGTTGAGGGCAAACACACCACGGTATTAGAGCTTCATGTGGCCAAAAAGGATATGGGTAAAATAATCGGGAGACAGGGTCGAACAGCCCAGGCCATCCGAACCATTTTGAGTGCGGCATCAGGTAAAACAGGCAAACGATTTGTCCTCGAAATTATCGAATGATGGGCTTTCAGCGATTACAAACATAAACTGCCGCACTCCCCCATACACCGATGCCCCCGCCAGAATTGCCGCCAGGGGCAACCCCACAGCCTGCAACAACACCAGGATTGTCGCCCCTTGCTGGGTGGGGGTCAGGCTGCGGTAATTAACAACCAACAGCACCAGCCCGATCGCCGTCGCCACCAGCCAAGGAGCGGGGACGCTAATGCCCACCCACCAGGGAATGTAGTACCAAGGCAATTCGGCCGCCTGCCAATAGTCGCCCCGAAAGAGCACTGGGCTGGCCCAGGGATGGTGCGATAAGTAACGATTGGTCTGCCAAAACCAGAGCAGGGGATGCGGCCAGGACGCCGGATGCACGGCGATCGTCGTGAGCGCCCAAGCCAGACCCATCACGCCATAAAAGCCCACCAGACGACGGGGCTGATGGAAAATGCGCAATCCCCCCGTGAGCAGGTGGGCGATCGCCACAAACCCCAGCACAACCCAACCGCCGATGCGTACCCCCGTGAGCAAGCCCACCAAAACGCCATAGCCTGCGGCCCAACCCCAAAGCCAAGGGCGGGGAGTGACTGCGCTGGACGCATTGCCGAAAGCGATCGCCGATCCGCCCCAGCGCGGCACAGTGGCCCGCTGGTAAGCCCCCAACAGCAGCGCACCGAGAGCAGTGCTCAGAGTAAATAAGCTGGCAAAGGGGAGATCCTTGGGGTTAAAAAAACTATGGGCCCAAAACCGGGGCATTAACGCCAGCACCACCGCTGCAAACCAGGCATTACGCATTCCAGCCAGAAGCGACACCAGTAGCAAAACGCCAGCGTAGGCTGCCAAGCTCCACAGAAAGGTCAGCCGATGCTTGAAACGCAGGCGTTGGGCCAGGGCTTCGGTGAGGGCACGAGGATTTTCCGCTGCCTTGAGCTGGGGCTTAAGGCTATAGTTGGCTGGGTCAGCCAGCCATTGCCGAGTCTGAAAGAGCAGTTCTGCTGTGCCATTGAACACGACGCCATAATGCTTGAGATCGCGGGGGATCGGCTGCGACTGGGTGATCCAGTTGTAGTTATATTTGACGATCGCCACTTCCGTCCCCTCATCCCAAGACACCCCATAGTCTTCGACCGTGGCAAACCCCACGAGTAAAATCAACAGCCCAACTGTGAGTATCCGCCCCCAGGCTTGGCGGCGCGAGATGCCCTTCTCGCGGAGGGCATGATTTAGAACAGAACGGTTGGGGGGTAGCGATCGCCTCAAAAAATCGAACATTAGGGCGGGTTGAACTCCAGCAATGCAGGTTCAGGCAAGCGAGTTACAAGTCTCTTCTCCTTACCAAGATCACAACTATCCACTCAGGAGAGAAAAATTCTCCCACTCAACTTACCCCAATCAACTGGATTAAGCCCAACTCCCTCAGGGACGAATCTCCACCACTGTACCCTGGTCAATCACCGTATAGATCTCATCCACATCGGCATTCTTGAGCGAGACACAGCCCCACGTCCAGTTGTTGCGTTTCTCGATCAACCCCTCCTGACCTTCCGGAACCCCATGAATGCCAATTTCGCCCCCAATGGACGCCAAGGGGCTAATCTGCCCAGTGAGCTTGGCCTGAAGATGACCCCGCCAGGACTGGGGGTTGGGGTAATCGAGCCAAATAAACTTCGACCAGGCGGGATGCGGGTAAAGGTCCCGCACCCGATAGATGCCCTCGGGGGTTTTGCGATCGCCCTCATAGAACTTATCGCCCTCCGGGGCACTGCCAAAGACTACCGGATAGGACTTGATCGGTTGGAGATCATAGAAGACGGTCAGGCGATGGGCGGATTTTTCCACTAGGAGCGAAATTTTCTCGGCATCAATCTCCGTGCCTAACTGCTCCGTGAGGGGCGCTCCGGGTAAAGCGGTCGGGACGCGGGTCGGATGGTGTGCGGCCTTAGCCGCACAAGGGGGCAGGCAAAGGGCAGCCGGAAGCTCCCGAATCGGCATGACGAAACCCAGCCGCGTCAGCAGACCATAAAAAACGACACCACAGCCGGAGAGCAAGGCAGCGAGAATGAGGTGTTTTCGAGCGGGAGTAAACCGAATGGACATTGGAGAACGGAAAAAGACAGATACGGTAGGGTAAGGCTTGAAACTATCCGTGTGAACTTAACGCTGCATCCAGCTCTTGGTGGGAGCTGGAGTGGGCTGACCCACCTCCCCCTACGGATACTCCTCCCCAGAGGAGATTTCAATCCCCTCTTGGGAGGGGCGGTCGTGCGTAGCACAGACCCGGGTGGGTCGGGTGTTTGTCGCTCCTGCGACCCTTTCATGAAGGGGGTTTCGTGCTGAAGATTAAATATCCGCTCACTCCGCGTCGGGCTGCACCAAATCCAGATTACTCTGATCGACCAAGAAGATCCCCCGCGTAAACTTGACGGCCCAATAGTTACCGGGACGGCGCTCCATTAAGATGCCCTGTTCACGCACCGCCACCACATCCGGCGGACGCAACATCGGCATCGGGTCAGCGGTTTTAAAATATTGCGGTTGTGCCAGCAGACGGACGGTTTGACCCGGTAGATAGTTAATGTCGCTCATGGGTTGGGGCTGAAGACCAAGAAAAAGTAAAGAAAATATTGAGTTTGATTGATTCTTAAACTAGCGTTAAATAGTGGCGATCGCTACTCAAGGCAAATCCCTTCATGAAGAATTGGGATTGCCATACAATGAAGACAAAAGTACTGAAATCCTTGAAAACAAGGGGTAAAAGATGCTGCAAACGCCTGTAAAGCTGCTATCGCTAGAGGCGTTTCTGAATGTGCCAGAAACGAAACCCGCAAGCGAATACGTAGATGGTCAAATTATTCAGAAACCGATGCCCCAGGGAAAGCACAGCCGACTCCAGTTAGACTTTGCCACCGTGATCAATTCGGTCGTTCGGCCAGAGAAAATCGCCTGTGCGTTTCCGGAGTTGCGCTGCACCTTTGATGGACTGTCGATTGTTCCCGATATCGTGGTGTTGGCATGGTCGCGAATCCCGACCGATAACGATGGCGAAATTGCCAACGTGTTTCCCCTTGCGCCGGATTGGACGATTGAAATTCTGTCGCCAGGGCAGCGGCCCACACGGGTCACGAAAAACATTCTGCGCTGTCTGAGGAATGGGACCGAGATGGGCTGGCTGATCGACCCAGAGGATCGAGCGGTGTTTGTGTACCAAGCGGGGCAGGAAGTGGAGATTGTCGATGAGGCGGAAGCGGTTTTGCCAATGCCGACGTTTATGGGGGAGATGAACTATCGGGTAGCAGATTTGTTCGAGCTGTTGCAATTGTGAGGGCGACGATGGGTTATCAAAATGTCCTATCGCTGGATCCACACACGCTTAGGGCGTGTCGTCATTTAGAGCCAGAAGCCTTACGGGACAAGGGATCGAGCGCCCGACCCAAACAACAGAAAAAGGGGCTGTAAGTCAGTCATAACAAGAGTTTGAAGTCTAACTGACGACAGCCCCTAAACTAGCGTTAAATTGAGGCGATCGCTACTCAAGGCCAATCCGTTCTCTGCCCTACATCCACAGGCGTTTAATTGAAAAATTAATTTAAGATTACGTCTGCTTATGCTCCCGTTAACTTAGAGCCAGTAGAGTCAAGGGCTAAATGTTCATTTTGCTGGGGGATTGCCTGTGGCATTGCACTACGGCGCGATCGCCCCCTCGCCGAACATTTACGTCGTCATTCATTTAATTTATTCCTGACACCATGAGTGGGCATAACTATCACCGCGAGTCGATCGATACGGAAAACATCGACTACAACGCCTCTAACAACGACTCCTTCTACCACGTACTCGAACGGGCCAAAGTCCGTCGTCGGGGCTTCCTCAAGGGCAGCTCTTCGCTCGTTGCCGCCTCCATGCTGGGCACAGGGCTCGCCTTCCTGGGCGATGCGGTTAAATCTGATGAAGAGAAACTCGCCACTGCCGCAACCAGTTTGCAATTTAGCTTCGGCACCGTTATCAAGAACACTGCTGATCAAGTTACCGTGCCCGCAGGCTATACCGCCACCGTCCTGATGGCCACGGGTGATCCGCTCTCCAACCAAGTGCCCGCCTACCAAAACGACGGCACAGATACAGGCTTTGCCTTCCGGGCGGGCGATCATCACGACGGGATGGAGTTTTTTGGGCTGGGCAACAATGGCCGCGATCCCAGCAGCGCCAGCAAAGGCTTGCTCTGTGTGAACCATGAGGTGGCCGAAGATCTCGGCTTCATGCACGCCAATGGCCCCACCGACTACGGGAACAATAACCCGAACGCGCGTCCCACCGGGGAAATCGACAAGGAAGTCCAAGCCCATGGCGTTACGGTCGTTGAGGTCGTTAAGAGCGGCAACAGCTACACCCTCAACCAAAACTCCCGCTACAACCGCCGGATCACGGGTGAGACCGAGATGGAGATCACCGGCCCCGCGCGGGGCAGTGAAATGCTCGTCACCGCCTATGCTCCCCAAGGCGACAAGACTCGCGGCACCGTCAACAACTGCGCCCATGGTCACACCCCCTGGGGAACCTACCTCACCTGTGAAGAGAACTGGCCCAACTACTTCGCCCGCCTAGAAGCTGAAGGCAGCCGCACCGCGAACGAAGAAGCTAACTTCAAGCGGTATGGCATCAAGCCCGGCACCTCTGGTCGCTACAACTGGTCGCGCCACGCGGCAGGGAAAGCGGATGCCACGGATCTCTATCGCCGCTGGGATGTGGCTAAGACGGCGGATAGCCCCCGCCAAGATTTCCGCAACGTCGCTAACACCTTTGGCTGGGTGGTCGAGATTGATCCCTTTGCCCCCAATTCCACGCCGCGTAAGCGCACCGCGCTGGGTCGTCTGCGCCATGAGGGCTGCTGGCCCGCCCCTGCGGTGGCCGGTCGTCCGGTGGTCTTCTACACCGGAGATGATGCTCGCAACGAGTACATCTACAAGTACGTCTCCAATACGCCTTGGGACGCCGCTGATGCGAATCAGGGCATGGCTGTGGGTGACAAGTACCTGAATGAAGGCAAACTCTACGCCGCTAAGTTTAACGATGACGGCACAGGCGAATGGCTCCTGCTGAGTTTGGATAACCCCCTCGTGGCTAACCACAATGGCTATTACTTTGCCGATGAAGTGGATGTGGCGATTAAATCTCGGCTAGCGGCCGATGCGGCGGGCGCAACCCGGATGGATCGCCCGGAATGGGGGTCGGTACATCCGGTGAATGGCGATGTCTACTTTGCCCTGACCAACAGTGTTTCGGGCAGCAGTGGTCGTGGCACAGTAGCACCGCTCGATGCGGCGAATCCTCGTTTCTACTCCGATACCAAGGGCGAGAGCAGCCGAGAAGGCAATGTGAATGGTCACATCATCCGCTGGCGGGAGGCCGGGGGCGATCATACCGCGATGACCTTTGAGTGGGATGTGTATCTGTTTGGGGCCGAGTCCGCTGCGGGTGCGGATGTCAATGCCTCGGGTTTGACGGCAGAGAATGACTTCTCTAGCCCCGATGGTCTTTGGTTTAGTTACGCGAGCCCTGGGCTGCTCTGGATTCAAACGGATGATAGTGCCTACACTGACCAGTCCAACTGCATGATGCTGGCGGCGCTCCCCGGTGCAGTGGGTGATGGGGGCATGAAGACCCTGACCAACAAGGCCGTTCCCGCCCATGGGGGTGTGGATCATGCGGTGACGACCCCGGTGGGTCAGTCGGTTTCGCCCGACACCCTGCGTCGCTTCTTGGTGGGGCCAAAGGATTGCGAAATCACAGGCATCACGGAAACACCGGATGGTAAAGCAATCTTTGTCAACATCCAACACCCCGGTGAGCGGAGTGATTCGGCCACTGATCCGGCGCAGTTCACCAGCCATTGGCCCGATGGGGGCAATTCTCGCCCTCGTTCGGCCACGATCGTGATTACCCGCGATGATGGGGGTGTGGTGGCGCTCTAAGGGTTTGCACCTTTAAGTTTGTCCGTTGTTGAGATGGGCGATCGCCCCTCACAAGAGGCGATCGCCTTTTTTTAATGGCTCAAGATGGATTCCAGGGAGGTACAAGGAATTGAATCCTTGAAACCCTCTCAGAACAGTGGTTTCAGCCAAAGACAACTAGGTGAGCCTCAACCGTAGGCGATTCAGGCACTTTGGACGATTCTGACCATCGACCTCCCCAAAACACATGATGCGCCTCAAGGTTTTGCCCCTTGATTTTCTAACGCACTCATTTAAAGTGTGCCATGGCACTACAGCCACCTTAAGGAAGAATTCGGCTCTCCGCCCCTTGCGCCCCAGCGATCGCTCAAGGATTCGGTGTACACTGAAAGACGATTTATGTACTGCTTGTCAAGGCCAAACGTCTGCATTTCATACCCAAGCTCAGGCAACGCTAACCTACCGATCGCGCGGCTCAAATTTAGAACCCGAACTAACTTGAGGGCTGCGAATTGTGAAGGGAAAACCGCCAGTTGGTTATGACGCTGCTCTACAATACCGGCCATCCTCCATGGCTCTTAGACTGGGCTCAGACGTAATTAATGCCTAATCTCAAGCCTCAGCTCAACATTGCATCCACTTCATCATCGTCTAGACGCCCAAGCCGCTTATGACCCTGACGCTGGCCACGCCCGACCTGAATCTGAAGACGCTCAACGAGCAGTTTCAAAATGCTCACGCGCGAGACGTGGTGCTCTGGGGGAACCAAACCTTCGGGCGCCGCATGGTCATGAGCACCAGCTTCGGGATTCAGGCAGCGGTGATGCTGCATCTGGTCACGTCGGTGGTTCCGGATGTTCCCGTTATTTGGATTGATACGGGCTACCTCCCTGCCGAGACGTACAAATTTGCCGAAGACCTCAGCCAGCGACTGAACTTAAACCTGAAGGTCTATCAATCGCCCCTCTCCCCCGCCCGGATGGAAGCCTTGTATGGCAAACTCTGGGAACAAAAAGATGTGGTTTCCCTCAATCGCTACGACCAGATTCGCAAAGTGGAGCCGATGCAACACGCCCTCAAAGAATTGGGAGCGAAGGCATGGCTGGCGGGCTTGCGCAGTAACCAAACGAATCATCGTCAATCCCTGGATTTTGTGAATTTGCAGGGTGAGATCTACAAGTTGCTACCCATTCTGAATTGGAATGCCAAAACGATTTACGAATATCTCACCCGCCACGACTTGCCCTATCATCCCTATTTTGACCTTGGCTATACTTCCGTCGGCGATTGGCATTCGAGCCGCGCGATGACGGCGGACGATGAGCATGAGCGGGATACCCGGTTTCATGGTCTTAAGCAAGAATGTGGTCTTCATTTGCCCCAAACGGTAGGCGAGCAAGAAAGTTTGAATTCCAGTAGTTTGTAGATTGGCTTCTGTCACCCTAGGTCGATCGCCACGGTTCCAAACCGTAATATTGCCGCAAGTAAAAACCCAAAAGCCGCTGCATGAGAGCAATTAACGCCAATCGAGCTTGGGCTAAATGAGGTGGGGTTGTGCCCCAAATCTGGCTCTGGGCATACCAACGATGCCAGGCATGGGTGAGCTGGAGGAGCGACTTCAGGGATTGACGATCGCTGGCTAAAGAATCGCCACAGGTCAGCCAAACCGAGAAAAAAGCGCGATCGCCCATCCCATTCAAGCTCAACCAGTCCGGTCTTGCCGGAACCCCGAACCCCTCCCGCTGTGCGAGTGCCAATAGACTGCAACAGCGCCCGTGGCAATATTGCAGTTGCAGTTGTTCCGGTGAGAGCTTTTCGAGGGGTAAATCCGTAGTAGGGGCAGGCTTGAAACCTGCCCCTACCGCGTTTTGGATTTTTGGGGTTTCTAAATCGGATCTGAGATCAGATTCCCAAGGTGCTGACCATAAAGAGTGAAGATAGGGGGCGATCGCCCCTTCCTGCCATTGAAAATCCAGACTCGATCGCTCGTTAATCTGGATCTGCCAAGCGGGATGAATAGGAAGTTGTGCCCGTAACTGAGCGACAAGAGCAAAGCGATCGCCATTCTTGACCTGTTGCAAGAGCGGCGATCGATAGGCGATCGGCCAAACCTGTTTAACCCGGTAGAGCACCGGAGGGGCAGCGGGTGTAATTACTTGAGACCAAGGCGCAACCTGACCGAGCGGCGACATCAGGGTTTGCAACTGCGCCTGAAGCGAAAGCTGCGCCAGCAAGGGAGAGGGATTCATGTTTATTCGCAAGCACCAAGAACCAGATTAGAGCAGATCCCTTGCTGGCCAACGGTTAGCCCATCGCCAGAATATCACCCTATAATGGCCTAAATGTCTAGTGAATACTCAAGCGGTGTGCGTGTTATTAGCCGAAAGATTCTGCGCGACTATTGCCAATCCCATGCTAATTCCTGCGACGCTCTCTATAGCTGGTACAGAGTTGCAAGTAAAGCCAAATGGAGTAACATAACCGACGTTCAAGCGACTTATAAGACCGCCGAGTCGGTTGGTAACTTCACAGTATTCAACATTAAAGGTAATCGTTATCGCTTGATCACTGATGTTGTCTACGAGTACCAGAGGATTTATATCAAGTACATTTTGCCCCACGCCGAATACGACAAAGACAAGTGGAAAAATGACCCTTACTATTAACCCTAAATCCTACGCTAAATTACTTGCCTTTTATCAACCCAAGGTAATTGAAACTGAAGCCGAAAACGATCGCGCACTTTCACTTACCAGTGAACTTGAGCACAAAGGCGACCGTACTGCTGAGGAAGATGCCATTTTAGATCTTTTGATTGCCTTGATCGAAAAGTTTGAGGAAAAACATTACCCCATTCCAGAAGGCTCACCTCATTCAACAATATTACATTTGATGGAAGCCAATAATATGACACCAGAACAATTAGTTGGTGTGTTGGGTTCTGCCGAGATCGTCAATAAAATCCTCAAGGGGACAGAGGATATTAGCATACCGCAAGCGAAGGCTTTAGCGAGGTTGTTTTCTGTGGAGGTCAGTGTGTTTATCTAGACACTGGCTTGGCTCATCGCTCCGTGCAATTGCGATTGCGCACTGCCAAAGGAAATCGCTCCGTGATGGTATTTCGACCCCAGAAAGAACCCGCATTTTATCCGGATGATCATCCCTTAAGTAGATCGGAGTAAAAAAAGGGAGTTAGATTGAGAGATGTAAAGAGGTGTGCAAAGGAGCAGATATACTAATGGGAGCCAGAGTAAGAGTGTTCCTCAACTCAGAAGAGGAAAGAACCCTGTGGGAATTGAGGAGAGCGACCACAGTGGCACAGAGAGTAAAAGATAGAGCCGAAGCCTTGAGATTGAGTAATCAAGGGTGGTACGTCGAAAAGATAGCAGCCCACTTGCACTGGAAAGTAAAAACGGTAAGGATGACCTTCAAACGTTGGCAGGAAAAGGGATTGGGGGGACTCTGGGATGCAGCAGGACGGGGAAAAGAACGAACCTGGACAGAAGCCGACATGGAATACCTAGAAACCTGTTTGTGGGAAGACAAGCGAACCTACAACAGCGTACAGTTAGCCGAAAAACTCAAACGCGAAAGAGGAGTGAGCTTGAGTCCAGACCATCTGCGTCAGGTGCTCAAAAAAAGGGGGTGCTCTGGAAACGGACACGCCTGAGTCATCGAGAGCGCCAAGACCCGGAGCAGCGGGCGGTTAAGCAAGCAGACTTAGAGATGCTCGAACTCTCTGCGGCGGCAGGGGAGATTGATTTGCTCTACGGCGACGAATCGGGCAGTTGTTTATGGAGTGCCGCTAGTTACAGCTACTACTTCCGGGGTGAGCAGAAACGGCAGGAGCAGACACGCAAGCGGGGCAAACGACTCAGCATTCTTGGCTTGTGGCAACCCTTGGTCACGTTTATCTACTCTCTGGTCTTGGGCAGCTTCAAGAGTGAGGATTTCATTGCTTTGATGGAGCAGCAAGCTCAAGTTGCTGCGCAAACCGGGCGCATACGAGTCATTGTTTTGGATAATGGCTCCATCCACACTAGCAAGCTCGTCAAAGCCAAGATACCACTTTGGGAAGCTCAGGGACTCTATCTCTTTTTTCTACCCCCCTACTGTTCAGAGATGAACCCGATTGAGTTGGAGTGGCAGCACCTCAAGCGCGATGAGTTAGTTGGTCAGATGTTTGAGTCAGAGCAGGAGTTGGCTTGTGAGGTCATTTTCGGAATTGACGCTCGTGCCCAGCAGAACTCTCACTCCACTGAATATGTCAATCTTCGACAGCCTCAATACTCTGTTACATAGCTCCTTTTTTTTCGCCTGGGCTACTTATCACGTCGAGTCTCAGGTGTACGAAACGCAGATAAACCTTGTCTAGTTTGAAACCCGGAGTTTTTTATGTAGGGGTAGAGCCCTTCTACCCTGGCAAGGTCTGGGGCAACCACGGGGGGACACTGGTGTGAACTTAACGCTGTATTCAGCTCCTAGTGGGAGTTCCAGTGGGCTGACCCACCTCCCTCTCCGGGGACTCCTCCCAAGGGTCGACTTATTCCTCT
>JBMYQW010000162.1:0-10637 GCA_049601735.1 Spirulinaceae cyanobacterium
CGCCAAAACTACCGATCGCCACCATGGTATAAAACAGCCCCACATTCATGGCGATGCCGCTATCGCGCACATACGCTGGTAAAAAAGCCACTAACGTGCCAAACACCATACCAATCAACAGCAGCACCATCGCCGGAACCTGGAGACGGCGGCCGTAGCTAAATTGATGCACGTAGGTGCCAATCAGTGTTTGCAACCAACTCGGGGCGGCCGGGGAAGATGAACCAGAGCTTGATGTTGAGGGCGGTTCTGTCGATACGGATACCGATGCTGATGCCGGACGAGGCTGCGTATCTTGCACGAGGCTCACACCGCCGAACGCCAGCAGACCCAGGGTGGCTGCGATGCCAAAAACCAGACCAAAGCCGCCCTGGGTTTCCATCAGTCCACCGCCCAGGGCTGGCCCTAACGCCATGCCGAGGGGCATAACCAATGTCATGTAGCCCAAAATCTCACCGCGCTGCGATCGCGGCGCCAGGTCAATCACTAAGGTGCTGTACCCCGTAGTGAAGCCCGCAATGCTCAAGCCATGGGCCGCCCGCAGGAACACCAACAGCGGCAATGATTGAGCCAAGCTATACCCCACCGGCGCCAAGCCCACCATCGCCGTGCCAATCAACAACACCGTCTTGCGGCTCCGGGCATCAGCCCAATGGCCAAACAGGCCCCGCGTCAGGAGTAAGCCAATGGAAAAGCTGCCCATCACCAGGCCCACCTGCTGCTGGTTCGCCCCCGTCGCCTCAATGTAGAGGGGCAACGTGGGCAGCAGAATCGTTAAGCTAGACCAAAAACAGAGGGCTGCACCAAACATGAGCGCCAAGTTGCGCAGGGTGGTTGACGGCAGAGAACGAAAAACACGCACGGTATTGGGGGGATCGGATGACTCCCTCTCAACTTAACACTTCTTCATAAGCAATCTGGAGGAATTCTCCCATGGCCTCGATTCAGCTCTACTACAGCCGCCTCTCCAACAACTCCCGCCGGGTTTGGATCACCCTGCTGGAAAAAGGTCTGGACTTTGACCTTGTGCCCGTCCAGCTCAATGGTGAGCAGTTTAAGCCCGAATTTCTGGCGCTCAACCCCTTTCACCATATTCCAGTGCTGGTGGATGAGGGCTTTCGGGTGTTGGAGTCGGTGGCGATTTTGGACTATCTCGACGCCCAATATCCCACGCCGCCCCTGTTGCCCCCGTCACCGCAAGACTTGGCTAAAGTCCGGATGATCCAGATGGTACAGCTCAACGAGCTGATGCCCGCCACCCTGCCCCTGTTGCGCCATACGGTGGGGATTCCGGTCGATCCGCCCACCTTGGCCGCCACCCAGCAACAAGTCCAAACAGTTCTGGCATTTTACAATGAGCAACTGGGGGAGGACTACTTTGTCACGGGGCAATTTACTTATGCGGACATCATGGCGGGAATTTCTGTGGGCATTTTGACGATGTTTTTGGAAGTGTCGATCGCTGACTTTCCGAATTTGGAAGCGTGGCTCGATCGCGTCCAAGCCCGCGAGAGTTTTCAGCAGACCCAACCCACTCCCGCAGAGGTGGCAGCGGCATTGCCAGGGATCAAGAAGATGTTGGGAGGGTAGGTTTAGCGTCTTACGTTGCGTCGTTGCGATCGCCTTTAGCGATGTGCAGAACGCGATCGCTGCCCCACCAGCCACGGTAAATATCGAGTCAGCAAGTGATGCACCGGAATCAGGCTGGCGGTGGTCAGGGCAGTGTAGAGCGCCGCTGCCCACCAAACATCCTTGAGTTGATCGTTAGGGATTTTGAGAACTAGAGTCAGGACTCCGGTGATCAGCGGGAAGACCAGCAGATGTAAGAGATAAATGGTTAAAGAACTGCGACCGATCGCCGCGAACACCGGATTCGGGGGGATCAGCTGGCAGATCAAGAGCCAAAAGAAGATGCCACCGAACGCCCCCAGGTAAAACCCGGCAAAATTGCCATATTTGCCGACAATAAAGTTCACGGTATCAGGGTTCAAATGGGTTCCCACAATGTAAGCCGCCAGGGCGGCCCCCATCACGCCCCAACGCCAGCCAGTGACGCCTTGGTGACTCAATACAATGGGACTTAGTAAATAGCCCGCACCATAAAACACCAACGCCGTCGGCATCAGATCCAAGCACCAGGGCAGGCGATATTGCAACGTCTCGCCCGGAATCCAGGGCAAGGTGTAGCCCAGAGGACGGGTCAGGGTAAAGAAGAGATAACCGGCGATCGCACAGATGCCCAACGCCCCGATGAGCTGACGCTTTGAGGGCAAACGAATGAGAAAGTAAAAAGCCACCTCCGTCACAAACAGACAGATCAAAAACCAGAGGCTAATGTTGTGCTTGAGCCAGCCGTGACCGCCCACACCATAAAAGATGCCAAGCAACGGTTGCAACGGTGGCGTTTTTGCTCCCCCGGCCTCGACCACCAGCCAAAACAGGTAGCTCACGCCATTGAAGACAAAATAGGGGACTAAACGCCGTAGCATCTTGTCTTTGAGGAACGACCCCAAGGGCTGGGTTTTGAGTTTGTCCTTGACAAACAACCCCGACAGAAAGAAAAAGAGGGGCATGAAAAATGCCAGGATATAGGCAAACCAGTCCGCCCGAAAGCGCCCGGTATGGATAAAAAGCACCAGGAGAATACCGATCGCCCGCAGATTATCAATCCAGAGAATGCGTCGGACTGGGGGCGGGGCTGCTGCGGTTGGGGCGGACGCGGGAGGATGGGTCATGGGTGCAATCATCGCAACGGAGTGAGCATCCAAATGATGCCCACTCCGTTGTAACAGATGCTGAAGCGTTGGCCGCTCCCGCATCATTGGCAGCATTGACCCAAGGCCGATCGCTGCTGGTCAGCCATTGGCGTCCTCTATCGGGATTTTCTACAAATGCTGCGCCCCCTACAAATGCTGGGCCAAGGTATTGCGGTAGGTCTCGTCCGCAGAACTGCCAATGATGCGGGCAACTTCTTTGCCTTGCTTAAATACCAACACGGTGGGTAGGCTCCGGATTTTGTGCTGGGTCGCACTGCGCTTGTTTTGCTCAAAGTCGATCTTGACGACGGTGAGGCGATCGCTAAACTCATTGGCGATCCGCTCCAGGATGGGTGCAATCACCCGGCAAGGGCCACACCAGGTCGCGGTGTAGTCCACCACCAGTAAGGGTTCTGTGGCAATCAGCTCTTCAAGGCGATCGGCTTGTACAGATTCGACAGCGAAGGAAACGGGGGTCATGGGGGTCAAAATCTCCAGGATATTAAGGTGGGCTTAAATAAGGGTTTTTAATCAGGCTTATATCTTATAGCAATCGCCCATGACTTAGCGTCCATCTAAGGGACAAACATCTTTTAAAGCAATCTTATCGATGGGTGAAGACGCCCATCCTTAGCAGCGGCAGGGTCGATTTTACTCCTGTGCTGCGGCGTCATACTAAATCCGGATAGTAAATTCCAAGAATCCTCTTGGTGTAGGGGCTTGTTTTCCCTATCCTGTGGGGTCTTTGATTCTGGGTGCAGACAAAGCGGATTTCGTATCAGAGCGTTGGGCTTGGGGTTCGAGACCTCGCTCGAAACTGCAAAATCCTCGCTTTGTGCCGGCCACTTAATGCGAATCAATAGCAATAAGTTCAGGATGAGCTATACTGTCCCCCAGGCACTATTGATTATGCTTCTCATTAGTGCTCCCGAGTAACACCGTCAATCTCATTACCCCTATGCTGCCCTCTCTCCCCATTCCCCCATCCTCCCCTGATGTCCTCTGGCTCAACCTCAGCCCGCGACTCAAACACTTTAATCTGCGATTGCTCCGGCAACTCCAAACCCAACCGTCTCTGGCCACAACAGTGCTCGGCTGTTGGGACTATCATCAGACCCTGGATGAACCCTGCTGCTTTACCACCGCCCTCACGCTACTGCATGAAGCGATTCGCGGCGGCGATCGCCCGGTGCATTTGCTCGGTCACGGCAGCAGCGGCTTGCTCGCCCTGCTCTATGCCCAGCAATATCCCCAGTGGGTGCGATCGCTGACCGTGCTCTCCGTCGGTGCAGCGCCTGCCCAGACCTGGCATGACCATTACTACGCCCTCCGCAAACTCTTACCCTGCTCCCGCTCCATGATCTTGGCGCAGATGGTGCGGAGCTTGTTTGGCCCCCAAGGCTACGATCTGACGAAAAGGTTCATGAAGGTCTTAGCCGCTGACCTCGATAGTGCCCTCGCTCCCCATTCCTTGGGCCATCGCACTGCTGTGGCAATTGCAGACATTGAGCCACCCATCTGGGCGGCGATCGGCGCGAATGATACCTTGCTGGCCTCCAGAGCGGTTGATTCCCTGCCTTGGCTCAAGTCGAGCGATCGTTTGTATTGCCTGCCGGAGGGCCGGCATTTTTTCCATTACGACTATCCCCGCCAGGTCGCGCAGGAGATCAGCAACTTTTGGGCAACCGTAGAAGCCCCAACCGCGTTGATAGCTGCCTAGGGACTGCCACCGTCGAGCCAATGAGGATTGAGCCCCTAATTAATCCCGACAATATCGCTTACTGATGAATATCAATTTCGAGCTGGTAGCAGCCTAAAGACAGTTGGCCGGACCACAGCTCATATTCCAGGTGTAAATATTGAGGCAGGTAGGGCGTATGAAGCTGGAGCGATCGTGTAAAGTTCCGTAAACAGAGTGCCGAATGACAGCGCACCTCGTCACTTTGGACCCAGTAACGGCTTCTACCATAAACGCCCCGTTCCCAAAAATGGCGATAGCCCTGATAGTTACGTCCCTGCAGGGTCATGATCACGCGATGCGGCGAAATTTCGAGCCAGAGCAAGCCCCCTTGGGTGGCCAGCGGCGGTGCGATCGCTGCATCAGGGGCAGTCTGGGCTAGAGGCGGATAACGCAAAAACAAATGGAAGCGATCGCGGTCTTTGGGGTAGAGGGTTGCGAGGGTTTCAACGTCAGCCTGTACGGGGAGGTCGATTGCGGTCCAAGACAGGGAGATGGGGCGGCGATGGCGTGAGAGCATGGCTTAAGTTGCGCGTTTGCCATCCTCCACGTTAGACAATCTGGCTAAGAGACGGGGCATTTGCAACGGAGGAGACACAATCCAAAAAAATCCGTTACAACCCTTGTCAGCGGCTAGCGAGTTCGGTATCATCGTTAATTGTCGTTTGACACTTTCCTCAGTAGCTCAGCGGTAGAGCGGTCGACTGTTAATCGATTGGTCGCAAGTTCGAATCTTGCCTGGGGAGCTTTTCAAAATGAATAGCTAGGGTTTTAGAAACTCCAGACGGAAGATCATGAATCGTTGGCAGGATGCCTGCCTTGGATGATTATCTTGGTGCGAGCAGTCTTAGGTCATTTCCCCTGCATGGTAAGAACTGCGCACCAAGGGGCCCGATCGCACCTGAGCAAACCCCAGGGAACGCGCCAGATTACCGAGCTGCGCAAATTCTTCCGGTGTCCAATATTTCTGCACGGGCAGATGGGCCAGCGACGGGCGCAAATATTGACCCAAGGTGAGGCGATCGCAACCCACTTGGCGCAAGTCTTGGAGCGTTTGCTCAATTTCAGCTTCGGTTTCGCCTAGGCCCAGCATCAACCCGGACTTGGTGGGAATGTGGGGATTGAGTTCCTTGACCGTGCGTAAGACTTGGAGCGATCGCGCATATTTTGCCCCCCGGCGCACGGGGCCTTGCAGCCGTTCTACCGTTTCTAGATTGTGGTTATAGCAGGCGGGCCCAGCGGCCACGACCTGAGCGATGCGATCGCGCTGGGTTTCGGCCAAGCCCTGACCGCTCCAGAAGTCGGGCGTGAGCACTTCAATTTGGGTCTCGGGTTGGCGCTGACGGATCTGGGTCATGGTTTCGACAAAGACGCCAGCTCCCCCATCGGCAAGGTCATCCCGAGCCACTGCGGTGAGCACAACGTAACGTAGCCCCAGCAGCTCTGCGGCTTCGGCAACTTTTATGGGTTCAACCGGGTCAAGGGGCAGGGGCGCATGGCCTTTATCCACCTGACAAAAGGCACAACTCCGGGTGCAGGTGGGGCCCATCAGTAAAAACGTAGCGGTCTTTTGGGCGTAGCATTCACCCCGATTCGGGCAGCGACCTTCCTCACAAATGGTATGGATGTTGCGCTGGCGAATAACCTGTTGAACTGTGGAGATTTCACTTGCCCGGCCGAGCGATCGCCGTAACCAGGGCGGCAGACGCGGGAGTGATTTGGAAACCGTCGGGCTCATCAATACCTTAATGAACCATCTTTAGGTCAACTGCCAAGCCGTACGATCTTGCACCGCTTGCTTAAAGTTATCGAACATTCGGCGACAATGATTATCTCGACGCAGGGGCAGTTCTTCGTTCTTCAGGACGAAGTTGATTTTCGATTGACCCCGGCCTTGTTCGGGCTTATCCACCAAGGCCTCAATCACAACCAATTGACTGAAGGAGACGCCCCCTGGCAATTCTCGCCCCACCACATATTCAGGGTCGTCGTGAATAACCTCAAAGTTACAAGCCTGTAGGGCTTGGCTCAAATGGTTTCGGAGTGCCCCCGTTGATTGTGGGCTGTAGAATGAGCAGGAATAACGTGCCATCGTCTACACTCGCATTTCAAACAACAACGGTAACGCCCGATCCAGACTTACTGCATGATGGTGAGGGACATTGCATCCAGTAAGAGGATATCGAAGTTACTCTTGCAGCCACTTTAGCGTGTTTTTTTAAAAAATGTTAGGGGGGCTGGCATTTTTCAGGCCACTGACTCCGTAGAAATGCGGTTGTCGCGCATCGCTAGGTAATGTATTAAGCAAAAAATAGTCATTATGACCCAACGGGGACGATTTATTGTGTTTGAGGGGGTGGAGGGGGCAGGGAAGACCACACAGCTCCAGCTTACGACGGCTTACTTGCAAGAGCATTGCCCGCAGTCCGTCCGGGTGACCCGTGAACCTGGGGGGACGGCGTTGGGTCAGCACCTCCGTCATTTGTTATTGCACAGTGAGACAATGGGCGATCGCACCGAGTTGCTACTCTTCGCGGCCGATCGCGCCGAACACGTTGCCACCTGCCTCCGCCCCGCCCTGGCGCAAAACCAGATTGTGCTCTGCGATCGCTATACCGACTCCACCCTGGCCTACCAACATTATGGGCGGGGGCTCGATCGCCCCCTTATTGAACAGCTCAATTCCATTGCTACGGAGGAGCTCACCAGTGACTTAACGTTCTGGCTAGATCTCGATGTCACTATCGGTCTGAGGCGGGGTCAAAAACAGAGTGCGGGCGATCGGATCGAACAAGCCAACCTAGACTTCCATCATCGGGTTCAAGCTGGGTTTGCGGCGCTCGCCGCACAATATCCCCACCGGATCGTGCGGTTGGATGCAACCCAGTCCCCCGAGCAGGTGCAAGCCGAGATTCAAACTCACCTCCGTCAACGCTTGGGACTGGGGGGTATTGATTGAAATTGCAGCGTTATTATTAAGATTGCCGTTGGCTAAATCTCTACGCTAGGGTGGGATCTATACTGAGCCGATTGATTTTCTGAAGTTCCCCAAGCATTCAGGCACAGGATCATGAATCAGCCCCAACTCCCCGAGACCACTGCCCTCGTTGAAGACCCCGCCCTCGAAACCACCGCCGAAAACTGGTTTGAATATCCAGTGCGGGTGCAGCCCCACCATACGGACTACGCGGGCATTGTCTGGCATGGCACCTATGTTGCCTGGATGGAAGAAGCCCGCGTGGAATGTCTGCGATCGCTGGGCATGGACTACGCCGAACTGGTGCGCTCCGGCTGTGATATGCCCGTGGTGGATCTCTCGATTCGCTATCATCGTTCTCTGCCCATGGGCGCGATGGCGCTCATCAACACCCGCTTACTGGAGATGACGGGTGTGCGGATCAACTGGGCCTATCAGATCAAAGATCGGGCCACGAATACGCTCTGTGTAACGGCCTTTGTTACGCTGGTGGCCGTCGATCGGGACAATGGCAAAATCATGCGACGTTTGCCCCCTGCGATTAAGGCGGCGTTAACCAAGCTCGTCGTTTGAGTGAAATTCTGATCTATATCGGTGTCCAATGCCCAAGATCCAAACCAAGCAATATGTTGAATTCCGCGATCAAGGTTACTGGATTGCCGGAACTCGCATTGCTCTCGATTCAGTCGTCTATGCCTTCTGGGATAAATTATTTCCCGAAAATATTGTGCAGGCATTCCCGTTACTGAGCTTAGAGCAGGTCTACGGCGCGATCGCGTTCTATCTCGCTAATCTGGAAGAAATCGATGCGTACCTCGCTACCGAGGCAGCCGAATTTGCCGCAATGCCCCAACCGCTACAAACCGATGCACCAGAACTCCATCAAAAACTCAAAGCAGCCAAGGCGAAAAGATAGATCATGTCCATTCGCTATCGAGACATATCACGTAAGACGATAGGATCGTGGCAAGACTACATTTGCAACGATATTGGCAACGATCAATACTATGGCGACCCCCAACGGCATCAAGACCCCACTCTTTGATCTGCTCAAAGCTCAAAAAGCCCGCTTCACCGCATTTGCGGGCTGGGTCTTGCCTAGCCAGTTTGCCGGCCTTAAGCAAGAACATGAAGCGGTGCGTACCCGAGTTGGAGCCTTTGATATTTCCCACATGGCGAAGTTTCAGGTGCAAGGCCCTGACATCTTAACGGCGCTGCAAGGGCTTGTGCCGACGGATCTCAAGGCGCTCCAGCCGGGACGGGCGCAATATACGGTGCTGCTGAACCCGGCTGGGGGCGTGATTGACGACATTATTATCTACGCGCAGGGGTCGCAACAGGCATTGATCATCGCCAATGCCGCCACCCACGCTGGTGACCTCGACTGGTTGCAATCCCAGCTTGCGCCCCAGGGGGTTGAATTAACGGATGAGTCGCGCGATCGCGCCCTGATCGCTCTCCAAGGCCCCCAAGCCGCCGCCACCTTGCAACCCCTCCTCAAAAATTCACTCGATCTTGCCACCCTCCCCGCCTTCGGCCATGCCACTGCCCCATTAAATGATGCCCTTGGCAATGCGCCGATTTTCTTGGCGCGGACAGGCTACACGGGTGAGGATGGCTTTGAAATCATGGCAAGCCCTGAAGCGGCACAGGCGATCTGGCGATCGCTGATGGAAGCAGGGGTTGAGCCCTGTGGTCTCGGTGCGCGTGATACCCTCCGCCTCGAAGCCGCGATGGCCCTCTACGGCCAAGATCTCGATGATAAAATCACGCCCTTAGAGGCGGGTTTAAGCTGGCTGGTTCATCTCGATCGCCAGAATGACTTCATCGGTCGGGACGTGCTCAAAAACCAAAAAGCGCAGGGGCTAACGCGTCGTCTGGTGGGTCTCGAAATGCAGGGGCGGCATATTGCCCGCCACGACTATCCAGTGCAGGTCAATGGAGAAACTGTTGGTGTGGTCACGAGTGGGACGCTCTCCCCCACGTTGGGAAAAGCGATCGCCCTCGCCTATGTGCCCCCGCAATACGGCAAAGTCGGCACAACCGTTGAGGTGGTGATTCGCGGTCAAGCCCATGCCGCCACGGTTGTAAAGAAGCCGTTTTACCGCTCCCCTAATCGCCCGCCGAAAGAGTAGGGAAAGGTTTGAATCCATCCACCTGAACTTAAGTCTTATTCAGCTCCTGGTGGGCGTTTGAGTGGGCTGACCCACCTCCCCCTCCGGGGACTCCTCCCCAGAGGAGATTTCACAATCCCCTCTGGGGAGGGGCGGTCACGCGTAGCGATGACCGGGGTGGGTCGGGTGTTGATCGCTCCTGAAGCCCTTTCATAAAGGGGATTTCGTGCTTAAGTTCTTAAGTTCACGCCAGTGAATTAAAACAAGCCGCGCCGACCATTCGGCAACACCGTTGACCAATTGGTCTTGGCCGCCGCCAACTGATCTTGAGAAATTTTGGCATTGGATAAATTCGCGCCACAGAGGTTGGTCTTGGTAAGATTCGCCTCCTTGAGGTTGGCATGGCTGAGATCTGCGCCACGAAAATCGGCCCCTTCAAGATCAGCACCCATAAAGTAGGCTCGACCCAAGTTGGCATCGCGCAGGTTCGCGTGGGCCAGGCTCGCGCGACCGAAGTCAGCCCGAGCCAGATTCGCCCCCTGGAGGTTCGTCTTGCGGAGCTTCGACTGATGGAAAATACAGGCTTCGAGATTCGCTTCTTGGAGGTTGAGCTGGCTTAAACTCTGTTGCGCAAAGTCTCGGCGACCCTTGGTATAGGCAGAGATCACGCCTTCGGCATCCAGGCGCTTGCGACGGGAGGGTCGTCCTGAGGTGGTCATGCCACCGGAGTCGCCGAGGGGGGTTGCCATGCGGTTATAGCTGCTATTGCCCACGGGGTTAGGCCCTTGTCGTGCCGACTTCCCCCGACCGGGACGACCGCCGCCAGTTCGCTGCCGTTTGGCGCGGAGCTTCATGGCCAATTTCTGCGTTGCAGACATGGACGCCGAATCGGGTAGCTGTTCGGGTTCACGCGATCGCCCCGATCGCCCTGCTTTCCCCGCTCGCCCTGAACGTCCGACATCATCGCCGCCCTCACTGGGATTGGGTCCCGTCACCAATGACTTCGCCAAGTCATCCATGTAGGGTTCCATATCCAAGGCATTGAGCACATC
>JBMYQW010000163.1:0-10594 GCA_049601735.1 Spirulinaceae cyanobacterium
GTGTGGCAACCCTTTGGGCTTGTAGTCCCGGCTCAACGCAGGAGATTGTCATCGGGGCGATCGTACCGTTAACGGGGGATGTTTCCCTGACCTCGGGCCGTCCCACCCTCAAAGGCATTGAACTCGCCGTGCAAGAGGTCAACGAAGCGGGGGGTCTGGACATTGGCGGTCGGCAACATTCCGTTGCGCTGAAGGTTGCCGATAATGAGGATGATCCCAACGCGGCCGCCGCTGCGGCAACCCAGCTCATCAATCAAGATCAAGTCGTGGCACTGGTGGGGATGCCCCTGAGCCGCAACGCGATTCCCGTTGCTCAGGTGGCCGAAGAAGCGGCCATTCCGATGATTAGCTCCAAGTCCACCAATCCGGAAACGACAGCCCAGAAACAATACGTGTTTCGCTCGACCTTCACCGATACGTTTCAGGCGGAGGTGATTGCCAAGCTGGTGACCGAAGAATTACAACTCCAGCGGGCGGCCGTTCTTTACGATGTGGCCAGTGAATATAATAAATATTTGGCGGAATCCTTTGAGAGTGCCTTGGCAGCCCAGGGGGGCGAGATGGTCGCCTTTGAAACCTACGTCACGGGCGATCGCCAGTTCACCGCCCAGCTCGAAACAATTCAAGCGGCCCAACCCGATGTGCTCTTCTTGCCCAATTATCCCGCTGAGGTCTTAGATCAGGCCCAACAAGCAGAGGAAGTGGGGTTGGACGCAACGCTGATTGGCGCAGATGCCTGGACAGGTTTTGCTGACTTTAGTGATCCGGCCCTCGCAGGGGCGCTTTACACCTCAGACTGGTCCGAAGACCTCGACAATGCCCAAACTCCGGTTTTTATTGAAGCCTATCGTCAACAGTATGACGAAGCTCCTACCTCCGCCGCCGCCCTGAGCTACGATGCCACTCGGCTGCTCTTCCAAGCGATGCAAGATCAAGAGAGCGTTGAGCCCGCGATGATCCGCGAGGGGCTGGATCAGATCCGGGATTATCCCGGCGTGACTGGGGCCATTAGCTATGGCGAGGGGGGTGATCCCCGCAAGGATGCAGCTGTTCTCCGCGTGGAAGGAGGTCAAGGGGTGTTTTTCCGGCTGGTACGCCCGTAGATGAGGGCGCGTCATCCATTCACCTCAGCAACCTGTAGAGCTTTGCTCGTGCAGAGCAGGGACAAGCGATGGAGCGCCCGACCCCAAAAAATGATGACAGCCCCTAGAGCAGTTCATCAGTCTCGCTATCGGTTGCTGGGGGCGGAGCCTCATGCCAAGCACCGCGCCAAGCTGCTTCAGCCTGGGCTGTTGCCTGATATTTGAGCAGTTTTTGGTATTTTCTGGCTAGGGTTTTCATCCGGGCTAAACCTTCCCGGAGCTTGCTGCGACTGGCGGCAACGGCAGTTTCGGCCATTTCAATTTCCGCCAGTCGCAAGCGAATGACCACAACAGACAGAATATTGGGATCATCGCCTTCGGAGCCTGGGTTGAAATCTGTCTCTACGATCAGGTTCATGGTGTTGGGGGCAGTGGCGGCCTGGCTACTATTGCCCCCTTCATCGGCTTCGATCGCCGCCGCAAACAACTTACGCGGCAATTGGTTCGAGAGAATCTCGGCGCGGTGCAGCAGCCGATTGGTCTTCAACGACAGGGACTTGAGAATCCCCTGCAGGGTGGTTTCCACCGTCTGGCCCCAGCGGAGAAACTCAAGGGGATTCTGCGGCGGTACGAATGGCTCGGCGGCCTCTGTATCGTTCGTGTCTTCGGCATCCGGCGGCTCTGGTGCGATCGCCGCAACTGACTCCGATTCAACAGGTTCGGCGTCAACGAATTCAGATTCAGCAGCTTGAACCGGTTGGGCAATGGCACTCTGAGCGCGGCGGCTGGCGATCGCAGCCAAGTCGGCCATCATCTCCGGCAAACTCGGTTCATCTTCAGGTGTATCCAAGGGCGCAGTCTCGGCGCTAGACGCTTCGGCATCCGCAATATTCTCCTCAGCGCCATCGGGCTCTGAGTCATCGGGCTCTGAGTCATCGGGCTCGGGCTGTGCTTCCCCATCCACCGCTGCTGAGAACATCGATTGTAGCTGCTCAGAATCTAAGGCAATAACGATGGGGCCCTCCTCATCGCTATCCTCGGACGGGTTGGCGTCTGCCTCTGGGCCGCGATCGTGTTTTTGGAGCAGCTTGTCCTTGATCATCTGGAGCTGCTCGGGTGTAATCGGCAGTCGTTTGAGCAGTTCCGAGCGCAATTTTTGTTTGCTTGGGGATGAATTCGCGCCATAGGGACGCGTTAAGGCCGCTTGTAAATCCTGCTCGGCCGCATAGCCTAGCTGCTGGAGTTGCTGCTGTAAACGGGCGCGATCGGCCTCGCTCAACGCCAGAAAGGCCTTGGCATAGGGGCGAGTACATAACTGATAAACCGCCAGAACCAGTTGACGCCGTAATGCCGTCCCTAAGGCGGTCATGTAGACTTGGTAAGCCTGGTTGAGCTGCGCTTGCAGTTGCTCAAACTGCGCTAAGTTTTCCTCAATTTCTTTTTCAATGCGAGTCAGGGATTTGGTCATTGCAGCGATACCTTGGGCTGATTGTGAGCAGGCCCAGCGGCTGATGAACGTTAACACGCTAAGTTGGTCATTTCATTACGTAGACTGGGCATCGCTGACCCGCCAACCGTCTTGGCGACCGTTCTGGCGATCGCCGATTACCAAATTAATTTGCTAAAGCCCCATCAGCCGGAGTACCCGCCCCCATTTCGTCTCGTCGCAGAAAGCACTATTGACCCTAAGCGTTACCCGTGGCTGCGGCAACCTCGGCAGCAAAGTCCTCTTCCTTCTTCTCAATGCCTTCACCTAGGACAAAACGGCTAAAACGGCGGATTTGGATATTCTCGCCAATTTGACCGCTCACTTGCTTCACCATTTCATCCACAGTGATGCTTTGGTCTTTGATGTAAGGCTGATCGATGAGAGAAACCTCTTTGAGACGCTTTTGAATGCGCCCCTCAACAATCTTTTCCCGAATATTTTCCGGTTTATTGCCGAGGTCATCCCGGCCCATTTCAATGGACTTCTCTTTTTCAACAAAGGTGGTGGGAATGTCGTCAACTTTGACATACTCCACGTTGGGGCAAGCCGCAATTTGCATTGCCACATTCCGCACCAACTCTTGGAAGGCATCACCCCGAGCGACAAAGTCGGTTTCGCAGTTGACCTCAACCAAGACACCGACCCGGCCGCCAGTGTGAATGTAGCTGCCCACAAGACCTTCTGCCGCAACCCGACCGGATTTTTTGCTGGCGGAGGCAATGCCCTTTTGGCGTAGCCACTCGACGGCTTTCTCCATATCCCCTGCACTTTCAGAGAGGGCTTTCTTGCAGTCCATCATGCCTGCTCCGGTCTGCTCACGAAGAGTTTTGACCGCCGCGGCGGAGATCTTGCCACCTGTCGCTTTGGTGTCCTTCGGGGCGGGTTTTGTGTCCTTGGCGGTGGGCTTTGGGTCTTTCGTTGCTTTTTTCTTGGCCATGACTCTCCTCAAGTCCGGAATTCAGTATGTCTTTTCGTGACCATTCTAAAGGAATGGGGTTGATGCCTCGGGCGCTTTATCACGGCATTGCCCAAGGCAGGGTCGAGATCAGGCGCAGAGTATGTATCGCAGCAATCTCGATGATGAGGACATTTTACGATAGCTGAAATCCTCAACTGGTGGGCATTGCCCACCCTACGTGATGTCCTAAACGTGCTTCCCCTGGCGATATCCCCCAAGTAGGGTTCAGGAGCATCTAGATTGAGTATGCCCTGAGGCGAAGGGGACGATCGCAGAGTAGTGTTGAACCTCCCAACGAACCAACGGGTCAAGCACCGCAATCACCCGATGTGGCAGGAATGAGCAGAGAATTACTGCTCCTCGGCAACCGCCGCATCTGCGGGAGCCGCTGCGTCCGCTGCATCCCCACCGTCTGCCTCGACCGTTGTCTCTTCATCGTCGGTGAAGTCTCCTTCGGCGAGGACTTCATCGAACTCCTCATAGTCTTCGTTGGCGACTTCCCCGTGGCTGCCCTCATAAATCGCATCGGCGAGGACGCCAATGATGAGTTTAATCGAGCGAATCGCATCATCGTTGGCGGGAATGGGGATATCCGCCACATCCGGGTCACAATTGGTATCGAGTAGCGACACAATGGGAATTCGGAGCTTCTGGCATTCCAGAATGGCATTGTATTCCCGGCGTTGATCGACAATGACCACCACATCTGGCGGTCGCCGCATGGACTTCAAGCCGCCCAGATATTTCTGGAGCTTGCCCAACTCGCGGCGTAAGACCGAAGCCTCTTTCTTAGGGCGCTTGTCTAAGTTACCGCTGGATTCTAGTAACTCTAGCTCCTTGAGATATTCGATGCGGCCTTTGATCGTCTCCCAGTTGGTGAGCATTCCCCCCAACCAGCGTTGGTTCACGTAATATGCACCACACCGGGACGCTTCCTGAGCAATAATGCCAGCGGCTTGGCGCTTCGTGCCGACAAAGAGGAACTTCTTGCCCTTGGCCGACAAATTCCGCATATAACCGTAGGCTTCTTCGATGAACTGGGCGGTCTGCACCAGATCAATGATGTGAACCCCATTGCGGGACGTGTAAATGTATTGATCCATCTTGGGGTTCCATCGGCGGGTTTGGTGCCCAAAGTGAACCCCTGACTCTAGCAAGTTAGCTAGGGAAACAACTGGCATTGATTTTCTCCTTGGATTCGGGTTTAACCTCCATCTGAGTTGTGATCTTGCCGTGCGTCTAGAAGGACGGGGGCAAAACACCCGAAAGCTCAGATGTGCGTTTTTTTGACAACTTTCCTAGGGTAACACGGTTTGCAGACCAACATGACCCGCGACAGTAGGGGTTCAATCCGATAGGAGACGATGTCTAAGCCTGCTGCTCGGAAGTCTGCAAAAATCTGCGGTGCGCTGGTATCGGCTTCAATGTGATAGGCGAAGAAGCGGTAGAGATTAATCTGCTCATCGGCTTTGAGCGAGACTACTTCGGTTTGCGTTGGGGTCTCAAAGGCAATATCATAGTCTGCCTGCAGGCGAATATCGGTTTTGTAGCCGCCCCATTCCGCATCAAAATAGCCCAAGATCTCGGCATCTTTAGCCGAAATGCCCAGCCATTGCAGCAGGGTCAGCGCGGCGGGCTTGGAGATGTGGTCATCCACGACAAAGTCCTGGGGTTTAGACCCTTTAAAGTCAACGCCGAAGCTGACATAGAGATATTCGTCCTCATGGAGCCCTGCGGCAATATTGCGTAGCACAGTGAGGCGATCGATCACGTTGCAAAAGGTGCTGCCAATGTAGAGATACAGATTCTCAATGGCTTCGGTTTCACTGGCGTCTCTGTGATTCGCCTGCTGAGGCATTGCCTGCTCAGATATAATCGCTCCCGGCATCGCTGACTGCTCAAAGTCCCATTGCACACCCTGCCAGTTCAAGGTTGGAAACCAGTTGGTGAGATCCTGTTGGGACAGTTCGAGAATGTCGGGACTGATATCCAGCGCAATATAGGCATTGAGTAGATCATTTTCTAGAAACGTACCAACAAACTTCTTGACCAACTGGGGATTGGCCGCACCAATATCAATGATGTTCCAACGATCGCACCGCCGCTCAGACTGCAAGAGCTGGATGCAGATGCGCTTGAGAAAATTATCATCTGCCTTGGCGCTACTAATATTTGCCTCAGCCTGCTGGGCATTTAAGGCCTGCCAATGGGGGACGAGATTACCTTGATAAAAGAACTTAAAGGGAACGGTGCGATCGCATCGTAGAGATTGAATGATTTCCTGAACCTGGGCAGTTGAAAACAGGTCATAAAACTCAGGGTGTACTGCCGCTGCGATCGCCATTCCCGATACATCCTTAGCCTAAAGATCAAAATTCGCTTCAAAATATTGCCGGGTTAGGGGCTGCTCAAGAATAATCCCCTCGCCCCCGAGCACCTCAAGCGGTTCGCCGTCCACCTTCAGCCACATTGGCCCCTCGGGGTTGGCGCTGGTCGCCGTATAGAGGATTTGCGCCACGCGCGCCGTCATCGAGAGACTGCCCCCGCCCTGGGTGAACTCGCTAGAGAGATCCACATGAACGCCATCGGGCTCAATGGCCAACTCTCGCAAAGTCGTCTCGGCAGGAATTGTTGTGCTGCGATCGTCCTGGGTTTCGGGGCCAGCCAACAGGGTTTCCATGGCGCTTTTGAGCTGGGCAGCGGGTTCTGTACTCTTGTCTGCCGCTGCGGGTGTTGACATCAACTCAATGGCATTGTCCTCGTCGGTGAGCCAATAGACCTGTACCGGGCGATCGTAGCGGCTGGGGTCTTTCGCGGGGGCAGCATTGGGGGCTTGAGCTGGGGCTTGGGCCGGAGCTTGGGTTGCGGGGGGAGCGTCGGACTCACTTTCTGGGGGTGCAGCAACATCTGGGGAAGGTTCTGCCGCGGCTTCCGGGGACTCAGCCGGAGCTGTAGCGGTGTCGGGGGCAGCTGATTCTGAGCAAGCACCCAGCAGGGTTACGGTTAAGAGCAAACCAAGACTAAAGAGCTGGCGAAAAGAGGTCGAGCGTTTCATGGGTCTGAGGGTTGGGGTGGGGCAGCGGCAGGAGCCGGGTCAGGGGCCAGGTGAGCAAAGGCCGCCAGATGCAGTTCATCCGTTGTTACTTCTAATTGTAAGAGGCGCACGATGATTCCTTGGGATTCGAGTTGACGGAGATCAAAGCTGCTCACCAGATTCGCGGTGATGATTTCATTGATGAAGCCTGCCAACGGTTCCCCATTGAGGGCAACCGTCACATTGTCAAACCCCAGCACAGCCCCTTGTTCCAGGGTTAAGTCAGCGGCAAAGGTGAGGGTCAGTTCAGATTCAGGCGATCGCACCCGCGCATCCACTTGGAAACGCTCCCCTACTTCCTGACCCTGGCCCAGAAAATCCACCGTCACCTGCTCGACGTCATAGCTGGCAGCAGAACCGGGAACCCGTCCGGCAATCCGATTAGCAATTTGGTCGAGGCGATCGCTAAATTCCGGCGCGGCGAGTGAAGCATTGAGGTCGTCTTCATTGAGCACCAGGCGCACACCACCCTGCAAGGGCTCCCGTAAAGTCTGGCGCAGGGGGACGCCATCTTGGAGTTGGCCAAGGCGCAGCGAAATGGGGTCACTGTCTACCTCTAGGGCTTCGACGCGAATGTAGGGCGTCAGTTGTAGCCCGCGGGTGGCCAAGCGAACGCGATCGACTCGCCCCGAGAGGACTTGGTGGGTGGGGGTACTGTCCACCCGCACGATAATTTCGTCGCTGCCGGGGAGACGCGATCGTAAGTTCTGCTCAGTGACAGTGTCGAGAATAAATCCGGTGGGCGTCACCCCATTCAACAGGCCGGTGAGAAGCAGCGTTAGAAATTCCATGGTAGGCAAATATATTTAAGAGGAGGTTCCTCATGAATAGGATAGACAAGAATTACACCCTGAACGGGTTAAGCCCCAGTCATGTAAGGTGAGCATTGCCCGCTGGTCAGGCGTTTCTGCTTCTTTGCTAAAGTTCTCATCAAGCAGTTTATCCAGCCATCCGCACGCAGTCCCAGTTTCTTGCCCTATGCCCTCGATCGCCCGCCGCAACTTATTTGAAGATCTGCCCCGCTTTCTGGTAGCCCAAGCGGGCATCATGTTTGCGGTGAGCTTGGTGACGATTCAAACGGGCATTTTGGCCGGGTTCACCCGCTCTACCAGCCGTCTGATTGACCAATCCAGCGCCGATCTCTGGTTGGCCTCAGACGAGGTGATTCACCTAGAGCGGACGCTGCCCCTGACCTTTGAAACGCTGCGACAGGTGGAAGCCATTGAGGGCGTCGCCCGAGCCGAGCCCTTGATGCGCGGCTCGGCCCGCTGGCAGGTGGAAGGCGGTGATCTGACGATCGTGCGCGTGTTTGGCTTTGACCCCCAGGGTAAGCTGTTTCGGCCGGGGAATTTGGTCGAGGGCAATATGGCGGCCCTTGAAAAGCCGAATACCCTGCTAGTGGATGAGACCAAGCTGCGATCGCTCAACGTCTCGGGAATCGGCGATCACATTCTGCTGGCGAATCAACCCACAGAAATTGTCGGCATCACCAGCGACACCCAATCCCTAGCGTCGAGCACCTATGTGTTTGCTTCCCTCACAAATACTAATATCTATACCAATGCGGGTGTCTCCTCATCCCTCAACTGCACCCTCGGGGAGGGCGGCGTGGACTGTACCGCCAACTCCCAAAGCGAACTGATCAATCCTGATCCCCAAGCGGTTGAGCCCCTCAATCTGGCGTCGCCCCTCTCTTTTGTGCTCATCAAAGCTGAAGCCGATGCCGATCTAGAGGCGTTGGCCAATCGCTTGAGCACCGAAATCCCGAACACGGTCACATTTACCACGGAAGATTTTTCCGAGGAAGTGCGGCGCTACTGGCAAAACAGCACGGGAGTGGGGTTTATTTTGGGGCTGGGGGCGACCGTGGGCGTGGTCGTGGGCATGGTGATTGTCGGGCAGATTCTCTACGCTTCGGTCTCGGATCACATCAAGGAGTTTGGCACACTCAAGGCGATGGGGGCCAGCGATCGCTTCCTTTACAGCATTATTTTGGAGCAGTCGGTCTGGATGGCGATTTTGGGCTACATTCCGGGAATGCTGCTCTGCTGGGGCGTGGCCCATTGGGCGCTCACGACCCAGGGCATTTTGATTTTAATTACCCCCTGGACGGCGATCGGGGTCTTTGGCGTAGCGGTCGGAATGTGTACGGGCTCGGCGGTGTTTGCGATCCAAAAGGTGGTGCGCGTTGATCCGGCGATTGTGTTTAAAGCCTAAGGCGCACCATCAATTAACCTCAAAAGCATTATGGGACAAGCGATAGAATGCCCGACCCAGCGGTTTTCGAGATTGCTCTGGCCAAACCCGCCCTCATGATTTGCGCCAGACCACCGACAAGTTGTTGGCGGGCATCGGTTGGATCTGCTCCAGTTGGAGCTGATGTTGGGCGGCGATCGCCACCACCGCCTCCAGATCGCGCACGCCCCAATCCGGGTTGCTACTGCGCAAGCTCTGGTCAAAGCTGGCATTGCTCGGGGCCGTATGCTGCCCTTGCCGCTTAAAGGGCCCGTAGAGATACAACACCCCCGCCGCTGGCAAAATGCGTCCTGCGCCCGCCATCAACCCTGCACAGGCCGCCCAGGGCGAAATATGGATCATGTTGATATTGACGATCGCCCGGATCGGTGGCGTCGGCAGCGCGGTTTCCACCGGCCAGGGGGTTTGGCACACATCTAACGCCAGAGGCGGGCGGAGATTGGGGATTGGTTGGTGCTCCTGCCAAGCGGTGATGCTCGCCAGCGCCTGGGGGCTGAGGTCGCTGGGCTGCCAAATCAAGCCGGGGAATTGGGGGGCAAAACAGAGGGCGTGCTCCCCTGTGCCGCTGGCGATTTCGAGCACCGTGCCCTGCGGCGGCAGGATTTGCTGCAACCGTTGCAGAATAAACTCACGGTTGCGTTGGGTGGCGGGGGCAAATTGACGACGATCCATGGGCAAGCAGGAGAGTAGAGAGAGAGGCGGGCAACTTGCTCACTGGGGCTGGCATTTACCCGCCCGAATCAGACCAACCCGACGGGCGATCGCTTCTTCTTCTGAGGCGAAGGGCCCCCAGACGTGTTGAGCGTCGGTGGGAGCAGTGTTGAGGATCTGGCAATGATCCGCTGCCGCCTGGCGCACGATATACCAATGGTTCGGGGGGGTGCTCATGGATCTACGGTTAGTTCTGTTGCGATCGCTCCACCGGATCTCCGTTGCAATGACTCACCCTCTACAATCCGGCAAAGTAAACCTTTGACTTCTCCGGATCGGGCATCATCGTCTTGTCGCCCTCTTGCCAATCCACCGGACAGACTTCTCCTGGATGCCCCTGGGTATGGCGGATTGCCTTGAGCGTCCGCAGGGTCTCATCGATGCTGCGCCCAAAGGACAAGTTGTTCACGGTGGCATGTTGCACAATCCCCTCGGGGTCAATGATGAACAAACCGCGTAGGGCGATGCCCGCCTCCGGGTCGAGCACATTGTAGGCAGTGCTAATTTCTTTTTTGAGATCGGAGACGAGGGGAAACTCAATGTCACCGACACCGCCGAGCTTCCGTTCGGTTTGAATCCAGGCCAAATGAGAGAACTCACTATCGACTGAGACGCCCAGAATTTCGGTATTAATCGAGTGAAATTCTGCGGCGCGATCGCTAAAGGCCGTCACCTCGGTGGGGCAAACAAAGGTAAAGTCCAGGGAATAGAAAAACAGGACGACGTATTTTTCTTGATCACGGTAGTCCGTGAGCTTGATCGTCTTGAATTCTTGATCGACAACAGCAGTCGCGGTGAACTCGGGGGCGGGTTGCCCAACCCGGAGGCATCCTTCCATTACTGAATCTCTTAAAGGGGTGCAATGCTCAAACGAGCGTTTAACTCAGGGAATTTAAGAATATGAATCGTTGTGCTGCGATCGCGCTGATGAAGGTCAAGAATTCAATCCGGTAATTGCGGCAGATGCTAAACCCTTGGCAGGCGGAACGCCTGCGCTCCAGAAT
>JBMYQW010000164.1:0-10591 GCA_049601735.1 Spirulinaceae cyanobacterium
ACTCTGTGCTCAGGAGTAGGTTCGAGGTCTGTTGAAAAAGTCGGTCTAACTCGGCGATCGGATCAACCCAATGTTCAAAGACTTCAAAGGCCGTAATTAAGTCATAGGTTCCGCTCAATTCTTCAACCACTGAATCGGGCGCAAGAATATTCTCACAATAGCGATCGTAGCTCTCGAAATTGAGCCGAAAGTAACGCATGAGTTGGGCAAATACGCCGTAACCAGCACCATAGTCGAGGAAGCGTCCCCGTACATCTAGTAGTTTGGTAATGACCTCAAGCGTCAGTTGGGCAAAGCCAATATTCCGTGCCACCAGCCCATAATCACTCTGAGTAATGGGAGTTTCATAGGCTTCGGTCAGCCAATAGGGATCTTCAGTTTGCACAAAGCCACAATTTGTACATTGAAAATATGCCACATCATACTTTCCGAGCACTTGGGCGTGAGCGAAAGGGAGCGATCGCGCCTCGCAAATTTTGCACGTTGTCATACCCGTTTCTAAGGATTATGGTTCAGGTTGAGTGGAGTCTGTTTCTGGGGTCGGGGCGGTTTCATTTGCGTCATTAGGAGCGGGAATGGTTGGAACTTCACCTGTTTCGATGATTTGTTTGAGGGCTGCGATCTGCTCCTGTAGCTCCTCATTCTCTGGCTGGAGCGCGGCGAGTTCTTCTAGGGGGCCAATCGCTTCGGGAAACTGCTGAAGTTGGATGTTGATTGTGGCGATCGCCTGTAAGATTTGGGGATCATCAGGGTTCACTTCGTTGAGCTTTTCTAAAGCGTCCAGAGTTTCGATAGCTTCAGGGATCTGCTCAAGTCGGATGTGGATTCCAGCGATCGCCTGTAAGATTTCGGGATCCTCAGGGCTCACTTCATTGAGTTGCTCTAGAAAGGCCAGAGCCTCAGGAAACTGCCCGAGTTCGCTATTGATGGCGGCGATCGCCTGCAACACCTGGGGATCGTCCGGGCTCAGTTCATTAAGCTTTTCGAGAGGCTCAAGGGCTTCTTCTAGGTTGCCCATGCCCACCCGCGCCTGCACCAAACCTTGCAGTGCAGTGAAGTTTTCCGGTTCACGTTCGAGCACCGCCAAGTAACCTTCTTCCATCTCCACAAGCTGTTGTTGCTGTTCCTCGCTAGGGGCGGTATCGGTCGCCTCAGTAGGATCGCCTGAACTGCCTTGGGTTGAGCGATCGCCCCCCAAAAAACTCAAGGAGGTCAAGACCGTGCCCCCGAGGAAGGCAACACCGCCGAGAATCACCAGAATCCGTTGCCATAGGCTACGCGCTTGGGTCATGGGTTTTAGATAAAATAGCTACTGTTCCCGAGTCCCCATCTTAATTGAAAGCTGGGCGGCTTGGCGTTGTCCTCTTTCGATTGAAACAAGATGTCTTGGCGCTCCTGGTTTGCCTTTCCCGTACTCGTGGTCAGTTTTATGGCGGTGCTGCTGATTCAGCGCGATCGCCTCACTCAGCTTCAGCAAGCGGCGACCCAACCCCGCTTGGCGGATATTAAGACAGACTTAGAGCAGCAGGAACTACAACTGGGCCTGTGGCGATCGCTACCCGCTTTTGGTTTTGACAACCTCCTCGCCGATTGGATCTTGCTCCAGTTCTTTCAATATTTTGGGGATGATGAGGCTCGGGAGTTAACGGGTTATGACTTAACGCTGGACTATTACGAGCGGGTGATTGAGCTGAATCCGCGTTTTATTGAGATTTACCCTTTTATGGCAACCAGTGGTGCTATCTATGCGGTTGATCCAAAACGCACCGATGAACTCATTACCCAGGGCATCGACGCGATGACACCAGACGTGCCCCACCATGCCTATACGGCTGTGCAGAATAAAGCGGTGAATGAATTGTTGTTTCTCGCTAATGGAGGAGTCAAGGCACAGACAACCTTCGCCCAAGCAGCAGATTGGGCGGCAATTTATGATGATGAGGCCAGCCAAGCCGCCGCTCGCTTTGCAGGCGCTATTGCCCAAACGCTCCTGGAAAATCCCGATAGCCGGATGGTGCGGGTGGGGTCTTGGAACCTGATTTTGCAGTCTGTGCAAGATGAGCGATCGCAAACATTGGCGATTACCCAAATCCGTGCCCTTGGTGGTGATGTGGTGGAAACGGATGACGGGCGACTGGTTCCGGTGTTTCCCTCAGAGGAAGAAACCAGCGAGTAGCTCTGCCTTCTCTGCTTCGCACAGGCACAGCCCTACATCCTTCTATCTTTACCTAAAACCCCCGCCACCAAGCCTCTTGCTCCTGATAACGCTCTTCTACGGCCAAATTACGCAGAATATATTGATCCGGGTCGTTTTCGTTTTCGTCAAATTGAGTTTGGAGTTGGCTGGAATCTTCCCAAATTTGCAGGGCGACCTCCCGTGCTGCGGCCACGATCGCCGGACAATCTGATCGCGCGCCCAATGCCAAAATCTTCGTCTCCACCTGGGAGAGTGCGTCTACGGCAATGCGGGTATGCTCTTTTTCATGACGGATTAAAAACTGGCGATATTGCTCCCAGGCCGCCCGCAGATTGGTACTGCCTGTGGCGGCATTACTCCAGCGGGGATAGGTATAGAGCACCTCTAGCTCAATCTCTACATCGGAGATCCAGCAATGGGAGAGCGTGCGTTGGGTCGTAAAGCTCCAGCGGGGCTTGAGAGCCGCCGAGGCGATCGCATGACTCCCCTGACCGCCACTGTTGACGATGTATTGGGCCTGCTGACCGATCGCATCCCAGAGTTGATAGGCGGTTTGCCCCTGTATATCGTAATATTGCTCGGATTCCTGCACCGCCACCGTACTCGGGCTGGTGGATGGGGGCGTCAGGTTGCGAATGGCAGCGTTGACCAGGGCATCGGGGACTGCCACCGGATAGCGGTAGGGGGCAGGAGAGGCGCGATCCGTATTCATGCCGCCCACGATCGGCGCTTCGACCACCTCGCCCGGTTTGGGGGCAGGCGTTGGCAACAGACGCGCCAGGTGCAAACCGAGGCGCAGCTCAGACCAGAACCCCCACAACAGCAGGCCGCTAATGGCCAGCATCACCCATTGGGTCTGGAGCCAGGGGAGTTTGGCTCTCGGCTTACGGGCTGGGGTTTGATGGCGAGAGCCGCGATGGAGAGACGGTTTTGGGGCGGGTTGAAGCTGCTTAAGCGTTTGCCCGACCCAGGACTGAACCACAGGATCGGGGCTGGTTTTGAGGGCTTTACAAAGGGCAACGGCTGCGAGGCGATCGCCCTTGCCGATGTAGGCTTCAATCAGCAGAATTTGGTAGGGTGCGGTCTCTTTGGGGGTCGGGGTATTGCGATCCAGCGCCTGCTCCAGCAGATAAATCGCCTCCTGCCAGTCCTGCCGTGACACCGCATCGTGAGCCTGGGGCAGCACATCGGTAAAGTCGCCCGCGTCGTCCGCGATCGCTTGCTGCTCGGCCTGCTGCTCAACCTGACGCTGGAGGGCGCGCCAGCGTTGCTGGGCCCATTCCTGCACCTGGGGATGGGCATGGTGGCGGAGGGTTTTGCAGCGTTGGATTGCCGGGTCGGTCTGACCCGTGGCAGCATAGGCTTGCACCAAGCCCATCAGGGCCCGGACGCGATCGCCCGCAGTAACCGCCGCATCCGGCTGACACAAGGCCTCAAGAATCGGAATCGCCTCCCGGTATTGGCGTTGGCGGAGCAAATCAAGACCTGTAGTAAGCGACATAGGCGTGGACATTTCGGTCTAGGTCCAAATCCGTTTCAACGACAAGACAAATCCGGGCAAAACCGTCTCACCTGAGAGTTCCGTTGGCTGCTCTAAAACCTCGACTTCAGCCTGGGGGCGATAAATCTCGACGCGGCGCTGTTTGGGGTCAATCAGCCAGCCCAGTTTTGCGCCATTGGCCAGATATTCCTGCATCTTCGCCTGCAAGGCTTTGAATGTATCGGAGCCAGAACGCAGTTCCACCACAAAATCGGGGCAAATCTCCGCAAAAGTTCCTGTTTGCTCGGGGGTCAGCGCATCCCAGCGGGCCCGGCTGACCCAGGCTGCATCGGGGGAGCGATTCGCACCATTGGGGAGCCTGAACCCGGTAGAGGAGTCAAAGGCTTCGCCAAGGTCTGCATGGTCTTCGTACCAGCGATCGAGCTGCCCCGTGATGCTCCGGTTTCGTCTGCCGGTTTCCCAGCCCGTTGGTGGATTCACGATTAATATTCCTTGTGCGGTTCGTTCTAGGCGTAAATCTCGGTTATTCGCTGTCAGGATCTCGAATTGCGCCGATGTCACCGTAAGGCCGAGGCGATCGGGCAAATTCAGGAGCAGGGGCGCTGGGGTGGGCGTCTTGGGCTTGCGGGGGGCTTGTACCATCGGGATCACTAGCAGTGTGAGAATGGGTGGAAATGGGAGGGATTCCCGTGCGCAATTCGCAGTTTACGGTTGCCAAACGATCTGACAAGGTCTGGTGTTAGCCGGAATTTGGCAATTTGGGATGCAGGGTTAGCTGCTCCTGTCACCCTAGAAACTATTGTAGGCAGAATTTTTTGCACCCTGGTTGGTGTATTGCCGGATGACACCTCGCTGATGTTGTCTAGAGCGATCGCAATCACTCCGTCCCTGGCGCCTTGCCAACACCAAGCTCTAAGTTCATGCGCATTAGCAACAAAACGTTATGCTTCAACCCCAGCCTTTTTCGGTAGGGTGAGCCTAACCCTGCTGTTGCTCTGTTGCCCCATGAATCGTTTTTCCCTGCGTCATTTGCTCGTTGACCCCCTCCGTAACCTCATTCGCCGTAAAGGGTTGCGCAGACTGGGTCTCGCGATCGCGACCCTCCTCACGCTGCAATTACTGATCCTGCCCGTGTTTAGCCAACAGCCCGTCAAGATTCGGGTGATGATGCAAGCCCTAGAAGCGGCCCAATGGGAACCGATCGAAACGGCCTTTGAGGAACAAAACCCGGATATTGACCTGGAAATCATTGAAGCGCCCAATGCGACCAACTTAGTGGAAGATCTCTATACATCGGCGTTTCTGCTGGGCGACTCACCCTATGATCTGGTGTACCTCGATATTGTCTGGGTTCCCAAGTTTGCGGCGGCGGGTTGGCTGCGCCCCCTCGATGAATTTGTCGAACCCGCTGAACTCGATGCCTTTTTGGCCGGGGATGTGGCTGGGGGACGCTATGAAGAGAGTCTGTATCGTCTACCCTTCCGCTCCGATGGCGGGATGCTCTACTACCGCACAGACTTGCTGGCCAAGGCGGGGATTGAGCCACCGGAGACGTTTACCGAACTCGTTCAAGCCTCCCAAGCCCTTCAAGACCAGGGTCTGGCGGAATGGGGCTATGTGTGGCAGGGAAAACAGTACGAGGGCTTGGCGGCCATGTTTGTGGAAATTTTGGCAGGTCAGGGGGCAGATTGGGTGAATCCTGAAACGCTGGAGGTGGGGCTGGATAGTCCAGAAGCGATCGCCGCCCTTGAATTCCTACACGATGCGATCGCCCAAGGTGTTTCTCCCGAGGGCGTAACCACCTACGCCGAAGAAGAAACCCGTCGCCTCTTTGAAGCCGGAGATACGGTCTTTTTGCGCAACTGGCCCTACGTGTTTGCCTTGGCTGCTGAATCAGACATTGCAGGGAACTATGGGATCAAGCCCATGGTTCATGCACCGGGACAGTCAAGCGGCGCTTGCCAGGGGGGCTGGGGCTTGGGCATGGCGGAGAATACCCGGCATCCCGAGGAAGCCTGGCGGGTGATGGAATTTGTCAGCAGTGAGGCCAACCAACGAGAGTTTGTGCTGCAAACAGCTTATGTCCCGAGTCGGAAGGCGCTGTTTACCGATGCGGCGATCGTCGAGAAATATCCCCATTATCCGGATTTGCTAGAGGCGATCGAAAATGCCGCCCTACGACCCCCGATCGCCCAATACGCCCAAGCCTCAGATATTCTGCAACGCTATCTCAGCGCCGCTCTCACGGACAAAATGACACCCAAAGCCGCGATGGAAGCGGCGGCCCGGGAAACCCGGAGTTTGTTAGCGCGTTAAGCGGCTACTTCAAGATTTCTCTTTACAAGTACAAGAATGAGGCTCCGGAACCGGATCATACCCCCCCGGATGGAAGGGATGACAGCGAATAATGCGCTTAAACGTCAACCAACTCCCTCGCCAGGGGCCAAACCGCTCCACTGCCTGGAGCGCATATTGCGAGCAGGTCGGCTGGAAGCGGCAGGTCGGTGGGAACAGCGGTGAGATAAACCAGCGATAGAACCGAATTAACCAGAGCAACAGACGCCGCATAATTACCCCACGGTATCGGGATCAATACCCAATTCCCGCAGTTTAGCTTGCAGGGCAGCTTGTCGCTGGCGCTCCTGGGCTAAATCGGCTAGGGCTTGCTCTTTTTCATTCAGGGCTTGCTCTTTTTTCTGACGCTCCTGGGCTAAATCCACAAGAGCGAGTTCTTTGAGCTGTTGTTCGCGCTCCTGCGGCAGCAGCACCAAGTTTTCATTGGCATCGTAGAACCGCAGCCAAGGGGCTTGTTCTTGGAGCCGCCTCCCTTGCCAAGTGCCAAGCCACAATTGCAAGGAGTCACACCAGAGCCAGCCTTGAGCATTGGGCTGGAGCGGGACAAAATGGCGACCCTGAAGTTCCCAGCCCTGCAAGGATTCAGGCTTAAAGGGATCGTAGACGAAGTAATGCTTGGTGTTGAAAATTTGGGCGTAGATGTCTTTCTTGGTGGTGAGGTCAGTGTTCCGGGTCGAAGCTGACATCAACTCCACAATTACATCGGGATATTTGCCGCCCTCTTCCCAGACGACCCAGCCTTGGCGCTCCTGGGTGCCATCCACATCCAACGCGACAAAAAAGTCCGGGCCACGGAAGTCTTTATTTTTAATCTGCGCCAAGCTGAAGTAGACAAACATATTGCCGCTGGCGTAGAAATCTTCCCGTGGTGCGAGGGCAGCATAGACCGAATCGATGAGGAGATTCATTGCGATGCGGTGGCGGTTACTCTCCAAGGGAACTCCATCATCAAAGACCAGATCGGTAGGGGGGAGTTGGGGCAACCAAACCCCTTCGGGCGGGGAGGCTGGCGGGATTGAGGCGGTCATAGTTTCTTACCCCAGTGAAGTTGACATATTTTAGCGCAGGGGCGATCGCGCTCGGTTGGAGCGATCGCCCTGGGTCAGGTTCCAGAGCGGGACATTCAACATCTCGATGGTGTCCCCCGCCGTTTCAGGGGGTGTTTAGTATTAGTCGTTGTGAACGGCATTCACCCGCTCATCCACCAGCACCTTACCCTGGGGATCGCGCACTTCAAGACGATAGTCCCCCCCGACAACAGCTTGCATCATGTAGAGATAGCCCTCGTTCTCCCAGGTATAAGTACCCGCTTCATAGCTGGAGGCGCGAGGAATTTCCAGGCATTGCCCTTCAGTGCTACAGCCTTTGTAGGCAGCATCAATGCCAAAGCCCGTAATCGTGATCGTGAAGTTGTCGCTGACAAAGGTGGATTCTCCTGTAGATTCGTTACTTGGGGTGCTCTCGGGAGCGGCTGGGGCCTCGGTAACGGATTCTTCGGCAACGGATTCTTCAGGGGGCGCTTCAGGTTCAGGGGTGACATCTGGCCCAGAGCCACCGCTGCAACTGATGAGCGTCAAGCTACCAAGAAGGAGGAGCACGGCGATCGCCCCTCGGTTGCAGGGTTGCTTGAAAAATGAGGGGGCTGGGAACATGAAATTTGTAATCATTATTGTTATTGTCGCGCTGGTTTCACGCCATTAGGAACTGCAATGCCTGAATTTCTTGAGGGTGAAGAGTCATAAAAAAGGCAGAGTTGAACTCACAACGTATCCGGATCAAGGCCCAACTCCTGTAACTTTGCCCGCAAAGCCGCCTGCTTCGCTTCCGCCTGCTCGGCCCGCAGCCGCTCTTGCTCGGCCCGCAGCCGCTCTTGCTCGGCCCGCAACCGCTCTTGCTCCCTTGGCAATAACACCAACTGCTCATCCGGAAAATAGAATCGCAGCCAATCCGTCGTTTCCTGCAACACCTTGCCATGCCAAGTGCCCAGCCATAGCTCCAGCGAACTACACCAGAGCCAACCTTGGGCATTCGGCTGCAACGCCACATATTGCCCCTGCTGAAGCTCCCAACCTTGGAATGACTGGGGAGCAAACGGATCAAAGACAAAATAATGTTTCGCCTTAAAGGCTTGTTCATAAATATTCTTCTTAGTCGTCAAGTCAACCGTTGCCGTTGACTCCGACATGAGTTCCACAATCACATCCGGATGCTTGCCGCCCTCTTCCCAGACGACCCAGCCTTGGCGCTCTCTCCGGCCATCCACATTCAACGCCACAAAGAAATCCGGCCCCCGGAAATCTTGATTCTTGATTTGGGCCGGGCTGAAGTAGACAAACATATTGCCACTGGCGTAGAAATCTTCACGCGGCGTCAAGGCGGCATACACCGTATCAATCAGCAGATTCATCGCAAGGCGATGGCGGTTGCTCTCCAAGGGGACTCCATCGTCAAAGACCAGATCAGTGGGGGGGAGTGGGAAGACCCAGGCATCCGGCTCATTCGTAGTTGTGGTTGAGGGGATGGGGGGCGTCATGGGTTTCACTACAGTTACTCTGTTCTAGTCGATTGTAGCGTGCAAGTTCGTTTTGGATTTGCACTCAATAAGATGGGTTCCGGCACTCGTCGGGTTAAACCGAATGCGCTCAACTCACACCCGTCTTTTCTGGCTCTCGTAAAGACGGCGTTTTAACAGGACGACGACGACCCTTGACGTAGAAGACCTCTACCATCTGGCGCTTGCCCTTCAAGGACATTTCGCCCCAACTCTCCACTTCAAAGCGATCGCCCAGATAGTCCAAGGTATCTTTGGCGATGAGCACCCGACAGTCGCTGGGTTGTCGCTCCTTGACGCAGGACTCTAGGCGTGACGCCGTATTGACCGCATCACCGAGAACGCCGTATTCCAAGCGATCTTTGCCCCCAAGCGAACCGACCACCACATCCCCCGTAAAGATGCCAATCCGCATCTGGATTCGGGGCAAACCGCGCGCCTCACAGCGTTGGTTGATCTTGACGAGGCGATCGCCGATCGAGAGCCCACATTCGACGGCATTTTGGGCATCTAACTCGATCTCTTGCTGTGTTGTATGGGTGAGGGGAATGCCAAAGACTGCCATCACCCCATCCCCGGTGAACTTATTGACGATGCCATCTCGTTCGATCACATCTTCGGTGATTTCACCGAGCACCTCATTGAGCCAATCCAAGAGGTGTTCCGGGGAGAGGGTTTCGGAAATGGTGCTAAAGCCTTTGATATCCAAAAACAAGGTGGTGGCAACCAGGTTGATCCCCGGCAGCTTGCCTGCTTTGAGCAACTTATCGCGTCCCCGCCAGAGGGCTTGGGCAATTTCTGGCGAGGTACTCTGACCCAGCAGTCGCATGACGATCTGCTGGCGGCGATGGTCTTCGTAGGATTGGTAAGTGATCACCACGGCTGCCGTCATCACGAGGCTGAGGATCGGCGCGGCGATCGGTATCCAGACCCCGCCCATAAACATGGTGTAACCCGTACCCAGAATCAGCAACGCGCCCCCGGCGAGGCTCATCAACAAGAACAGAGGATTGCGCAGCCGCCAGGCAATGCCGCAGGCGAGGACAGCCCAAAAAATGAGCCAGGTTAACTCCAGAGATTCCGGCCAAAAGGTCATGAGGGGGCGATCGCCCGTTGCTGCATCGATCAGTTGGCTCACCATTTGTCCATGCACCACTACCCCTGGCATTTGCCCATCGCCGGAGAGTACGGGCGTATAGGGCGTTGCCTTGCGGTCTTGGAGGCTAGGGGCACTGCTACCGATCAGCACCACTTTGTCTTTGATCCAGCTCGGTTCAAGGGGGCCATTGAGCGCCTGCTCTAGGGTAATTTCCCGTGCCACCTGCTCCGGCGCTCGGTATTGAAACAGAATTTGATAACCACCCGCATCCAGGTTGCGATAGCCACCGGAATGCTCTTTCAGGGGCAATACTGTGCTCTCGCCCAGCTCCACCACATTGGCGTATTCTTCGCTCTCGGCGGGCTCAATGCCCAGACTGGCGAGATGCAGCAGCGCCAACTGCAATGAGAAGGAAAACACGACTTCCCCGTCCGGGTCAGCGGCATAGAGTAGCGATCGCCGGATCACGCTATCGCGGTCAATCGGCAGATCATTAAACCCCACCTGCTCGGGCGGCGCAGCGGGGGGCGCGGGGGTTCCGGCGATCGTATCCAGACTGCGAATACTGATCACATTGGGTTGCGCAATTTCCTCGGCAAATGCCTCGTATCCTTCGCCCACGGGAAAATCACGGTAAATATCGAGGCCGATCGCGCTGGGTTGATGGTCTTGGAGCCGAGCCAGGAGCTGGGCCATGACGCGATCGCTGATCGGCCATTCTGACCGGGTACGGAGATCTTCTTCGGTGATTTTAACCACCAACAGATTGGGGTCGGGCGGCAATTCCGGGTTTAAGCGCACCAGGCGATCGTATAGACTCAGCTCCAATGCGGTCAACGCACCATAATGCCGCAAGCCGTACAGGCTCCCGAGAATGGTCACGAGGGC
>JBMYQW010000165.1:0-10418 GCA_049601735.1 Spirulinaceae cyanobacterium
CAGTACCCAGGCTACAGCGCGGTAGTCCACCGATCGCTGCCGACGATGCAGGCAATTGTGAACGGCGATCGCCGCCTCATATTGCCCCAGCTCTAACGCATCATAGCCGCCGAGCCAGCCACCACAGACATAGAGATTCCGGAACGGCTCAACGCGGAGTTGACGATTGGCCCGAACTTGAGGCGATCCTGGGGCGATCGTCAATCCCGCCCAAATGCGGGGGGCGGGTTCAGCCCAAAGGATGCGATCGCTCTCGATGGCCCGATTGCCCACCTGGAGCCATTGCTGGTTCTCCAATTGCTGCACGTGCTGAATCTCGGTATGGGTATAGAGCCGAATCCCCGCCGCTTCTAGAATCGCTTGCAAATAATGAACGATGACCTGATCTTCCTGGGGCAGGAGGCGATCGCGCAGCACCATGGTCACATCGCGGCCGGTACGGCGCAGGCTCTGGGCCACGACCAAGGCCATGGGCGTTGCGCCCACTATCACCCACCGTTGGGGCAAGGTCTGCCAGGGCTGGGTCAGCACCTGAGGCAGCGTCACAATAGGGTCTAGGGCTTGGGCGATCGCGGGAGCATCGATCGCCTGGCCCGTTGCCAGTAAATACCGCTCGGCTTGGTGGCTGGCCCGTTGGGTTTGCCAAACCCAGCCCGGTGATGTTGCCGACGATTGAGGAGAGGAGAACGCCCACGTTCCAGCATCGGTCACTTCATCCACCCCGGCCACGGCCAAGGTGTAGGGAGAGAGCAAGTCTTGGGCCGCGATTAAGCTCGGGTGGGCGGGGTCGTAACTTCCGGTCGTTTGGGTCTGGTGTTGGGCGCTCTGGCCTTGAAGCAGTAGATCTTGGCGAGGTTGGGCTTGGGTGATCAATGCCACCCGTGCTGCCGGGGATGCTGCGGACTGTTGCGCTGCCAGTAGCGCGGCGTAACGGGCTTCCGGGGTATTGCCAATGACCATCAGGTCATATTCGTAAGTGTGCATTACTCGCGTTGAACCTCACCCAAAATCACAGCCAAAGCATCGAGCAACCGTTGATTTTCGGCGGTGGAGCGCACCGCAACCCGGAAATAATCCTCGCCCAGTTCTGGAAAACTGAGACAGTCACGGATCAGGATGCGATCGCGCTCTAAAAGTTCTCGTTGCAATCGAGTTGCCGCCACCTGGGTTTGGACCAATAGGAAGTTGGCAACGCTAGGCAGGGGCGTTAATCCCGGTAGGCGCTGTAATCCTGCATAAAGTTGCGCTCGGGACTCAGCCAGCCAGTCCCAGGTCGCCTGGGCAAAAGCCTGATCCTGAACAATCGCTGTACCCACCCGCGCAGCCAAACTATTGACGGCCCAAGGATCGCGCCTTTTTTGCCAGCGTCGTAGGCGATCGGGATGGCCCACCGCGTAGCCCAGACGCAGACCCGGCAGGCTGTAGAACTTGGTGAGCGATCGCACCACCACAAGATTGTCTGTTGTTCCCTGGCCCAATTCCGGAATCACAGTCTGCGAGGCGCTGGGCGTCAGGAAATCCATGAAGGCTTCATCGATAAGGGTCAGGGTGTAGCGATCGCGCCATCGGCTCACCGCTTCGCGTGACCAGCTCTGCCCGGTGGGGTTATGGGGATTGTTGAGCAGTAGTCCGGCTGTGCCGTCTGAATCCGGAAAATCTAAGGTAGGGGCGGGTTTCAAACCCGCCCCTACGGCATTGGTGTCCTCTAGAAGAGAGGCCCGGTGTAGGGTGACGTTGAATAATTGCAGCGCCCGAAAATAGTCGCCAAAGGCTGGAACGGGGATGACAACGCGATCGCATTGCGCCAGATCCCAAGCGGCCCAGGTGAGCAGTTCGGCCGCGCCATTCCCCGGCAAAATCCAGTCGGGGTCAATATTGTGGTGCTGGCCCAGCGCCTGACGCAGGTCGGTGTATTGGGGATCAGGATAATGACAGAGGTCGGGGAGACTGGCTTGGAGCGCGGCGATCGCGCTCTCAGGCGGTCCGAGGGGATTGATACTGGCTGAAAAATCAAGTAACTCATGGAGGGCGCATTGGGCAAGCTGGGCTGCCCAAACGCGGTTTCCCCCATGAGTCGGTCGGTTTGACATGGCTATCCCAAAGAGTGGGGGGGATGCCCTACGGCGCGACTTTCTCCTTAAAGAGTTTGCCGGCGGAGAAAGCCGGGACGACCGTTGCCGCAATGGTCATTGGCTCACCCGTTTTGGGATTCCGGCCTTCCCGCGCCTTGCGTTCGCGGGGTTCAAAGGAACCAAACCCGACTAATGTCACCTTGTCCTTGTCAGCGACAGCATCCATGATCGCCTCAACGGTCGAGGTGATCACCTTATCTACATCTTTCTTGGTGATGCCAGTTGCACTGGCTACCTTGTCCACAAGTTCACCCTTGTTCATGACTAAATTTTCCTCTCCATGAGTTTGATCGGTGTGCAAAACGAGGCTATGGGAACTGATGTATACGGCAGATTGCCGAAAACCCCGTCCCACCACTGTTTCACTGACTCATTCTAAGCGCAGTCTGGTGAATCTGGATCGCTAGAAGCCCCATTTTTACAGGGTTTTTTGATTTTCTTTGGATTTGCGCAACGATTTACGCCTTCCATTAGCTGCCGAAACCTCCACCCTAATGGGGGGTAATGCCTGATGCCAAAAGGGTTTGAGCGATTGCCCAAACCCTTCACTCGCCATATTGAATTAGCGCATTCACCGTGATGAAGGATTGAAGAACTTCTTCAAAAGATGCTGACACATTAGGCTCGGCTCATCGGAAATCCGGATAGCATAGACTCAAAATTAGCTTAAAGGCCCTCTCCCAAATTGGGAGAGGGTTGGGTGAGGGCACGGGGCGTTGCTATTCTCTGCCCATCCCCTGCGTGAGTCGGGCTCAAACCCGCGCCGATTACGCTTCGTCCCGTCGGGCCAGCAGCACTGGGCATTCGGCATTAACCCGGACATAGTCGGAGAGGGATGTGCCCAGCAGGCGATCGAGATCGGGCAAGGCACGGGCAATGGAGGGACGGCGATCGGGCGAGCCTAAGATCAACAGATCCGCATTGTATTCCTCCGCCATCTTACAAAGCTGTACCCCCGGACGTCCCCCGGCGACGATACCGCGGTACTTCACGCCCATTCGTTTCACCTGGGGCAGGGCGGCCGCAATCACTGGGTTTGCCTCAATTTCAGCCTTGGCCGTCGGCACAAACGCCGGATCAAGATCCGGATTCACCCGCGTCAGCAGCAACTCAACGTCGGTGCCTCGCGCCAAAAAGAGCGCCAACTCTAGGGGGTATTGGGAGTCGGAAGATTTATCGAGGGCGACCATAATCCGTTTGAGCTTCTTGACGTAGATGTCATCTCGCACCAGCAGCATGGGTCGATTAGTGAGCTGGAAGACGTATTGACTCACCGAGTTCTCTAGAATCGATTCGAGTCGTTTGAGCCCCCGTGAGCCCATGATGATCAAGTCGGCATCGATCTCATTGGCAACTTCGCAGACGATCGCCTTGGGGTCGCCCTGACGTTTGAGAGTTGCGACAGCATTGGCGGGCAGCTTGAGATCGGCGATCGTCTGCTCCAAGAGGGTATCCGCCGCGCTGAGACGCTCGTTCATCGTTGCCGTGGATGTTTGGGGCGGCACGACGTTCAAAATCGTCACAGCAACATCCTGGATGGCAGGCAAGTCGCGCAGCGAGTTGAACATTTCTTTCGGGTTGCTCATCCCCGCATCGGCGAGCAGAATTTTTTTGATCATTTGAGAGCCGTCCTCCAACCTTGAGAAAATCTTAAAAAATTAATCGCTATAGCAGTCCGCAGAGTAGTTGGCGCAGCTCAAACCTGAACTTCATAAAGAATGTTCTATTCTGCCTTCTGCCTTCCTCGCTCTGCCTTTGACTATGTCTCTACTGTTTAGCCTACGTCTATTTTTGTCTCGGAAATTTGAACATATGTAACCGAGTGCCCTCAAACCACCGCCACAAGCGGCTGCTGTGAGCCCCTGGGTTGCTGACGCTGGAACTGCTCATATTCCACAATGCTGATGTTGGCGTAGAGGTTCGCCACAATTTGCTTGCCGGTCTGGGTTTTCTTCAAGAAGGTCAGGCCCTCCTGGACGTAGGGATGCACAACCGTCCAGTAAAACTGGGGGAAACCCGCGCGCAGATCCGCCGATCGGGTATAGCCTAAAACCCGATTCGTGCCATTCTCGTCAAATTCTTGGAACAGCTTGGGCAGCTTTTGTAAGTAGCGCGGATCAGCCAATTGGCCGAGTAAGTCGGCAGCCCGAATCAAGCCCGGATACGTGCCGGTTTGGGTGTGCAGATCGCCTTTGGGCACGGGAAAGCGGGTGAGCTCAATGTTGTGCTGAAGTTGCGCCACATCCAGGCGCGGATGCCCCGTAAACTGCTCCCGGACAAACTGCTTGCCGCGATCGACATGGTAGGGGGTAAGGCTGGCATCGGTTGCGTCAGGGGCGAGATGAATGAATTGTCCGGCAATGCCCGTGGTGTAGCGATGGTGTTGGGGGCGATCGTCGGCGCAGAGCCCTTTGATATAGCCAATGTCATGGCAGAGCAGAGACAGAATGCAATGGAGCCAGTCTTGGGGCGTGACGCCTCCGGCGCTCTGCTGCTTGCCGCGGAGAATCTCTTGACCAGTCAGCGTCACCAATACGGTATGCTCCACATCGTGATAGGCGGCATCGCTTTGGGCAATGCTCTCCAGGGTCATTTGGGTTGCCCAGCTCAACAGCTCGGCATTTTCGGGCTGGAGACGACCGTAGAGCTGGTGATACCCCTGGTGTAACTTCCGGGTACAGTCACGAATGGCAGTTTGAATCATGAATTAAGCGCGATTAAATGCGATTAAATGCGGGTTCACCTTGTGGTCTAACCCAGTAAATGGCCGCTGGCTAGAGGAAATATGGCTGGCAGGGTTGCAGGGGGCTGGAGACTATCAATCCGGGATGCGATATGCGATCGCCAAAATGGTTGGGTGGTGGACTCTACCCGACACAACGCAACTGATCTCAAGTTTGGACGCGATCGCACCCTCTGGGCAACCTCGAAAACTCGTAATGTTGCCGCATAATTGTTGTGGCAAATTATACGGACGGTTCTCAGGCCTTGGGAAGGGATGTTGCACCGCCCCTGGGTAAAACGTTACAAAGGCTAAAGTCAGGACATTCAGAATTTTCTTAGCACCGCTTCAGGTTAGCTTGAGTTTATCTCGACAAACTTGATACTAAATCCGCCTCGTGAACCCCAAGAATCCCTGTGGGGGCAGGTTTGAAACCTGCCCCTACAACCCCATTTTTCATTTTTGGGGTTTGTAAGCTGGATCTGGTATTAGAGCAGCCAATCCTCCTCCTTCCTACTCCTCCACCGTTCCCACCTATGAAATCCTTACGCGCCTCACTCCTGCTCGTCATTGCGGCCTTCTGGCTCTCCCTGGTCTTAACCCTGGGGCTGCATCCCCAGCTGGCTCAAGCTGGAAATCCCCTGAACAGGCATCCCACTGCCGAAAATTCCACGGATAACGAGGCGGCGGCGATCGCTGCAATCGATCGCATGGAAGCCAACTGGGAGAAAGAGTATGAAGGCTTTTTTGACCGCGATTTTGCCGGTCTCGGCATGAGTGCCCCGGATATTGCCGCCACCCTCAGCAATGTTCGACAGCAGACGGGCCAGAAGGCTGCGGTGCTGTGGGTGATGTCCCAGCCAGACAAACTCAATCTCGCTTTGAGTACGGAGCAGACCTATGCCTACAGTGCGGAGCTACCGGACGTCAAAGCGGAGCAAATCACCGCTCAACTGCGACGCTTGCAACGGGCCATTTTGATCCCCAATCGCAGCCAGCGCTATCTGAATCCGGCCAGTCAACTCTATGACTGGATGATCCGTCCGGTACAAGATGTTCTCAAGGCTGAGGGCATTGAAACGCTCCTGATTTGTCCTGGCACAGGGCTGCGATCGCTCCCTTGGTCAGCCCTCTACGACAGCGAAGCCGAGCAGTTTCTGGTGGAGCAATATAGCTTTTCGGTGATTCCGGCCTTTAACCTGACCAACATTGCCTACAGTAATCTGCAAGATGCCCAAGTCTTAGCCATGGGGGCCTCCCAATTCACCGATCAGCCCGCCTTGCCGGGGGTGGAAGCCGAACTGCAATTCATCCCCCTCGATCGCTGGCAAGATAAAGCGTTTCTCAATGAAGAGTTCACGCCCGAGACCTTGAAGGCTGCCCAGGAAGACTGCGGCTGCGAGATTGTCCATTTGGCCACCCATGCCGAATTTGAGCCCGGCGCACCGAGTGATTCGTATATCCAGTTCTACGATCGCCCCCTGCCCCTTGACCAAGTGGATGATTTCAATTGGCATGACCCGCTGGTGGAATTATTAGTGCTCTCGGCTTGTGAAACGGCGATCGGAGATCAGGGTGCTGAATTGGGTTTTGCGGGCCTCGCGATTCAGTCTGGCGTCAAGTCAGCCCTAGCCAGCCTTTGGTATGTCAGTGATACGGGCACGATGGGTCTGATGAGTGAGTTTTATCGAGCGATCGCCCAAGCCCCCATCAAAGCCGAAGCCCTCCGCCAAGCGCAACTGGCGATGCTGCGGGGTGATATCTTCATCACCGAAGGACAACTTCATACCTCCACCGAAATTCTCACTCTGCCAGCTAGTTTGGCCGATGCCCCACCGATTGATCTCACTCATCCTTATCATTGGGCTGCCTATAGTCTGATTGGGAGTCCTTGGTGATGATAGGTCTCTCGTTCTTCTCCCGCCTGCCTGACCCAACGAGAGTGTTTACACTTTTGTTTAACGGACTTCGATAAGGACGAGATCTCATGGTTTTCGAAGCCACTTAGAGTATTCCAAGGAAAATAACGTTCCAGAAATGAGCTTTTTGGGCGGCGGGCAAGATGCCCGCGCTACGGTTAATCCTCAGAAATCCCGTAGCGCAGGCGTCCCGCCTGCCTTGGGATAATTATTTTCAAGGAGTACTCTTACACAAAATGCTGATCAGACTCACGCCGACGCCGCCACCTTATCTTTAGCTTGAATCAGCTCAATTTTGTAACCCGTCGGGTCTTCCACAAACGCAATCACCGTTGTGCCATGCTTCATTGGCCCCGGTTCCCGTGTCACCTTGCCGCCCTGGGCCTTAATCTCCTCACAGGTCTTGTAAATATCATCGACGCCGAGGGCAATATGACCGTAGCCCGAGCCAATCTCGTAAGCATCAACGCCCCAGTTGTAGGTCAGCTCAATCACCGTATGGTCACGCTCCTCGCCATAGCCCACAAACGCCAGGGTGAACTCGCCACCCGGATAATCTTTGCGGCGCAGGAGCTTCATGCCCAGCACTTCACAGTAAAACTTGATCGACTTCTCTAGATCGCCCACCCGGAGCATGGTGTGTAGCATTCGCATGGCTTATTTCTCCTCTTTGTCTTCCCGGAGACCATGATATCAAGGGGGAAAGGGTCATGGGGTCAGGGCAAAGGAAACCCGCTCCCCAATTAACGTTATAGTTGCAAAACCCCACGCGCCCCCTCGAAAAACCATGGAGATTGCGCTGACCCTGGCCGTTTTAATCGCCACTTTGGTCTGTTTCGTCACCGAGATTTTACCCGTTGATCTGATCGCCATTATCGTCATGGTTGTGCTGATGGTGCTGGGTTTAGTGAGCCCGGAGGAGGGCATCTCGGGGTTTGGCAACAGTGCCACGATCACCGTCATGGCCATGTTCATTCTCAGCGCAGGCATCGCCAAGACCGGGGCGATTCAGGGGGTTAAGGCGTTGCTGGTGCGCTACGGGGGGCGCACGACTCGGCAGCAAATTGTGGTGATGGGGGCGATCGTCGGGCCCATGAGTGCGTTCATCAACAATACTGCCGTGATTGCGGTTTTTTTGCCCATTGTTGAAGACTGGTGCAAGCAGCAGCGGTTGGCGGTCTCGAAGATTCTCATCCCGCTCTCCTTTGCCTCGATTCTGGGCGGCGTTTTGACGGTGGTGGGCACATCGACCAACATCCTCGCCAGCGGGCTCTCAGAGCAGTTGGGCTACGGCACGTTTGCGATGTTCCAATTCACACCGCTGGGGATCTGTATCTTTGGCTTGGGGTTAACGTATTTGGCGCTGGTGGCTCCACGGCTGCTGCCCCAGGGGCACGCGCGGGGGGAAGACGGCATTTCCGATGAATATGAGCTGCGGGAATATGTCAGCGAAGTAACCATTACACCGCGATCGCGCCTGGTGGGCAAGACGCTGACCAATAGCCAAATCCAGCGCACGTTTGACCTGGATGTGCTGGAGATTATTCGTCACGGCACACGCTTCCCGCCGCCGATCGCCGACAAGATTCTCAACGTGGGGGATATCCTGGTCGTACGCAGCAGCCGCGACGAACTACTCAAGATCCGCGTCGAGCAGGGTCTGGAAATTGTGCCCGATGTGCAGTTCAAAAATGAGGATAACGGCAGTGAGGGGGGCGGCCCGCTGCTCGACTCCGCAGAAGAAAAGATGGCCGAGGTGCTAATCCTCTCCAACTCCCGCCTGATCGGCACGACGCTCAAGGAGATTCGCTTTCGCCAACGCTATAACCTCACAGTGCTGGCGATCCGACGCGGGGCGGAGCTGATCAAGGGACGGCTCGGGCGCACGCCGCTCAAGTTTGGCGATGTGCTGCTGGTGCAGGGCTCCAAGCAGAGTTTCATTGGTTTGCAGACGACGCGGGAGCTGTTGGTGCTGGAGCAGCGGGATGTGGAGATGCTGCGGGCAGACAAGGCGGCGATCGCCGTGGGCATTGGTCTGGGCGTGGTGCTCCTGAGTGCCTTTAACCTATTGCCGATTCTGGTCAGTGCCCTGGCGGGCGTGGTGCTGATGGTGCTCACGGGTTGCCTCAAACCCGGTGAAATCTACGGCGCGGTGCGCTGGGATATTATCTTTCTACTGGCGGGGTTGATTCCCCTGGGCATTGCCATGAAGCAGTCGGGGACAACCGCGTGGATTGCCAGCCAGTTTCTGGCGATCGCCAGCGGTCTCTCGGGCTATTGGCTGCTCGTCTTCTTCTGGCTCACCACCACACTCCTGACGGAAATTCTCTCCAACAATGCTTCGGTGCTGCTGATGCTGCCGATCGCCGTGGAAGTCGCCGAAACCCTTGAACTCAACCCCTTTGCCTTCATGTTTGCGGTCACATTCGCTGCCTCGAACAGCTACATGACGCCGATCGGCTACCAAACCAACACCATGGTCTACGGGCCCGGCGGCTATCGCTTTCTGGATTTCACCAAGGTGGGTGCGCCTCTCTCGCTGCTGATGACGCTGACTGGCCCCGCGTTGATCATTGCCTTGTACGGTCTGGAAGTTTCCGGAGGCTGAACCCAAAACTGCGAGTAGAATAGGGATTGGCCGAGACTGGAAGCGATCAGGACTGACGCCCTTGCACCGATTAGCATGGCTTGCGAGATCCCCCCGGCTTCGCCACCCCCCTTAAAAAGGGGGGAAGGGGGGATGAAAGGTCTCGGCATCACCATTGCACATTTATCAACAATAAGGACAGTTCTAATGGAGCATCGTGGCGTAACCCTGTGGTTTACCGGACTGAGCGGCGCAGGCAAAACAACCATCAGTAAAGTCGTTGCCCAGAAGCTACGGGAGGCGGGCTGTAAGCTCGAAGTTCTCGATGGCGATGTGGTACGCACCAACCTCACCAAGGGCTTGGGCTTCAGCAAGGAAGACCGGGATACGAATGTGCGTCGGATTGGCTTTGTCTCCCATCTCCTCACCCGTAATGGCGTGATTGTGATTGTCTCGGCGATTTCGCCCTATCGTGCGATCCGGGATGAACTGAAGGGCAAAATTGGTGATTTTGTCGAGGTTTTTGTCAATGCGCCAGTGGAAGAATGCGAACGCCGCGATGTGAAGGGGCTCTACAAGAAGGCTCGATCGGGCGAAATCAAGAATTTCACAGGCATCTCTGACCCCTACGAGCCGCCCCTGAGCCCAGAAATTGAATGCCGCACGGATCTTGAAGAACTGGATGAAAGTGTGGAGAAGGTGATGGGCTACATCAAAGAAAAAGGCTATATTTCCTAGATCGATCCTAACGATTGTAGGGGTCACGCCCCCGTGCTGACCCCAGCGAGGTTTGGGGCAACCACGGGGGGATTGCCCCTACAGAAATCGCCCAATCATTTGAGACTGTTATATACGGTTTGCGTTGTTTGACCGCACAACAAAAGAGGCGGTGGGGGAGGGTTTGTAACCCTCCCTTTTCGCTATCTTAAAAGCAGAGTTGGCATTAGGCGTATGACCCTGGCGATCGCCAAGTGGACGGTTGAAGACTATCATCACATTGTTTCCACAGGGATTCTGGACGATCGCAATGTGGAGTTGGTTAACGGAGAGATTGTCGA
>JBMYQW010000166.1:0-10324 GCA_049601735.1 Spirulinaceae cyanobacterium
TCCCCTCTCGGGAGGGGCGGTCTCGCGTAGCGACGACCGGGGTGGGTCGGGTGTTTATCGCACCTGCAACCCTACCTATACAGGGCATTTCATGCTTAAGTTCACACGAATAGCAAGCCTTGCGCCCCTACAGAAAAATCCTTTAAAAAATCCTGATTTAAACCACTCTCAACGACCGTGTTAACGATTGACCCCACCCACACCGCCCTGAAATGTCGGGTTCAGGACTATTTCAAGACCCTGAACGCAGGCAACTATTACGATACAAGTTTGCTCTTCGCCCCATCCGGTCGACTGGTTCCGCCTTTTGAAGAGGCGGTTCAGGGCCAGGATGCGATCGCCCATTACCTGAGCCACGAGGCGATCGAGATTACCTGTCAACCGAAAACCGTTGAGGTCGTTGCCCACGATCGCGTGACTGTGCAAGGTGTCGTACAGACCCCCTGGTTTAAGGTTAATGCGACCTGGCAATTCAGCTTTACCGCCGATCAGCTTATTGAGCAAGTGCAGATCGAGCTAGTGGCTTCGCTTCAAGAACTGCTCACCTTTCAACCCCAGGCCGCCTAAGGGCTCTCATCACTGTGAGATTTGAGTCTGTTCATACCGATTTTATGCGGGCCGGCGGGACACAGATATAGTTCCCAAAACCCAACAAGGCTAAGGCTTCTGTTGGGTTTTGCTATTGCTAACTCAACTTACTGTCGTGACACGCCTTATTGGGAGCGATCGCTTCATTCCTGAAGTCATACTGAATCCGGAAAGCCAAGGGAGAGTATAGAGGGGTGAGCGGAGTCGAACCCCGGCCGCTCTGACTTCGACTCCGCTCAGTCTTCGCTTTCTGAGCATATACAATCCGGATTCGGTATCAACTATGCCAAAATCTCCCTGCCCAGTTAGACAGAGAGATTCAAGCAAGACGAGATTGATCGTCGGTTCAACTCGCCAAATATTCCCGAATCACGGCCTTGCGCTGGCGCAGCTTCTTGAGGGCATCGCGTTCGAGTTGGCGCACCCGCTCCCGGCTGATGCCGAGGTGGTTGCCGATTTTAGCCAACGTCAGGGGTTGACCGTCGGTCAAGCCGTAGCGGAGGGTCAGTACCTCCCGCTGCTGGGGTGTGAGATCGCCCATGAGTTTTTGCAAGTCGCCCTGGAGCGAAGAATGGGTGGCAAAGTCCTCGGGGGAGGGGCCATCATCTTCGAGCAGTTCGCTCAGTTCCGTGTCCTGGTTGTCACCCACGCGCAGATCCAGCGAGAGGGGATGACGGGACTTTTCGAGGTAGTCGCGGACTTGCTTGGGCGTGAGGTCGAGTTCTTGACCCAGCTCATTGATCGTGGCGGCCCGACCGAGCTTTTGGGAGAGCTGGCGTTGAGCTTTTTTGATCTTGTTGAGCTTTTCGGTGATGTGGATCGGCAGGCGAATGGTGCGGCTCTTCTCCGCGATCGCCCGCGTGATCGCTTGGCGAATCCACCAATAGGCGTAGGTGGAGAAGCGATACCCCTTGGTGGGGTCAAACTTCTCAACGCCGCGCTGCATGCCGATCGTGCCCTCCTGGATCAGATCCAAGAGATCCAGATTGCGCTTGATGTATTTCTTGGCGACCGAGACCACCAGCCGCAGGTTGGCTTCCACCATCTTGCGCTTGGCGGCATCACCTTCCTGGAGGGCTTGCTGAAGCTCGGCTTCAGACATCTCGGCGAGTTTTGCCCAAGCCGCGAGGGAGAGGGTTTCATCGTCTTCGGTCTGCTCATCGTGGAGCTTCTGAAGCGCGATCGCCCGTTGTACCCGCTTGGCCAGAACAATTTCTTCTTCATGGGTGAGCAGGGGCACACGACCGATTTCTCGGAGATAGGTACGGACAGTATCCGCAGATTGTTGAGCTAGTTTCATGGTGAGTGTTGGCAAAAAATGCGAAGAGTCCTCAAGCCGTGAAGTTGAGGGTGGGCAGTTAGGCGGTGTGAGGTTTGAGCAGTGTGAGACTGGGATGCTTTAGAGCAATTGACCCGGGGGACAAGGGGGTCAGGATCGAGCAAGGCGAGAGGAGTGACGTCAGGTGTGCGTGGAGAGCTGGATGATTTAGGAGCACAAAGCCAGACAGAGCTTAGATTACAGCCCCTGGCTGGCAGAGTTGGGACAGGACGGGTGTCGCTTCACCAGATTTCTGCAGTTAATGGATGGCCAGTCTTAGGCGTGCGATCGCAGCAGATTTCGGGACAAACATTGAATTTCCCTAGTTTAGAGTGAGGAATTGTAATCAACTGTAATAAAGGCTGCACTTCGTTAGCGGAGTTAATGTAAACAATTGTAACCGCCATGAGAATGTCTGTCTATCAATCTTTAGGTAGAGAGAATCATACTACAATAATACTACATAATCTTGATCTGTCAAGACGTTGGCTGCTCTTGCTGCTCAAACCCAGATGAGACCTTGCCTCACAACCGAACGATCGGGCGGGCGATCGGGCGAGGGGGAGCGGTCAGTAAGACGAGGCTTGGCACTGGTCTTGGATCGATTCCCCCTCGATCGCCCAGCGGAGTGAATACTCCGCCGCCAGTACATCCTGCCGCTCTCCCCGATTTTAACCGCCTACATTTGGGTTAGAGTATGTGGTTAAGCCTGAGCTTGAAGGGCATCTGAGCTGAATTCATTGCCAATGGCATCAATATCCCAACGACATCAAGATCCACCAATGTCTCTACCGCAAGCGATCGCCCCATCCACCTCCACCGATAAGCCTCAATGACCATCGCCCGGACGATTTGCTTGGGGTTTGCGGCAGTGATTCTCCTGGGCACAGGGTTGTTAATGTTGCCCTTCTCGCTCAGTAGCGGTGACGGTCATTCACCCCTGGTCGCCCTCTTCACCGCCACCTCAGCCGTTTGTGTCACGGGCTTGATTGTCGTGGATACCGGGACACATTTTTCTGCCTGGGGCCAGCTCTTCATCCTGGCGCTGATCCAGATTGGGGGTCTCGGCTACATGACCACGAGTACCTTTTTGATGCTGGTGCTACGGCGTAAGTTTGACCTACGCCAAAAAGTGGCGATCAAATCCTCCTACGATCGCCCTTTTGCCCAAGGCAGTCGTACCCTCATGCGCTCGATCTTGGCGGTGACGCTGTCCTTTGAACTGCTGGGCATCATCGGGCTCCTGCACACCTTTGCCACCGAATATGGGGTACGGCGCGGGCTGTGGCTGGCGACGTTCCATAGCATCAGCGCCTGGAACAATGCGGGCTTTAGTCTGTTTGCCGATAGCCTGGTGTCTTACCAGAGCCATTGGCTGCTGAATACTGTGATTTCGGGCTTGATCATCTTTGGCGGCATCGGCTATGAGGTCATTTTGGAGCTGTTTCTCTGGGGACGGAGCCTGAATCAAGTCGTACGCCGACGCTTTTCGCTCAACTTCAAGGTTGTGGTCAGCACAACGTTTGCGCTCTTGCTACTGGGTGGCTTGGCCTTTGCCCTGACGGAATGGCAAAACCCCAATACCTTGGGCAGCTTGTCTTGGTCGGAGCAGGTGCTCACGGTAGGGTTCCAGTCTGTCACCACGCGAACCGCTGGCTTCAACACGCTTGATTTTGGCCAAATGGGCGATGCGGCGTTAATTGTGTCGATTGTGCTGATGGCGATCGGGGCCAGCCCGAGCGGGACGGGTGGCGGCTTAAAAACGACCACCCTGCGCATCTTGCTCAGTTGCACTCGCGCTACGCTCCAGGGCCGCGAACGGGTGGTGATGTATGGGCGGGCGCTCTCGAATACCCTTATTTTTAAGGCGATCGCGGTGCTGATGGGTTCGGCGGTGACGGTGGCGATCGTCACCTTGCTCCTGGCAATGACAGAGTCCCAGAAGTTCCCGTTTTTGCACCTGTTTTTTGAGGCGGTTTCGGCCTTTGCTACAGTTGGGCTCTCGACAGGCATCACCGCCCAGATTTCCGCTTGGGGCCAAGGCATTTTGATTGTCACTATGTACATCGGTCGGGTGGGTATTTTAGTCCTGATGGCGGCGATCGTCGGCGATCCTTCGCCAAGTCAGGTGAAGTATCCGGAGGAGAGTTTGCTGGTGGGCTAATTGAGAAAACCTCAGTCAGTGTAGATATCACGTCGATGCCCAACTTTGTGAATCGTGATGCATTGGCTATCGCTATCCCAGGAATAAATAACTCGGTAATCTCCGACTCTAAGTTTAAACAAACCTTTCAGGTTGGCAGCTAAAGGTTGTGGTGTCACCGCATCAAAATTTTCACCAAGCCAACGAACTTTTCGTAGGACTCGCTTCTGGACTTCTTTTGAAACCTTCCCTAGTTCAGCGATCGCACTAGACGTGAATTCTACTCGGTAAGCCATTACCAATCGATTCCCAGACTTTGGGCGACATCCTCAGCCGCAACTCCAGCCTGACCCCGTTGAGTATTGTCAAGAGACTTGATCAGGGCTTGGGCTACCTCGGGTCTCAAGGATTGATGGGTATCCGGATCGCTCAAGAGGTCTTGTATCGTATCAGTAACAGTCTCTTGAATGAGATGCTTAAACTCTTCAATCGTCAAATCTTTAACCTGCATTGCCACTCATGGAAATATCATGTCTCTAATTCTGACATGACAACGATTTCTCTGTGCAAACCCTTTCTGCCCAAGCCACGATCGCCCAAGCCCAAGCCCAACTCCAGCAGAGCAACTCAGACTACCTGATCGTTCTTCCCGCCTCGACTGAAGATCCAAAAGAGCGATCGCCACTTCTGGGCATCATCACCCAACGCGATGTGGATCTCGCCCTTCACTACGGCTTTGCGATCGCGCCCGTCGCCAACCATTGCCGCCAGAATATTCAGGTGGTTACGTCTGAGATTTCCCCGGCTGAACAGGCCAAAGTTTTTGCCCAGCAGGGCGTGGACTATTTAGTGATCGTGGCGGGAGAGCAACTCGTTGAAGTCGTGCAGCGATCGCAGCGCCTAGATAACCAGCCCCCCGCTGACTTCCCTGAGCCCGCCACTCGTATGGCTCCCGCCACTTGGGAACTGCTGCAACAACTGACCCAAGCCGCCCAAATGCGGGGCTGGCAACTCTACTTGGTGGGCGGCGTGGTGCGCGATCTGTTCCTAGCGGCGCAAACGTGCGATCCGTTGAAATCCGAGGGATCTGCGCCGCAAACCAATATCCTGCAGGGGCAGGGAGACCCAGCCCCTACACCTGGGCAATGGCGGGATCAACTCCGATTCAAAGATATTGATCTGGTCGTGGATGGGGTTGATACCCCGAGTCATGCGGGTGTTGAGCTGGCCGAGGCGATCTACCCCCTTTATCCTGCCGCCAAACTGACAATCCATGGCACGTTCCAAACGGCGGCGCTCACCTGGGACAATGATCCAGAACTGGGCAACTTGGGCATTGATATCGCCACCGCCCGGACGGAGGTGTATCCCTATCCGGCAGCGAACCCGGTCGTTAGCGCCAGCTCAATTCGGCAAGACCTCCAGCGCCGGGACTTTACGATCAATGCCATGGCGTTTCGGTTGACCGAGCCCAATCTAATCGGAAATCCACTTTATCTACACCCAGAAGCACAGATCCCGCAGGGCAGGGAAACCCAGCCCCTACCTCAGGCGCATTCTTCGGGTTTCGCGTTCGGATTGGGTATAACTGAGCCGAATGCTGGCGTCCTGTTGGATTTTTTTGGCGGGATCGCCGCAGCCCGATCGCGTCAAATCCGCGCCATTCACCCGAATAGCTTCATTGAAGACCCGACCCGCATCTTTCGGGCGGTGCGCTTTGCCGTGCGCCTGGGGTTTGAGGTCGAACCGGAAACGGTGGGCTGGATACGCAATGCGATCGCCAGCGGCATTTATGAACAAGTGCGATCGCGCCATCCCCAAGCCCCGGCCTTGACGACCCGGTTGCAGGCCGAACTCCAGACCCTATTTACGGTTCCCTATTGGCAGGCCGCCGTCGAACTGCTGCAAGCTCTCCGAGCTTGGCGTTGCTTGCATCCTGAACTGCGCGTAACAGCCGATCTGCTTCGGCAGCTCCGCCGTCTCCGGCGGGGGCTGCGCCGCTTTGCTCCTGAGCAAAACCTGACCCCTTGGCAACTCTGTTTAGAACTGCTGCTCTCGACCCTGCCCAGGGATGAAGCGATCGCCCTGACCACAGCCCTACACCTGCCGCCCGCGAGTGGCGAACGGTTGGGTCAACTGAGCACAGTGCTAAGGGAGATGAACCATTGGCCACCGGATCTCACCCCCAGTGCGATCGCCGCCCGTCTCAAACCCCACAGCCCGGAACTGTTGATCCTTTGTTTGGTTCAACTGCCGCGTCCCCAGCGGCGGCTGCTGTGGCGTTATCTGAGCCATTGGTCACAGTTGCGTCCACCTCTCAACGGTCACGACCTCCAACAGTTGGGCTATTCCCGAGGGCCGCAATACCGAATGCTGCTAGATGATCTATTGAATGCTAGGCTAGATGGCAAAATCGCCACGCGCGAAGAGGCGATCGTCTATTTAGCCCAGCACCATCCCTTGGAAGGGACATAAAAGATTAGTGGGAATGGCAACCGGATCACGTTCACTGGTAGGGGCTGGGTTTCCCTGCCCTGTGTTAATGAGAGACCCTCGACAATTTATTTTTCTGCAATTTGTTCTTCTACAATCTGTGATCGATCGCCATTCCCCCAACCCATTTCTACCCTTAAAAATCTTCGTTTAAGATCCTTTCGCCTTTAAATCATTTGGCCTTTAAACTATCACGCCTTTAAATCATCGCTATGAGTAACAGTTATAAATACAGTCTGCAAGAACCCATCGGTCAGGGTGTCTTTAGCACAACGTATCCGGCGATCGAGGTTAATTCCCAACGTCCGGTTGTGATCAAAACCCTCTCGGACGGCTTAATTGACCAGGAAGATTTTCGCACCCTGGCGCAGCGATTCGTGGACCTCGCCCAACCCTTGGGGCGCTGTCATCATCCCCAACTGCCTAACCTGTGGGAATACTTTATTGAAGATGATGTGCCCTACGTGGTCTGCGATCGCATCATTGGCCCCACGCTCACGGAATATGTCCAAACCTACGGCCCCATTCCTGCCAATTTGGCGCTCCATTGGATTGCCCAGGTCGCTTCCGCCGTCCAAGCTTGCCACCAGGCCGACTTGCTCCACCTGGATATCCACCCCAATAACCTGATCTACCGCCAGGAATGGGATGACGTGGTGCTCGTGGATGTGGGCTTGACCCTGATGCTGACGCCCGAGATTAGCCAGACCCACGCCAATCTGCGGCCCCAAGGCTTTGCCGCCCCCGAGCAATATGACGCCCAAGGGCGGGTCAGCCCGGCAACGGATGTCTACGCCCTGAGTGCAACGCTCTACTATTTCTTAACCGCCAATGCGCCCCCGCCAGCACCGTTGCGATCGCACATTCCCACCACAGAATGGTTTACGCTGCCCGCCGATGCCAACCCCGGTCTAGAGAGTCTGCTGATGCAGGGCTTGGCGCTCGATCAAGACCAGCGCATCGAAACGCCTGATCTCTGGCTGCGGGAACTCAACGCCTTGCTTCATGCCGCTTCGGCTGCTCGGTCTCTGGAAGAACTGAGTCCTGCCGAGCCGATTGCTGCGGTCCCCGCCCCCCAACCTCGCCCGGCGAAGATCACGCCCCTCTCGGCCACTACCGCCACGAAGACAAAAGCCGCAAAAACCCAAACCACAAAGCGCCCGGTGACTCGTCCCCAACGGCAAGCCGTGGCAGCGAACGCCGCCCGGAAGTTTCCCCTCGGCGCTTTGGTGATGACCAGTGTGATTGCCGCTTCAGCGGGAGCTGGCTTTGGCCTCTCGTTACGCCTCAATCGTCCCTCGGGGCCGGGCTCTTCCTTTTGGCATTTGGAGCAGTCCTTCCCGCCTCGGGACAACTAAATGGAGAGTACTGTACAAAACCTGTTCCCGAGAACGTTGGCGCCATGGCAGGCAGGATGCGGATTATCCCTCCAGGAGGCTACGCCAACGACCCAGCTCACCAACCACCTGGGCTACGGTTGGTCTGGGTTGAGCTGCCGTAGCGCGGGCGTCTCGCCCGCCTTGGCGAGAGGATGATGACTCCGAACAGCGGTACGCTGCCCCTCAACACCACCCCATGGCAGCGATCGCTCCAATGGCAACCCACCGCCGCCCAACAGGCCCAGTTTGAGCGACTGTATCAGGCGATTCTGGTGGGCAACCAACAGCTCAATCTGACCCGCCTGATCGAGCCGACGGAGTTCTGGGAGAAGCACCTCTGGGATGCGATCGCCGGTTTATTGCCCCTGCGCCATTATCTGGATTTAGAGAAAGGACGGGCGATCGATGTGGGGACCGGGCCCGGGTTTCCGGGCTTACCCCTAGCGATTTGGCAACCGCACCTCACCGTGACCTTGCTCGATGCGACCCAAAAAAAGGTGCGCTTTTTGCAGGAGTTGGTGCAGAATTGGGCGAGCTTGCAGGTGCAGGCGATCGCCGCCCGCGCGGAAGCCTTGGGTCAAGATCCGGGCTATCGAGAGCAGTTCCAGATTGCCCTGATCCGAGCCGTGGCAGCGCCTGCCGTCTGTGTGGAATATGTGCTGCCATTGCTGGCGATCGGCGGCGTGGCGGTGCTCTATCAGGGCCAATGGGAGGAGGGGCGATCGCAAGCCCTCATCCCTATCATTCAAAGCCTTGGTGGTGAACTGCTGGAGGTGGTGAGTTTGACCACTCCCCTCACCCAGAGCCAGCGCCATTGGCTCTATCTGCGCAAGACCCAGCCCACGCCCGCTCAATATCCCCGCGCGGTGGGCGTACCGACCAAGCGTCCGCTCTGTTAGGGTGAGGCGCTGCATAACGTTGAAGGGCTCTGTTGCTACGTTGCACACCGAGCCCAGGTGAGATGGGCACTTTGCTGTTTACCACTCATCATAATTGGGCGAGTGCTGAGGGTCAGTTGGTTGTGGTCTGGGCTAAATTCAAAAAAGCGTTCTTGAGCCACACCAACCCAATTGGGGAATAAAGTGGCTTCAATATGGTGAATAACCTTGTCAGACTGAATCTCATAGCGACCACTGTAGGCGATATAGCCTTTGAAGGCCTCAGACTGTTCAGATTGACTACCCTTGAGCAGGTCGTTATCGGCAAATTGGGGTCGATCGCGCTTCATAATGTTCACCCCCATGTAACCATCAGCAGCGTACATGATATAGCCCACCGCATCTTCACCGAAGGGGTAATACATTTTGCCATCGGTATCTTTGTTATACCAAGCCAGTAAGCGCCAGGAACCGATGAATTTATTGTTATATAGAGTTGCCATGATGAGTATCAAGAATTAGTATTTTGGCTAATAGAAAAGTCATTTCTTGAAGGCGAGGATAGTGGTTTTCTTCTCTCAAGAAAGTAAATCATCTCTTTTGTATAGCAGGACTCAAGACGGATTCGGACATTTTTAGATCCTTGAGACACTCCACTGGTGGGCAATGCCCACCCTACGCGATGTCTTAACATTTCTGACCACTGCTATATGATTTTGCCGAGCCATTAATCGCGATCGCCCGTGTCAAACATTCTGTTAAATTCTCCATTAGTATCGACTCGGCAGAATGTAAAAAGAGATGATTCCCCGGTAATATTCTCAGTTGAAAGGGGCCGTGGGTTTGCTGCTGCCAGCCTCGCAGCAGGTCTGGCGTGATCATGCGATCCTCTGCACCGCCAAAGGCCGTGATCGGGCAATTGAGCGGAGCACGAGGGGGGTATTGATAGTCTTCGTAGAGCCGAGCGCCCGCTTTGAGCAGGGGGAGGAGCGATCGCATGGTGTCGGCATTGCTCAAAACCGCCTCAGGAACATCCACCAAGGGCAGAATCTGTGTGATGATCTCCCTATCGCTGTGATGCTGTAAATTGGGGTAGGGATGGGGCAAATGGGGTGCGCCCCAAGACCCAACCAACAGATGAGCGGGTGAACGTCCTGTCTGTTGATATATTGCTTGGGCCATCTCAAAAGCAATCAAGGCCCCCAGACTATGGCCGTAGAAAGCAAAGGGTCGGTCTAGGTAGGGCAAAAGCAGGGGCGCAAGGGCTTTCACCACAGCGGCGATACAGCTAGGCGGTTCCTCGTGGCGGCGATCGGCCCCGCCGGGGAGTTGAATGCCGTAGACCTCAACCGTTTCGGGGAGCGCCTCGGGCCAAGCGTAGAAGGCGGCGATGCTGCCGCTGTTGTAGGGGAAGCAAAAGAGGCGACAGGTAGCGGTGGGGTTGGGCTTGAGGTTGATGAGCCAATCGGTTGCGCTCCAATGAGTCGCGGGGCTCGCTGTTGTGGGGGGCTCAACTGCGGGAATT
>JBMYQW010000167.1:0-10281 GCA_049601735.1 Spirulinaceae cyanobacterium
ACCGGGGTGGGTCGGGTGTGGGTCGCCCCAGAAGCCTTGTGAATCAAGGATTTCACGCTTAAGTTCATACGGATGGTTTGAAACCTGCCCCTACAGCATTCTAGATAGAGTCAGAGATCTGAAGTCGTAATTTCTAAGAATCGGTACGAGCTTTTACGGCTCTGGGGAAGACGCTCGTTTCACTAATCCAGAACTCACGTTTACTATTATTGATATTGATAGAGATATACAACGAGCGCAAACGACCCCTCTCGATTCACCAACTTTTATGATCGCCTGTCCCAATTGCAGCCACCAAAACCCTGACGGCGCAACCCAATGCGAGGCCTGTTATACTCCCCTGCCCACCCTCACCACCTGTCCCAACTGTGGTGCCACGGTTCAAGCCAATGCCAGCTTTTGTGGGCAATGCGGCTTTAATCTTGACCAGACCAATCTCCCCAATGCGGTCGAAGAACCGGTTTTTATGGGGGTTCATGAGCCTGATCCTAATTCCGAGTCAACGCCCGAGCCAACGCCCGAGCCAACGGTCTACACCCCCGTGGCAGCTGCGAGCCCCGCGCCGGGAGCGGGGATGATGGCAACCCAGTTGCAAAGCCAGGCCGCTCAAATGTTGCACGTACAAACCCAAACTGTCATTCCGCTCTCACCGGGGATGGGCATTGTCCATATCGGTAAGCCAGGGGGGGCAGTCGCTCCAGATATTGATGTGTCGGGTTTCCCGGATTCGGCGATCGTCTCCCGCGTTCATGCCGATATTCGCCTCGAAGGGGAGGGATATTTCCTCGAAGATCGCGGCAGCTCCAACGGCACTTATGTGAATCATACGCCCCTGCTTCCCGGTAATCGCCATCGTCTGCGCGGGGGCGATCGCATCGCCTTGGGCAAAGAAGATAAAGTGACCTTCATCTTTCAGCAAGATGCCAATTAACGGGTGTTGCCGCATCGCAGGAGCATGATTCCTCCAGCGAAAACGCCCGAAAACCTCTCTTAAGGGAGAGGATGGGGCGGGGGTAAATCGGCTTTCATGCTAGCAATCAGCCCTGCCGATCCACTCATCCAGAGCGTCTGAGCGGCAACTTTGCCTAAGCTGTTCTGGATTCTAACCGTGTAGAGTTACGAAAATCCTACGCGCTTTTGAGAAACAGGCACTATACTGATTCCTTAATGCAGGCATCGTCCCTGCTGCTTTTCCATCATTCGAAACCCAGATGACAATGCATATCAAATCATTACTTGGTTTTGCTGGTCTTGCCAGCCTCGGTCTGACGCTTGCCGCACCTGCTGCCCAAGCCCAACACCAAGAACCGCTGCTTCTCGCCCAGAGTGCTACCTGTGGCGATCTCTTCTTCTCCCCCGATGAGTTTGCCCCCGCAGATGCCTCCAACATTGCCTACGACTTGGAATGTGACGGTCTCTCGTACGATGACGGCATGATCTGCCTCAACAACCCCAGCGAGAACTGTGGTATTGAACCCTACGACGTTCCTGAAGGCCACGAACCCCCGATGCCCGACTACGACAATGGGGGGGCGCCCAGCGGTTTTGCCTGCCTCAACAATGTCAACCCTGTCTGTGAGAATGCTCGCCACTACGGTGTTCTCTACACCGACTATCCGGTTGCCCAAACCAGCCGTACCGATGCGGTCTTCTCCCAGCTCGGCCAGTCTAGCTCCCCAGCCACTCTCCCCCCCCGTGATGCAGTTGCCCCTGCACCGGCACCGATTCCGGGTCTGTGGTAGATCGGGTCTGGGATAAATTGGGCTTAGGGTAAATTCCTAGCCCAGTAGTAACCCAACGGGTCGGGCTCGGCAGATCGTCGAGCCCGATTTTTATGCGGCCGATGCAGGGGATCAGCGGAACGCGAGTCCCTACTGTCCTCTTTCTAGGGAAGCGTAGCTTGTTGGGGCAAATCTCGATACAATTCAACTATTGCCAACTCGAGAGAGGTTTAGGTTTGTGATGAGTGAAATGTTATTGACCATGATGGGTGTAGCTCCGCTGGAGCTCTTAGCTCAGGCGGTCGGTGATCCCAACGTTTTGGGACAAATTCAAGCCGCGTTTCAGAATTTCATTGCCTCGGGGCAAATTTGGGCCATGGCCATCGGGATTGTTTTGGGCTATGCCATTCGCAGCTTGACCTCATAGAATATCCACTGCCCTATCAGTGAGCCATCGCCAATCATGCTTAAGTAACGTGGGTTTCAGTTAAGGAGTCCTCTCATACTGAATCCGAATTGTATGGGCAGAGAATAGCGACGACCCCGTACCCACTCTTCGAGAAGAGCATAGCTCTACACCCAACCCTCTCCCAAACTGGGAGAGGGCTTTCAAGCTGGTTTTGAGTCTATGTTATCCGGATTTCGTATCATCCGTCGCCAGCCGCGATCCGGGTTTTCGCCCTCTCTTCAGGCGGCTCTGAACAACACAGTGCTACGATTTGGGCTTCTAGCTCTCCATCCACCTTGGGGTCTACGGGCGGTTTTCTTCTGAGCTTTCTCTCTATTGCTGGAGCTTCTACTTGTTCGAGAAATTTTTTCCTGATTCGCCAGACTGAGTTGACGTGCAGGTTGAACGCTTCACCGATTTTCACATCTGTCCATTTTCTCTGCGCTCCTTCTCCTTCATCAGACATCAGTAGTATCTGGGCATGAAGAATTTTTGCCCTGACCCGCTCAAGGCTGGGTTGGAGCAACTGGATGGTTATCTCGCTGGGTTGAACTTGGACTGGGGTTGGCTGGTGATCTTCGATCGCCGCACCGGATTACCCGACATTGCCGAGCGAACGACCACCGCAGCAGCAATAACTGAGAACGGGCGCAAGATCACAGTGATTCGGGGTTAGGGCTTCCCTCATCCTTATGCATCTATAGCCGTTTTCATAAATACGAAGCACAGATTCAAAGCCCCTCTCCCTTTAGGAGAGCGGGTTTGAGGTGTAGCGCCTTGCGCTTCTCGAAGCGTGGGCGGCGTAGCAACGGGATAATTTCAGTTGTCCAAATCCTTCATCATGTTTTGCCCTTGGCCGCACCTCTACCAATCCTGCCATCCCCTGTCACCGAAGCCTTAAATCAATCCCCTTCGCTTTCACAAACATTTGTTTTGTTAAGAAATCTATATATACTAGAGGGCTAGAACGTCTCCCCCACACCCCTTTGTTTTTGCTCCAAAACTATAACCTGGGCGAACAAGCCCTCAATAAGATCGCAGAATTGGCCCTCGCCAGCCAGTTTACCCAGTCGGAGCACCTCGCCGTCAGAGTTGTCACGGAACCAACACTCTTGGCTCAGGGCAAGCTAGCTTCTCTTTCGATTCAGGGGAGCGGCTTGGTGTTGCGATCGGGGCTCCAGATGGCGCAGATGAAATTAAAAATGGGGGAAATTACGGTCAACCCACTACGCGCTTTGATGGGAAAGATTGAGCTGCTTGAACCGATCCAAGGAACCGGCAAAATTGTCCTCACCGAGGCCAATTTCACCCGTGCGCTCTTAACGGAACCCTTTCGTCGCCGCCTGCGCACCTTACCTGACTTGGAAGTCGATCGCCTAGAAGGTCAGTGGGTCACCCCCCAGCAGGTGGCGCTGAAACTCAGGTATTGGACGCCGCTGGGTGGGCAGCAAACTGCCGTTTTGCAGGCCGATGTGTCGCCCCAAGCCCCGATCGCGCTCACCAACCCCCGCTATCTTCAGGGTTCCGAGCCGAGCCCTGCCTGTACGGATCTCCTGCTCCAACAGGCAGCCGCCACACTCAATCTGCAACGCTTTGAACTCAATGGCATGACACTCCAGGTGCAGGGGGTTGCGATCGCTGATCACCAGGCCCAGATTCAAACCCATGCCCAGATGACGGAGTTTCCCGCTTAACCCGTTCCCATTGGTTATCGCACCCGGTCTCATACCCGATCCGCATGGTATGGACTCAGAAGAGCAACAACCTTGCGCCCTCACCCAACCCTCTCCCGATCTGGTCAAGGACTTCCCATCAAACTTTGAGGCTATGCCATCCCGATTTCGTCTCACCCCCCGCTGGCGGGCTGTCCTCAGTTTGGCTGTGCTGATTCCCCTGGGTCTAGCAGTGCGCTTTGTCCCTTTGCCCTTCGTCGGCCCCTGGCTCAATGATCTTTTGGGCAGCGTGGTCTATGTCGTCTTCTGGTGTGTTGTTGCGGTGGCAATTTGGCCACGACGGCAGGGCGTCTGGCAAATCCCGCTCGGGGTCTTGGGCTTCACCTGCCTGATTGAGGTTTTGCAACTGTGGCAAGCCCCCTGGCTGGTGGCACTCCGGGCAACAGTACCGGGGCGGTTAATCCTGGGCAATACCTTTGTCTGGCTCGACTTTGCCCATTATGCCGTGGGGGCGATCGCGGGGTGGCTCTGGCTCCGCTGGCTCTGGCAGCGTGGGAGAGAACATCATCTTCGGTGAAGCCTCCACTCGGTTTTGAGCCCAGGTTGGCAGAGGATGATACGAAATCCGGAGAGCATAGACCCAAAATGAGCTTGAAAGCCCTCTCTCTCAGACGACTTGCGCCTCAGGTTGGGCAAGCGTCTCACTTTCGCTGGCGAGCCGTGCTTGCACAATTTCTTCAAGTTGACGATGGACTTTGAGGCTCTGCATCTGTTGCAGCAGTTGATCCACTTCTTGATGGAGATCAATGTATTTGAGCTGCTGCTCGGCATGAAAGGCGCGCATGGCATTACTGAGCTTTTGCGTGGACGGTTGCGCGGAAGATTGAAGAGACGGTTGAGTCAGAGTAGACATAGTTGAACGATCGCGTTTACGAGAATGCACCTAGGATATTTTACAGAATCCGTATAAACACGCAAGCTAAATCTGGATTTCTTCAGATTTCAGGTCTGAGCCCAAGTGAAAACGCGGGTATTTGGCGTTCAGCCCGACGGGGCTAGGGCAAAAAAAAGGTGGCTCAAGGTTTTGAGCACACCGGGGATCAAGATTGAAGCGTGGCGATCGCAGTTGCGGTTTGAACTGTTATCTGACGAGGGATTCAAGTTGACGACGAACTTTGAGGCTCTGCTGCTGCTGGAGGAGCACCTCCACCTCAGCCTGTAGGTGGAAATACTTGATTTGCTGATTGGTACTGAGTACGTTAGCGGCTTTGCTATCGGCTGAAGTCTGAGGTTTTGTTAAAGTCGGCATAATTGAATCGTTTTTTATAAAAGTTCACACCACCCGGTATTCTAGCCCGGACTCAGAAACAATTCGTAACAGATGTAGCCGTTTGAGATTGGACTATCTTATGGAATATGCCCAGATACCCTGGACATAAGTGATGGCTCACGATTCATGCCGCTGCCCCAGCCGAGCCCTGCCGGGTGGTTAAAAGAGAAAGCTGGAGTTGATTGAGGTCACACCCGAATTAACGCCACATCCACCTGGTTTTCTTGGGGTTGCGTCAGTTCCACCCGGATGTCCGGGCCAAAGAACTGAGCAATTTGGTCTTGGCGGGTTTGCCAGGTTTCAAAAGAGATGAGGGGGGAGTAAAAAATTAGCACGAGGGTATAGCGATCGCCCACGGACTTTTCATTAATGGACACCAGCACCGGTCGTTCTTCATCGGTGGGGCTCAATTTCAATCGCGCCAACGATTCGTCCAAATGCGCCTCTTGGCCATAGCGATAGCGGGTGACATCCTGACGAATTTGCTGTTGGGTTTCGGTGGCTTGGGTTTCCCGCAGGGCTAAAACCGCTTCCGGGGTGGGGTCTTGGTAGGGGATCGGTTTGAGTTCTGCGGCCTTGAGCGCCAGCCCCCCCAGCAGCAGGGGAATCCCGTAGAAAAAACCAATCAGGTTCAGGGTTGGGCGATGCATGAAGTAGGCCACAAAGCCAAAGAGGGCCAGGGAACCGCCGACGGTTAGCCCCAGACGGGCCAGGGAGAACCGACCCAGCAGGGCCGAGAGTTGATTGAGCATAGAGCAATCTCGTGAATCGAACGTGAATATAAAGTCTTGTTAAGCGGAGGGGAAGTCTTTATCATCACCCAAATTGGAGTTGAAGCAAAGCGCCCTTATACCAAGTCACTCCATTTAGGACTACAGATAAAATCCGATTGATTAATGCCGGACTTTCCCCTCTAGCGACGCGAAGCGTAGGCGGAGCCAGCCATTAGGCTTACGACAAGCTCAGTCCTCATATTCTGGATCTGTAGCCAAACTTTCGTGGTTTGGTGTTAAATGCTGCGCCAGACCTATGGCGATCGCCACCTTAGGCGATTTCTGGAAATGAATATACCAACCCAAGCTGAGATGGTGCGTTACGGCTATCGCCTAACAGCACCCTACGAGGTACATTCTTTTTGGCAAATCTCCTTAGTTCAGAACTCCATCGTGCTGGGTTGAAACAGTCCCGAGAGACCCTAAAATAGAAGATTGGCTTTTTCCCAGACCTGCTGGGACGTCAAGCTGTCAACTTTTTGTAATTCATTCTACCGAACGACTATTCCAACCATGTCTGAACCGATTCGCATCCTCATGTGTGCGCCCGAGCATTATGACGTTGATTATGTCATTAACCCCTGGATGGAAGGGAATGTGCATAAGTCCTCCCGCGATCGCGCGGCCGAGCAATGGCATGACCTCTATTACCTGATTAAAGATCATGCGATCGTAGAGTCCGTCAATCCGGTCAAAGGGTGGCCCGACATGGTGTTCACGGCTAATGCAGGGCTCGTCCTCGGGGATCAGGTCGTCCTGAGTCGGTTTCTGCATCCCGAGCGTCAAGGAGAAGAGCCCTATTTCAAAGCCTGGTTTGAGTCCAAGGGCTATACCGTCCATGAATTGCCTGCCGATCTGCCCTTTGAGGGCGCAGGGGATGCCCTCTTCGACCGGGAAGGCCGCTGGCTCTGGGCTGGCTATGGCTTCCGCACCGAGCTGGACTCCCACCCGCTGATCGCCCAATGGCTCGATATTGAAGTCCTCTCGCTGCGCCTGGTGGACAGTCGCTTCTACCACCTCGACACCTGCTTTTGCCCCCTCAAGGGCGGTTATCTGCTCTACTATCCGCCCGCCTTTGATGCCTATTCCAACCACCTGATCGAACAGCGTGTTCCGGCTGAGAAGCGGATTGCGATCGCCGAAGGGGATGCGGTCAACTTTGCCTGCAACGCCGTCAATGTCGAAGACGTGGTGATCATGAACCAGATCAGCACCGGCCTGCAAGCCCAAATTGAAGCGGCGGGCTTCCAGGTGCGCCAAACGCCCCTGAATGAATTTCTTAAGGCCGGGGGTGCGGCCAAATGCCTCACCCTGCGCACGACCGAGCCCGTCTTGCCCAATGTCCATGCAGCAGTGACCGTCCAGAGTCGCACCGTGCAGATGCAGGGACATTTACTCGATTCCGGCATTCTCAACCAGGCGCTGGATCTGATTGTCGAGCGCGGCGGCAGCTTCAAGGTCTTGAACTTTGAGCTGGGAACCGAACGTCAGAGCACTTCCCATGCCCAGGTGCGCGTTTCTGCGCCCGATGGCGAGGTGATGGCCGAAATCATGATGGAGCTGATTCGCATTGGCGCTGTGGATCAGGCCGATGATGAGCGCAATGCGCTACTTGAAGATGTGCCCCTGGCAGGCGTCGCCCCGGATGACTTCTATGTCACCACAATCTATCCCACCGAAGTGCGCCTGGGCGACCAATGGATTCGCGTCCAAGACCAGCGCATGGATGGCGCGATCGCCATTACCCATCAGCCCAATGGCCCCACCGCCACCTGTAAACTGCTGCGAGATTTACACTTGGGTGAGCAAGTGGTCGTGGGAACCCAGGGTCTACGCACCGTGCGCAAACCCGCCGAGCGGGAGCAACGCGCTAGCAAGGAAGAATTCAGCTTCATGGGTGCAGGGGTCTCCAGTGAGCGCCGGGTGGAGCTGGTGGTGGAGCAAATCGCCTGGGAACTGCGCCGGATTCGGGATCAGGGCGGCAAGGTCGCCGTTACCGCTGGCCCGGTCGTGATCCACACGGGGGGCAGCCAGCACCTTTCTTACCTGATTCAGCAGGGTTATGTGCAGGCGCTCTTGGGCGGGAACGCGATCGCCGTCCACGACATGGAGCAAGCCTTCATGGGCACATCCCTCGGCGTAGACATGAAGCAGGGCATCCCGGTGAGCGGCGGTCATCGCCACCACCTCAAAACCATCAACACCGTACGGCGTTATGGCTCGATCGCCCAGACCGTCGAGGCGGGGGTGCTCACCAAGGGCATCATGTATGAATGCGTGCAGAATAACGTGCCCTTCTGCCTGGCCGGTTCAATCCGCGATGACGGCCCCCTGCCGGATACCGAGATGGATCTGATCACGGCCCAAAGTGAATATGCCCGTCTGCTGGAGGGCACAGACATGATCCTGATGCTCTCGACGATGCTCCATTCAATTGGGGTGGGCAACATGACCCCGGCAGGTGTGAAGATGGTCTGCGTGGATATCAATCCGGCGGTGGTGACGAAGTTGAGCGATCGCGGCTCCGTCGAATCCGTGGGCGTGGTGACAGATGTGGGCTTGTTTCTGAGCCTGCTGGTGCAGCAGCTAGAGCGGTTGACGAATCCCTATGCGTTGACGGCTTAGTAAGAAGCCTGCGCTACGGTCAGTTTTTCCTTGACCCGTAGCGTGGGCATCCTACCCGTTAGCATTGACAACGCTTCCAAAATAAAGTGCTCTAAACCCCATCCGGATCGACGCCCAACTCCCTTAGCTTCGCGGCAAGGCGATCGCGCTCCTGTTGCGCCGCAGCCCATTCCTGCTGCGCTGCATCCCGTTCCTGTTGTGCTGCATCCCGTTCCTGTTGTGCTGCATCCCGTTCCTGTTGTGCTGCATCTCGCTCCTGCCGCGCCATATCCCGCTCTAGTAAACCCTCCTCCGGCTCCTTAAACGGCTCACCATCCGGGTAAAAAATCGCCAAACCGGCCTCCCTCAGCTCAAACCGAATCCCCAAACCTGGGGAAGTCCACGGCTGGGTTTCAATGGAAATGGTCAGCCAAGCTGCTGCCGATGTGGAGTGGCGAACCAAGCCCCAGAACTTTCGGGTGTCTGGATCATAAAAATACATCTCCTGAGCCCCATACTGGGCATAAAACGCCTGCTTATCCAACATCTCAGTAATACTGTTGCTCGGCGAAATAATTTCAAACACCACCTGGGGGGCAATTCCCGCTTCTTCCCATTGTTTGTAGCTCCCCCGCCGCTGCTGGGGACGGCCTAAAACCACCATCACATCCGGTGCTTGGCGGGGCGGTTTTTGATTTTCAGGAACCTGCACCGGATACCACAATAAATCCCCTGCTACAAACGCCACTTGGTCTCTCAGCAGATGCTTCAGGTTAGTAACGAGTTTGGCAATCCAACGATATTGCTCTGTGTTTTCAGCCATGGGTTGACCATCTGAATCGGGGTAAAGCGCTTTGGGCTGGATTGGGGTTTGTACCATGATTCCCTTCCTGTGGGGCTGAGACTATTTTAGCGAGGGAGCGATCGCAGGCAATCTCAGACCAGATTCGAGTTACAAACCCCAAAAATGAAATATGTGGTGGTAGAGGCAGGCTTGGGGTTCACGAAGCGGATTTAGGATTACAGAACCCCTGCACTGTTTGTAATTCCGGGTTTGAGAGCTGAGGCACGATTGTTCCTGAACCGCGAGCCATTTTTTCTGTGACAATAGGCAATCATACGCTGCAACTTTACAAATCGCCTTTACGCTCGCCATGACCACCGCCTCCGAACCCCGCCACCGCAAAGCCAAAGGTCTCAAGCGGGGTGTACCCCGCCCCGCCAAAGCCCTCTGTAGTGATTGTGGCCTCTGCGACACCCATTACATCGCCTATGTCAAAGACGCTTGCGCCTTCTTGCACCAGCAGATGGCCGAACTCGAAGCCCTGGCCCACCGCCGCAGCCGCGACCTGGACAACGAAGACGAGCTGTATTTTGGCGTGCATCAAGAGATGATGGCGGCACGGAAGATTGAGCCGATCGAGGGCGCCCAATGGACGGGCATTGTCTCAGAGCGCGTAAACGAGTTGAAAGACCGACCTACCCCCGAACCCGAATTTGCAGGGGGCAGAGTTGAAATTAAACTCCCAGGCGCGTTACCGAAACCCCTTCCCCCCGTTTCGACAGAGAACACCCTAAAACCTGATATTCCCGAAGGCGTAAGAGACTATGAGATATACGGGTATCAGCAAGCAGTAACAAGGGCAGGGGAGTTTGCTAGGGGGCTAGGGCAAGAAATGGGTGCCGACCTCGAACACATGGTCATGGAGGAATGGCACGAAGAAACCATTTT